>CAIXHF010000011.1 GCA_903919185.1 uncultured Opitutia bacterium | reverse complement strand
GGCTACCAAACGCCGATTTTCAGGTAAGTCCACCCCAGATGTCCTGTTGACGGAACACCTCCATAAAGCCACTGATTGATGAGTATATTCCCATGACGAAGCCGCGTATCCTCCTCACGACCACTTCCTTCCAGGACACCCCCGGAGAACACCACAAGTTGCTCGCCGATACGGGGTGGGAAGTCGTGACCGCCCGCGGTCCGCTCAGCGAAACGGACACCCTCGCGCTGATGGGTCAGTTCGACGGCTACATCTGCGGTGACGACATGATTACCGCCTCGGTGATCGAGAAGGCCCTCCCCCGCCTGAAGGTCGTCTCGAAGTACGGCATCGGCGTCGACAAGATCGACGTGAAGACACTCACGGCCAAGGGTATCCCCCTACTCTTCACTCCAGGCGTCAACCACACCACGGTCGCCGAGCACACCTTCCTCCTGCTGCTCGCCATGGAGAAGAACTTTTACTTCCACACCGACTCCACCCGCTCCGGCGGCTGGAAGCGTAAGACGGGCCACGAGCTGCTCGATAAGACCATCGGCATCATCGGCATGGGTCGTATCGGCAAGGAAGTCGCCATCCGCGCCCGGGCCTTCGGCATGAAGGTCGTAGGCTTCGACCTCTACTGGGACGACAAGTTCGCCGCCCAGTACGACGTGAAACGCGCCGCCACGATGGACGAAGTCTTCGGCGCTTCCGACTACCTCTCGCTGCACACCAACCTGACCCCTGAGACCCGTGACCTGATTCGCGCTGAGAATATCGCCAAGATGAAGAAGGGCGTGCTCATCCTCAACTGCGCCCGCGGCGAGATCGTCCACACCGACGATATCGCAGCCGCGCTGAAGTCCGGCCAAGTCGGCGGTTACGGCACTGACGTGCTCGACGAAGAACCGCCTCGCGCCGACCACCCGCTCACCAAGCTTCCGAACTGCGTCGTCACGCCGCATATCGGTTCCCGCACCGCCGAGAGCGTCCAGCGACAGGCCGTCGCCGCCGTCACGAACCTCATCCGCGCAATGCACGGCGAAACGCCGCTTGCCCAGATCAACCCGGAAGTCCCGGTGAAGAAGGTCGTCTAATCTCCCACCCGAAACCTTACCCATGAGCGAAGTTTTTTACGTTGTCCCCCGCGCCGCCCACGAGGCGCTCGTCACCGCCGCCTACGTTAAGCGTGGCTTCGGTGCTAAGGAATCGGCCCAGGCCGCCCAGATGGCCAGCATGGCCACGCACCACGGCATCCGTACGCACAACGCGCTGAAGGCCCTCCACCTCGACGAGCTCTTCGGCTCCGGCGCCAAAGTCCCGGGCTGCACGCCCAACGCGACCGTCACCAAGAAAGCTACCCGCTTCGCCGCGACCGAAGTCTGGGACGCCCACCAAAAGCTCGGCCAAGCCGTCGCCGTCGACGCGATTGAGCGCTGCATCGAGCTGGCCGACCAATACGGCGTCGGCACGGTCTCCGTCGATAACGCCTTCCACTACCTCTGGGGCGGTGGCTACGTGATGGATGCCGCCAAGCGTGGTTACATCGCTTACACGAACTGCACCGCGACCCTCGCGGAAGTCGTCCCCTTCCAAGGCAAGTTCCCGACCCTCGGCACCAACCCACATTCCTGGGGCTTCCCTACGACGAACGAGCTCGGCGTCCCGATCGTCATCGATTGGGCCACCTCCGTCATCGCCATGGGCCGCGTCCAAGTGCTCAAGCGCGAAGGCAAGCAGCTCCCGCCTGATGCCGCGGTGGACAAGGACGGCAAGGTCACGCTCGACCCGAACGAAGCGGTCTCGCTCATCCCGTTCGGTGCACACAAGGGCTACGGCCTCTCGCTCATCAATGAAATCGTCGCCGGCTACATCGGTGGTTCGCTCCCGACCATTCGCAGCCGCACGCACGTCCCCGGCGAAAAGCAGGCCTGCGCCTTCTTCTTCCAGGTGATCCACCCCGAGGCCATCAGCTCGGGCGCTTTTGCCCAGGGCCGCTCCCAGGGCCAGAACGTCAAGGCCGTCATCGACGACGTCCTCGGCCACGGCAACGAGAAGTGCATGCTCCCTGGTCAGCTGGAAGCGACCTTCGCCACGCGCAGCCAGAAGTCCGGCGGCTTACTGTTCTCCAAGGCTGAAGTCGAATTGTTCAACGAGATCGCTAGCCACATCGGCCACCAGCCGTTCGACCTCGCCACCCTGCCCACGGGCTAAGCATCCTCTTTAACCCCCTCCCTCCTTCCGACCATGTCCCTCAACATCAAGCCCGCTTCGGCCTGCGCCTTCGACCAAGTCTCCCTCGGTGAAATTATGCTCCGTCTCGACCCAGGCGAAGGCCGCGTGCGAACCACGCGCCAGTTCCAAGTCTGGGAAGGCGGCGGCGAATACAACGTCGCCCGCGGCCTCCGCAAGTGCTTCGGCCTCCGCACCTCCGTCGCTACGGCCTTCGTAGATAATGAAGTCGGTCGCCTACTTGAGGACTTCGTGATGCAGGGTGGCGTGAACACCGACTACATCAAATGGCGCGAGGACGACGGCATCGGCCGCACGGTCCGCAACGGCCTCAACTTCACCGAACGTGGCTTCGGCATCCGTGGCGCCGTGGGCGTCCCGGACCGCGGTAATACCGCTGCTTCGCAAATCAAGCCCGGTGACTTCGACTGGGAAGACCTCTTCGGCAAGAAGGGCGTCCGCTGGCTCCATACGGGTGGCATTTTCGCGGCCCTCTCCGAGACGACTGCTCAAGCCACCATCGAGGCCGTCAAGGCCGCTAAGAAGCATGGCACCATTGTCTCGTACGACCTCAATTATCGTCCGTCGCTCTGGAAGACCATCGGTGGCCTCAAGAAGGCCCAAGAGGTCAACCGCGAGATTGCCAAGTATGTCGACGTGATGATCGGCAACGAAGAAGACTTCACCGCTTCGCTCGGTTTCGAAGTTAAGGGCGTCGACCACAACATCTCCCAGATCGAGACGCAGGCCTTCAAGGACATGATCGGCGAGGCCGTGAAGCAGTTCCCGAACTTTAAGGTCGCTGCGACCACGCTCCGCCGGGTGATCACCGCCACCAAGAACGACTGGAGCGCCATCTGCTGGCACGACGGTAAGTTCTACGACAGCATCCAGTTCCCGGAACTCGAAATCCTCGACCGCGTCGGCGGTGGCGACAGCTTCGCTTCGGGCCTGGTCTTCGGCTTCCTCGAACACAACGACGCCCAGAAGGCCGTGAACTACGGCGCCGCCCACGGTGCCTTGGCGTCCACGACCCCGGGCGATACCTCGATGGTCACCCGCAAGGAAGTCGAGAAGCAGCTCTCTGGTGGTGGCGCCCGCGTCGTCCGCTAATCCTCCCCCATCCCCCTATACTCTATACTCCAAACCCTTGTCCCCTACTTCCATGTCCTCCCTCTTCTCTCTCCAAGGCCGTATCGCTGTCGTCATCGGCGGTACTGGTGAACTCTGCGGCGCCATGGCCGAAGGCTTCGCTGGCGCGGGTGCGCACGTGATACTCGTGGGCCGCGACCCCGTTAAGGCAGAGGCTCGCCTCGCCAAGATTAAGGCCGCGGGCGGCTCCGGCGAATTCAAGGTCGGTGAAGCGACCAACAAGACTGACCTCATCCGCTTGCGCGACGAGATTCTGGCCCAGCACGGCAAGGTCGACATCCTCGTGAATGGTGCTGGCGTCAACTCGCCCACGCCGTTTCTCGAAATCGACGAAGCCCAACTCGACCGCATCCTGACCGTTAATATCAAGGGCGTAGTCTTCGGCTGTCAGGTCTTCGGCGAAGTCATGGTCAAGGCTGGCTCCGGCTCGATCATTAACCTCGGCTCCGAATCGGCCATCCTCCCGCTCTCGCGCGTGTTCACTTACTCGGCGTCCAAAGCCGCGGTGCACAACCTCTCGAAGAACCTCGCCCGCGAATGGGCACCGAAGGGCGTCCGCGTGAACACCCTCGTCCCAGGCTTCTTCCCCGCTGAACAGAACCGCAAGGTCCTCACGCCGGAGCGCGTGGCCTCAATCCTCGGCAAGACCCCGATGGCGCGCTTCGGCGAAGCCAAGGAACTCATCGGCGCTTCGCTCCTGCTGGCGTCCGATGCCGGCAGCTTCATCACCGGCTCTGAAATCGTCGTCGACGGTGGTTTCGCGGCGATGTCCATCTAACCCACCTCCCCGACGATGGCCTTCATGGACGACAACTTCATCCTTTCGACCGGCACAGCTCAGCAACTGTTCCACGGCACGGCGAAAGACCAGGCGATTGTGGATTACCACTGCCACCTGAGCCCGAAGGATATCGCCGACGACCGTCGCTTCGAGGATCTCACCGCCATTTGGCTGGCGGGCGACCACTACAAGTGGCGCGCCATGCGTGCCAACGGCGTGAACGAGGAACTCATCACCGGCACGGGTTCGTCCCCGCGCGAGAAGTTCCAAGCTTGGGCTGAGACGGTCCCGCACACGCTCCGCAATCCGCTCTTTCACTGGACGCACCTCGAGCTGCGCCGCCACTTCGGCATCACCGAAATCCTCGACGGACAGACCGCGCAAAAAATCTGGGATGAAGCCAATCACCAGCTCCAGCACAGCGACCTCACGGCCCGCGGTATCCTCAAGAAGATGAAAGTCGAAGTCGTTGGCACGACTGATGACCCCGCTGATTCGCTCGACCTCCACCACGCCATCGCGAAATCCGGCTGCGCCACCCGCGTCGTCCCGACCTACCGCCCCGACGCATGCCTTAAGGTCCGTCAGCCCGAACGCGTGCAGGCTTGGGCCAAGCGCCTCGCCGCTGCCACGGGTAAGGGCGCCGACACCTTCGCCGGACTCATCGCTGGACTCAACCAACGCCACGATGACTTCGCCGCCGCCGGTTGCCGCGCGACTGACCACGGCCTCGATTACTTGCCCGACGCCAGTTGCACTGAGTCGGAAGCCAAGGCCATCTGGGAACGTGCCATTGCCGGTCACGCCGCCACGCTTGAGGAGTCCGAGCAGTTCACGGCCTTCATTATGTTGCACGTCGGCCGTCTTAACCACGCCAAGGGCTGGGCCACCCAGTTGCACCTCGGCGCGGTCCGCGACCCGAACCTCGGCCTGCTCAAGCGCCTCGGCTCTGACGCTGGCTGCGACACCATCGGCGACTTCCGCCAGGGCCCGGGCCTGATCCGCTGGTTCGGCACGCTCTCGGGCGAGAACGCCCTCGGTAAGGTTATCCTCTACAACCTCAACCCCGCCGACACCGCCCTCTTCGCCTGCCTCCCGGGCTCATTCCAAGACGGTATCACGCCGGGTAAGATTCAGTACGGCTCGGGCTGGTGGTTCCTCGACCAGGAACGCGGCATGCGCGACCAGATGAACATGCTCTCCGACCTCGGCCTCCTCGGTCGCTTCATCGGCATGATCACTGATTCCCGCTCTTTCCTCTCGTATCCGCGCCACGAATACTTCCGCCGCATCCTGTGCGACCTCGTCGGTCAGGACGTCGAATCCGGCCGCATCCCGGACCGTGCGGAGTGGAACGAACGCCTCGTCGCCGACGTCTGCTACCGCAACGCTCGCCAGTACTTTGGCTTCAAGGCCTAAACGGCTGCGCATGGCTGGTTTGACTTCTGGGCCCCGCGGCCAAGAATAATTAAGCCTTTATGTTTTTTAGCTTCATCCAGATATTCTTTCTTTGCCTGCTCTGGGGCCTTGGCCTCCAAGGCCCTGCTCCCAAAGGAGCCAGCGGCTTTGGGACAGATGAACTGGTCGAAAAACGCAAACTGACGGTCTTTGAACGCTCGCTCAAGGCAACTTGCACGGGACTATTCATCCTCTCCACGCTCGCGAATTTCACCTCGCCATTTGATTTCCTCTTCGAAACTGAATCCTACTGGTGTGCCCTGCCCTCGGCCGCCTGGATTCTGTTCATGCTATTCCGGCGCTCCGTGCCGATGGACGCCGAGGCCATCGGAACCGGGCTATGGACCTTTGCGCCGTTCGTTTCCGCTGGTCTTTGGCTTGTCATCGGCTTCCTCCAGCTCGATCTGATTCCTTACCACTCACTCCTCTGGCAAGCCGGCGGCGTCGGTGCGATGATTGCCTATGGCCTCACCCGAGATATCTCGCGAGAGATGAATCCACCCGCCTAAGGGGCCTTTTCTCTCTTAAAGTCCCTTAAAGAGGCTGAGTTGGACTTGCCAACGGCCCGAGCGCGTATCAGATAAAGTCATGCGTCTCCTGACCCTCCTCGCCGCCCTCCTTGTCCTCCCCGCCTTCGCTGCCGACAAGAAGGAAAAGACTTTTGACCTCCGCGATTTTGCCTGGGGAAAGGCCATCAGCGGTCCTTCGGCCACCATGGGCAAGCTAACGGGCAAGGCCGTCGTACTCGAAGGTTGGGGCGTTCAGTGCCCGCCGTGCATCGCCAGCCTGCCGCACATGCAGGAAATTTCTGAAAAGTATAAGGACACCCTCGTCGTGATTGGTGCCGAGTGCCAAGGCCACACCGCCAAGGAAATCGCCGTCGTCACCAAGAAGGCGGGCGTCCAATACGCCATCGTCTCCGGGATCACCAAGACGCCGATTGAGTTCTCCGGTATCCCCAAGGTCTTCGTTTTCGACAACAAGGGTAAGCTCGTCTTCGACGGCAACCCCGCCGACGCCGGCTTCATGGAAGCCGTGAAGAAGGTCGCCGAGAAGGCTGACGCCAAGGCCGCCCCTGCGACCACGCCTGCCCCTGGCGCTAAGCCATCGGCCGCTAAGTCGGTCTAAGCGATGTCAGCCCTCTCCGACCGTTTGGTCGAGAACCTCAGCGACGGGGTCGGCTTTTGGGAAGTTAAAGGACGCCTGACCTATAACGGCGTGCTCGGGCTCGTCTGCGGCTACCACGCCATCCGCGGTGATTCCTTGCTACTGCGCTGGAGCGACCCAGGCAACCTGACTGCCTTCCTCAGCTTCGTCATTGTAGCGAACGTGGTCTACTGCGCCGCCTACATCCCCGACCAAGCCATCCAGTTGACACCCTACCGCGAGGGTTGGAAACGCTGGCGTTGGCTACTCCTGTCGTTCGGCACTTTTTTCGCTAGCCTACTTGCGCACGCGGCGCTGGCAGGCTTCAAGTCCCCTTAAGGCCGCCTAGGTGCGGTCGGTCCGGTAGACGCGCTGCACACGTTGCGTGAGCGTGCACAAGGCTTCCCAGGGAATGCAATCTGACCAGGCGCAGAACTCGGCGACCGTGATGCGATCCGCACCCTGTGCCCCGAGGATAGTAGCCATGTCGCCGACGGCAGCATCCGGGACGTCCGTGACGTCGACGACGGTCTGATCCATGGTCACACGGCCGAGAATCGGGCAACGCTGACCACGCACGAGGAAGGCTCCACGGTTGCTCGCCGCGGTCGGCACGCCGTCCCCGTAACCAACGGCTACGATGGCGACGCGTGAATCGCGGGCTAAAGTCTTGGTCCGATTATAACTGACCGCAGTGCCCTTCGGAAGGTCCTTTACCAACACGACGCGGGCATGGAAGGACAAGACCGGATCAGGCTTCAGGCTGGCCAAGAACGACCCCACCGACGGCGGTAAGCCATACTGCATCAAGCCGATCCGGACAGCGTTGAATGGCGAAGCCGCGGAGAAGCTCTCTAAGCCGGCGCTGTTGTCCGCATGGATGAGTAACTGGGCGCGGACTTCGGCGGGAATCGACTCGAGCAAGTCCAAGAAGATGCGGCGCTGCTGCGCCGTGTAGGCCGTATCGGCATCGGCGTCGGAAAAGTGCGTGTAGACGCCGCGCCATTCCAAACCCGGGCTGGCCAGCACCTTCGTAAACACTTCGCGGGCGCACTCATGCCAGACACCGGCCCGGCCCATGCCCGTGTCGACCTTGACGTGCACACGGACTTTGCGGCCCTGAGACGAACCCCACGCGGCGAAGGCCTTGGCCTCTTCGAACGAATTGATGGTCAGGTCGAAACCGTTCTCCGCCGCCCGGGCTACTTCATCGGGCAGGGTTGGACTGAGCAGTAACGTGTCCCCTTCGTGGCCGACCTCACGCAGGCGAATCGCCTCGGACACATTGGCAACAGCGAAGGCATCCACGCCAGCCTGCAGTAAGCGACGGGCCACCTCGGGCATGCCATGTCCATAAGCATCGGCCTTCACTACCGCGACGTAACGCACGTGCCGCGGCAAGGCCTGCTTGATGCGGCCGACATTGCGGTCGATGGCGGGTAGGTCGATCTCGACCCAAGCGCGGGACTGGGAAAACGGGGTGCTCATGGCGTGCCGCGATGGCGTTCGCCCGACCACGTTGCGAAATCGGCGGCCGCATTCAAGGCCTCAGGCTTGGGCTCAAGTCGCAACACGCTGGCCTGAGCGAAGACCTTGGGTAAGTCAGGCCAGACCTCGGGCACCACCTGGGCCACGGGCAAGACCTGCGTGGCTTGGGTCGCCGTGGTCAAGATACGTCCCGCTAAGACCGCCAACTGCTCAACCTCGCATTCACGAGCCGGACTGGACAAGCCAGCTGTATCCACGGAAACCACGTGCCAGCGCTTGAGTCGGGATTCGGAGATGACGCTGAAAGCGCCGATTTCGCCACGCAAGCGCACGGCGGCGGCGAGCGCGACCAGCGGCTCCCAGACCCAGACCTCGCACGGCTGCAGCGCCGCCCACGTACGCACAGCCATCGCCGTGACCCGGATGCCGAGCATCGAACCAGGACCGACACAGACGGCAAAGGAACGTAGGTCCGCAAACTTCAGTCCCGCCGACGCCAAGGCTTGTTCCGCGCAGGCGAAGGTCGCCTCCAAGGCGCCCTCGTCAGAATGCGCCTCAGCGATCCAGCGACCACCCTGCAACACCCCGACGCGGACGCCGTGACGGGCAGAGCCATCGAGCACGAGGCATGGTTCGGCGGGTGCCATAGGCATCAGCCAGGCGGCCAGTTCAGGGCGCGGCCACCTAGTAAGTGCACGTGGAGGTGCGGAACGGATTCACCACCATCGGGACCATTGTTGATTACGATACGAAAACCCTTGGCGAGGTTGAGCTGACGGCTCAGCTGGGCGGCCACGAGCAGCAGATGTCCCAGGGTAGCCCGGTCATCAGCGGTGGCCTCAGCCACGCGGGCAATCAGCTTACGCGGCACAACGAGTATATGCGTTGGGGCCTGCGGGGAGATGTCGTGAAAAGCCACGCACACCTCGTCCTCGTGAATCAGCTTCGCGGGAATCTCGCGATCCGCGATTTTCTGGAAAAGCGTCTTCGGGTTGCTCATGGGGCAGATTATAGCACGACCACCGTCAGGCGCCCACGACCCTGCACGCGAGCGGCGTAGGCGTTCACACACTCGACCGCCTCATCGTAGGACTGCCGGGCCTTGACCGAGCGGGCCTTGGGACCGACCAAATACTGATCTTGGAGGCCCACAACCCACAGCAGGACGTCCGGGGCGTCGCCGACCTGCCCAAGGGCGGTCTCGATACACTCCGGAGCCCAAAGGGGCTCAAAAGGCTCATCCCGGTGGTCTAAGACGGCAATGGCGGGCAGGACGGCATCCGGGGCCAGCAGACGCAAGAGGTGCTCGGCCGCGTTAGCCAGCCCGCGGGCATCCAAGCCGGCGGCCGAAAACTCGTCGGACTCAAAGACCCGCACGACGGCGTCGACGTCGCGACGCAAAGTGGGCTCCGTCCCGACCAAGGTGGCCAGCATCGCATTAAGCGTGCGCAGGCGGGCTGGGCGGCTGGGTGCGGCGGAAGCAGCAGTCACTTGGCTTTGCCGCCCTTGCGGAGCTGGTCGATGGCCTTGGCGAGCTCATCGATGTCACGGAATTCTCGGTAGACACTGGCGAAGCGAACATACGCAATCTGATCGACGGACTGTAGGTGAGTCATGATCTCCTCACCGATAGCGCTGGAAGGCACTTCATCCTCGAACTTCTTCTGCAGGCCTTCGACGATTTCCGAGATGAGCAGGTTAACGCGTTCGACTTCGACCGGGCGCTTATCGGTCGCCTTGCGAATTCCTGACGCGATTTTGGTGATATCAAAATCTTCACGTGCGCCATTGCGCTTAACTACCACCAAACCTTCGCGGACAATTTCCTCCATCGTACTGAAACGATGCGAGCAAGCGAGGCACTCGCGGCGGCGGCGGATGGAATGGTTCCCCTTGCCGAGACGGGTTTCGAGGACCTTGGTGTCTTCGTGATTGCAGCGAGGGCAATACATCGGTCAGAGGCGAAGGAAGTTTGCCAGGAGAGCGAGACCGTTCTGCGTCGCGTAAGATTCGGGATGAAACTGTACGCCCCAGATAGGTAAGTCGCGGTGGCGCAGTCCCATGACAAGGCCGTCTTCGGTCCACGCCGTGACTTCGAGGCAAGCCGGGAAGGTCTCGCGCTCGACGATGAGCGAGTGGTAGCGGGCCGCGTTAAAGGGATTCGGGAGACCCTGAAAGAGGTCCGTGTTATTGTGGAAGACGGGGGAGGTCTTACCGTGCATCAGGTTTGGGGCGCGGAGGACGCGGCCGCCGTAGACATGGCCGATGGCCTGATGGCCAAGGCAGACACCGAGTAACGGCTTCTTACCAGCGAAGGCGCAGATCATATCGCACGAAACACCGGCTTCGGCGGGCGAGCACGGGCCCGGTGAAATCATCACGCGGTCGGGGTTGAGTGCGAGCGCTTCCGCAACCGTGATCTGGTCATTACGGAAGACCTTCTGCTCCACGCCGAGTTGGCCAAAGTATTGCACCAAGTTATAGGTGAAGGAGTCGTAGTTATCGATGACCAGGAGCACGGGCTGACGATTTGCCTCGCTCGCCGAAGTGTCAAGGAGTCGCCCAAACGTGTGAACAAGTGCGGAGCCGGCGAAGTTGTTCGCAAGACGACTTCACAGGGACGAAAACTCCGTGCCGGCGGCGACCACTGCAAGGGGTAAACCGACTTGCCAAAGCGTGACCGGAGCACCCACTTTTCGGCACCGGAATTGACAGTGGCGGGGGTGGCTTCTGTCCTGCATTGATGGGGCTAGAGGCTCGTCCACCCTTGGGGCAGCCAGGCCCCAACGGAATGAGCCCTAACGATTCACATCCAGTCAAGCCGCCCCCTCCCTGCGAATACTTCGAATAGCCGCACAAACCCCTTGAAACTATGACTTTACAGAGCAAGGGGGGTGTGAATAACTATGTGCACGGTATGAAACAGCGCACCCTCGGAAAAGAAGCCTCAGTCAAAGGCAAGGCCCTCCACACCGGCCAAGAGGTCACCCTGACCCTCAAACCGGGTGCCCCCAACTCTGGCTTAGTCTTCCGGCGCATCGACCTCTTCGGCAAACCCGAGGTCCGTCCGGTCTCCGAGATGGTGACTGATTTGGAACGTAAGACCACAGTCTCCTCCGATGCCGTGAAGCTGCACACGATTGAACACGTCCTCTCCGCGCTCAGCGGCATGGGCATTGATAACGCCATCGTCGAACTCGACGCCTCCGAACCGCCCATCGTCGATGGCTCGGCCCGTCCGTTCACCACACTCATCCATCAGGCCGGCATCGTCGACCAAGCCGACGAACGCGAAGTGTTTACGCTCACGCAGCCCATCACGATCAACGAAGGTAGCCGCTCCATCATCGCCCTGCCCTTTGACGGCCTACGCATCACCTGCACCTCGGCCGACGACCGCGGCATCCACACGCAGCACCTTACCATCGACATCGATTCCGAGACGTATGAGGCGCAAATCGCGCCGGCCCGTACGTTCACTATCTACGAGGACATCGAAGAGCTCCTCAAGAAGGGCCTCATCCAAGGCGGCTCGCTGGATTCGGCAATCATCCTTAAGGGTGACAAAGTCGTCAGCAAAGAGCCCCTACGTTTCAAGGACGAGCTCGTCCGCCACAAGATCCTCGATATCATCGGAGATATCGTCCTCGCGGGCATCCGCCTCAAGGCCCACATCATCGCCGTCCGCCCAGGGCACGCCCTGAACGCCCGCCTCGCGGCGGCCGTGCGGAAGCAGTGGCAGGAGTCGAAAAACCCGAAGTCCAAGGCTACGCCAACAAAAAAGGTCGAAGCCCCCACGGCTCCCTCCGGTAACGCCCTCGACATCCGCCAGATTCTCAACGCCCTCCCCCACCGCTATCCGTTCGTGATGGTCGATCGCGTCGTCGAGCTGACCGAAGACTCGCTCGTGGCGATTAAGAACGTCACGATCAATGAGCCCTATTTCCAAGGTCACTTCCCGGGCCAGCCCGTGATGCCAGGCGTGCTGCAAATCGAAGCCATGGCTCAAGCCGCTGGTCTCATCATGCTGCGCCGCGGCGCCGCCGACGAAGCCCCGAAGGTCGTCTTCTTCATGAGCGCGGACAAGGTTAAGTTCCGCAAGGCCGTGACTCCGGGAGACACGCTCGAAATTCGCGCCAAGCTGACAAAGATTCGTGGTCGTATTGCCGCCGCCGAGTGCGAGTGCTTTGTAAACGGCGAAACGGTCTCCTCCGCTGAACTCCTCTTCGCCATCGCTGATTCGGTCGCCCAAGGCTGAAGTCCGGATGAGCACCCAGATCCATCCCACTGCCATCGTCGAAGCCGGCGCGAAGTTTGGAGCAGGCGTGCAGATTGGCGCGTACGCCTACGTAGGTGCGGATGTCACGTTGGGCGAGGAATGCATCTTACATCACCACGCCACGGTCGAGGGCTTCACGCAACTCGGTCCCCACTGTGAAGTTTTTCCGTATGCCGTTATCGGCGGCCGCACGCAGGACCTGAAGGCCCGCCCTGGCAAGCCTGGCCTCAAGATCGGCGCCCGTAACACCTTCCGCGAATACGTCAGCGTGCACCTCGGCACCCAGGAAGGCGAATGGACCATCCTCGGCGACGATAATACCCTGCTCGCCTATTCGCACATCGCGCACGACTGCGTGATCGGCAACCACCTCGTCATCTCGAGCCACTCTGCCGTCGCCGGACACGTCCACGTTGGCGACCACGTCAATATCGGCTGGAACGCCGGCATTCACCAGTTCTGTCGCATCGGCGATTATGCGATGGTTGCGGCCTGCTCAAAGTGCGTGCAGGACGTCCCGCCCTTCGTCATCGCGGATGGCAACCCTTGCGAGACGAAGATGATCAACGCCGTCGGTCTCAAGCGTGCGGGCTTCACCGACGACGAGATCACCGCGGCGAAGGCTCTGTTCCGCCTCTTCTACCGCGACGGCCTCAATACCGCCCAAGCCATCGAGAAGGCCCAAGCGTTACCTGAAGCCTCTTCCCGTATCGTGCGTAACTTCGTGACCTTCGCCCAAGGCACGAAGCGCGGTTTGGCGTAAATCCGCTCGCTACCCCTTGAAAACAAAAGAGCCGCGGATTTCTCCGCGGCTCTTTTGTTTCACAGATAGACCTGACTTAGGCCACGCGCTCAACGACGAGCGGTGGAATGTTCGGGCGCTTCGGGGCGAGGCGGTAGGCGTCGCGGAAATACGGGAGCGCGGCGTCGACCTTGGCCTCGTCATTGTAATGGATCATGATCAACGGCTCGCCCTGCTTGACCTGCGTACCGACCTTGCGAATCTCGGTGACGCCGACCGACGGGTCGAGCGTGCCGTCCTTGAGTGTGGCCAAGAGGCGCACGCCTTGGGCGATCTTGCCGGCGTCGATGGTGTGGACGTAGCCACGCTTCGGGGCTGGTAGTTTGCGAATGAACTTCGCGTGCGGGAACTTGGAGGGATCGTCGATCCAATCGGTCTTGCCGCCCTGGGCACGAACCATGGCCTTAAACTTCTCGAGGGCCGAGCCATCCTTGAGGTGCTTCTCGACGGTCTGCTTGGCGGAGAGGGTCGAACCAGCAACGCCAGCGAGGCGCACGACTTCCATACCCAGCTTGAGCACGAGGTCCTGCAGGTCTTCGGGGCCTTCGCCCTTGAGGAGACGAACGGCTTCGAGGACTTCCAAGCCCGTGCCGACGGAGTCGCCGAGGGGTTGGTTAATATCGGTAACGAGGGCCACGCACTTGCGGTTGAGCGAGCGGGCGACGCGCGTGACGATGCGGGCCAACTGCTTGGCCTGCTCGAGGTCGCGGATGAAGGACCCGTTGCCCCACTTCACGTCGATCACCAGGCCTTCGCAGCCTTCGGCGAGCTTCTTAGAGAGGATGCTACCCGTGATCAGCGGCAACGAAGGAATCGTGCCGGTCTTTTGGCGCAAAGTGTAGAGCAGGTCGTCGGCCGGAGCGATGTCACTGCACTGTTCGGTGATGGCACAACCCACGCGCTCGAGCTGTTGGCGGAATTGCTCAAGCGTGGCCTTTCCGTTGAAGCCAGGAATCGAACTCAGCTTCTCGACCGTCGAGATACAGAATTCTTCATCCTTACCGTTCATGCCTGGCATGATGACGCCAGCGGCGGCACCAAGCGGACCGAGCACCATCGAAGTCTTGTCACCCACGCCGCCGGTCGAAACCTTGGCGATTTTGGGCTGGGTCAGGCGGTCGAGGTCGATGACTTCGCCGGAAAGACGGAGCTCTTCAGCGAGCATAGCGGTTTCCTGGGCAGACATCTGCCGGAAGAAAATCGCCATCGCCAAGGCGGCTTGTTGTGCCTCGGGCATCTCCGAGTCCATGACGGAATCGACGATCTGCCGGATCTCGTCCGCGGAGAATTCGCCGCCGTCGCGCTTCTTCTCGATGAGAGACGTGAAAGAAGGCTTTTCCTTCCTCCTGATATCCGTGATTTTGTCTGCCATAAGTGGTTCGAGTTAAAGTGGTTAGGAGGACGCCCTTTGGAAGAGGGAGACGGATTCCCTTTAATGAAAGTTTTTATTGAAAAGTCGAGCCAAAAGAGGCAAGCGAGCCCCACGCACCCCCTAAAGGGCCATAAAAGGATTTTAAATGCCCTCCAAAGCCTTGGGCGGCCAAAGGTGGCAAAAGGGGCTACCGGCCCCACGCCCTGCCCGCCTTAGGCCAAATAACCGCGGTAGAGGGCATCCTGACCAAAGACCTGTACCCGCGGGTCGATGAGCTGACCGACCGCGCTGGAGGCCCAGACTGGCGAGTCGGGGTTTCCCGTGAACATTGGAGCCACATAGGCCAAGAGGTAGTCCACCCGACCCTCTTCCATTAAACCTGCCGCCAAGCGGGGGCCGGCCTCGACCATGACACCCGTGATTTGCTCGTGCCCGCAACGGGCGATCCAGTTCGCCAAGAAATCCTCGGGGCCGCCGGGCAGACACCAGTAGTTCACCCCTTCGGCTTCATACCAACGAAGGTCGGCGGTCCGGACAGCACTCTCCATTCCAACCACAATCGTGCGGTCGTTATAGGCATCACGGAAAAGATTTAATCCCGCCTTACCCGCGGAACGGAAATGCCGATCCAGGACGAAGCGAATGCCGCAGCGTTCGCCTTCGGGCAACCGAGCGGTCAGGCGTGGGTTGTCTTTTAGCAAAGTGTCGACGCTCACTGCGATGGCCGGAAAGAGCGCCCGCCATTCTTGCACGTTAGCGCGGGCCGCCTCTCCCGTGATCCACGGCGACATGCCATCCGCAGGAACCAAGCGACCATCCAGTGAGGATGCGACCTTCAAGGCAAGCAGTGGACGCTGGGCGACAATCCAGTGATTGAAGATCAAGTTAAGGTCCGTGCAATCGGCGGCGAGGACGCCCTCGACCACGGCCACCCCCTTCGACCGCAGCAACGCCAGTCCATGACCGGCGTGGGCGGGGTTGGGATCCAGCGCACCCACCACGACGGTGCGAATGCCCGCTTCAACAATAGCATCGACGCACGGCGGCGTGCGGCCATGCGTGCAGCACGGCTCTAAAGTGACGTGCAGAATAGCGTCTGGCTTCGGCCGACGCCCGAGATTGCGCAGCACCATGACCTCGGCGTGCGGCTCCCCCGCCTTAGTATGAAAGCCTTCGGCGACGATGACGCCATCCTCGGTAAGCACTGCGCCCACCATCGGATTAGGATGGGTGCGCCCCCAGGCTTGCCGGGCGAGCTCCAAGGCTCGACGCATCGGGGGCTCGGGCGACATCGGCGACAGCTTAGCGGTTACGCTTGCGGGAGACCGCCGCGGCCTTCGGGCCACCCGGGGTCAGCTGCGGTTCCGAGTAGTAACGGAAATCTTCGAGCTTCCGACGCTCGATGCCCCGACCCAAGAGGATTTCAATCTGCTGCAGGTGGTGCATCTCGTCTGGCGAATAGAGGGTGAAAGCTTCGCCTTCAGCGGAAGCGCGACCTGTCCGGCCGATACGGTGCACGTAATCCTCCGCGTGCTCAGGGACGTTGTAATTAATGACGTGGGTCACGCCGCGGATATCGAGGCCGCGGGAGGCGATGTCTGTCGCCACCATGATGGTGAACTTACCAGACTTGAAACCGGCAAGGGCGGCGGCGCGCTCCGTCTGCGAACGATCGGCATGCATCGTAGCGACAGGCGTGCCGTGGCCTTCAATCCATTCGGCAATGCGGTCGGCATCCCGCTTGGTACGGGTAAAGACGATGACTGACTTGTAGCCGCTCTTCGTCAGCAAAGCCAAGAGGAGGTCGTATTTCTGGAAGATATCGACCGGGTAGATGGCGTGCTCGACGGTGTCGGCGGCACCGAGACCGACGCGGACGTCGACGGTGACAGGATCACGTAAGGCCCAGCTAGCGATCTTACCCACGCGCTCATCAGCCGTGGCGGAGAAGAGTAACGTCTGGCGGTCCTTCGGGCAGTAGCGAACAATTCGGGTGACGTCTTCGATGAAGCCCATGTCGAGCATGCGATCCACTTCGTCGAGGATGAGTACCTGAATAGAGCTCAGGTCCAAAATCTTCTGTTCATGAAGATCGAGCAAGCGACCCGGGGTGGCGATGACGACATCAACGCCTTGTTCGAGTGCCTTGACCTGGAGGCCGTAACCGACGCCGCCGTAAAGCAATGCGGTCTTGGTGCCGAGATACTTACCGTACTTCTGGAAGTTTTCGTCGACCTGCACCGCAAGCTCACGGGTCGGGACAAGGACGAGACAGCGGGGCTTGCCGGCGGCTGGGCCGAGGCGAGCGAGTGTCGGCAACGCAAAGGCGGCGGTCTTACCAGTACCGGTTTGGGCGGCGCCGATGAGGTCGCGACCGGAAAGCACCACGGGAATAGCCTGCTCCTGAATGGGCGTGGGGTTCACGTAACCGCAATCGGCGAGCGAGCGAAGGACTGGCTCAGGGAGGCCAATTTCAGTAAACGTAGGCATGATGTCAGAATAGAAAGGCGGGCGGGCTGGGAAAGGGGAAGAACAAATGAAGGATTTCTCCAAAGCAGTGCAATAATCGGTGTTTGCTGGCCATCTTTTCGTCCGAGATTGACAGACGAGGCCGTTTAACCTGCAGTCAACACCCTTCCGCAAGGAAGACTGAACGGTGGTTGTAGCTCAGTTGGTTAGAGCACTGGTTTGTGGTACCAGGGGTCGGGGGTTCAAGTCCCCTCAATCACCCCACTTTCAGCAAAAAGGCCCGGAGCAATCCGGGCCTTTTCCATGGGCAGATAGCGCCGCCGTCTTGGGAATTACTGGGCACCCTTGGACTTGAAATAAGTCTCGAGGGCCTTGCGGATCGCGGCTTCCAGTTCGTCATCCTTCGCCTTCACGTCGGCATCGAGGTCGGGGTCGCCGACTTCCGAGCCGCGGCGGAAAAGTTTACCCTTGTCGAAGAGATTCAGCCGCTGGGCGTAGTAAGTGACGTAGCGCACCTTGAACTTATAGCCCGAAGCGTAGTTCTCGAGGCTGAGCGTGACGCGAGCGGTCGGATAATCGGACTTCACCGCGACGAGGGCCGCCCGGATGTCCTTCAGTGCATCCTTGGACTCGCAGATAATACGGTTATCCATAAAACGGGCGTCCTCGAACCCCGTCTCCATATCGAAATGGACACCTGCTTTGAGGCCATGGAAACCGGTGCCCGGGAGACCGGCGTACATAATAATCAAGGTGATGAGCGTGACGCCCATCAACGAGAGCAACGTGACGATCGGGTTGGATTCCTTCTGGAGTTTGACGGCAGCCATGGGCGAGGGATAGCCCCCGCCCACGGCTGAATCAATCCAATAGAAACCTGGTGCGCCTTACTTGAGCGTTTGGAGGAAGGCTTTCACGTCGGCAAGCTCCTGCGGCTTCAGGATCAGGCCCATCGGCGGCATCGGGGAAACGCCCAACTGCTCATAGCCCTTGGCCAAGACCTTATTGGGCTCGACGAGCGAGTCGTGGATATACGCAGCGGTCGCACGGGTAGCGATGCCATCCAGCGCTGGGCCGATGGCACTGCCCTTCCCCTTCACCATGTGACAATTCACGCAAGCGGCGACGGGGTGCTTCCAGAAAATCTCTTCGCCCCGGGCAGCGACCCCTTCCGTCACGGGGGCTTCGCCAGCCACCGTCAGCTCGCAGAGCTTCACATCATCGAAGTAAATATCACCCTTGCCCACGTGGAGTAGGTTAATCGACGACCGCGTGCGCTTACCCGAATTAAAGACAACCTCGACTTCGACCCAATCGGTGTCGCGGGTGATGGTGCTGGTTTCGGCGCGGCCGATGTGGTCGTTGAGGCTGGCCTTGCCGCGGAACGCATGGGTCTTAATCCAGGCACTCAGGCGGTACTCGGTGTCGGGCTTGATCGCCACGTCCGCAAAGAAGCTGGTGTCCCCAGCCTCACGGGTGATGCCGCGGATGGCGTGCTTACCCGAGTGGACCATGGCGGCGTCGGTCACGACATCCCACTTGGCCGCTTTATTGGCCGGAGAATTACCATAATCACGGCGCTGCCAGTTTGCCGGCAAGGCGCCCGCGAGGTCTTCGAATCCTGGATTAGGCAGGAGGTTGGGACCTTCGACGTAGATTTGGGTCTGGTGCTTTTTGGCGAGTACTTTGGACGCTTCCTTGAGCCATTCGTCGGACTGCACGGCGGCATCGGCGGCCAAGCCGCGGACGAGCGTCTTGATTTCGGGCGAGGTGGGGAATTCGGCCAACTTGACCATGGCGGCGAGACGGGTGGTCGGATCCTTATCGGCAATGACGCCGGTACCGAAGTAGAGTGCCTGCGCAGCGGCGTCTTCGCCCAGTGCACGGATGGCATTGCGGCGGAGGGCAGCGTCCGCAGACATCAGGGCCTTCTTGTGGGTCTCAGCATCGAGTTTGCCGAGGCCGTGGAGCGACCAGAGAGCGTGGATGGCGGAGACGTCCGGCTGGGCCGCCACAACGAGGGCGACGAGCGACGCAGTGAGGGCGGTCTGCTTACCTTCGACGATTAGCTGCTGGGCCCGGAGACGGCCATACTGCGTCGACCCCTTGAGACCCGCCAACAAAGCCGCATCGGTATTGGCCTGGGCGGGGCTGAGAGAAGGCGCCGTTTGAGAAATAATCCGATAAATGCGGCCGCGGGCATGGTCACGGATGGGGTTCTCGTGGGCACCACCCGGACCCGTCTTAGCGTCGTAACCACCACGGCCCACGCTTGGCGTCGGGTTATGCTGGATGATAAAGTTTTGCCAGTCGGCGAACCAGATGGCGCCGTCGGGACCGACGGAGGCGAAGACGGGCGACATCCACTCGTCCGAAGAAGCCACGATGTTGTAGCCATCCTTGGCCACGTAGCCGGCGCCTTGGGGGACGACGTTCATAAGATTGATCAACTTCATGGTCGGCTCGCAGACCATCGCGGCGCCTTGCAAGCGAGAAGGCAGCTGGGACGAGTAGATGAAGTTGGAGCCCGCGGCGGCGGTGTAGCCCCCCATCACGTCGACCTGGCGGAAATTTGGGGTAATGGTGTGGGCCTGGTCGACGAGGTTAATCTTCTTAGCCGACATGACGCGAACGCCCTTAGTGGTGACGTTCAACGGGATACCACCAAAGAAAATCGGCGCGCCGTTGGCGGTGCCACCGAAGTCATCGCCGGCAGCGTTGTTGCTCTGGGCCCACGTGTTGTTGGTAAACTGGTGCTGGAACTGGAGGGCGGAACCATCGGCCTTGAAGCGATAGCTGCCTTGGGAGAAACCGAGGCGCTGGCCACCGACTTCGCCGTTGAAACCGCTGTAGCCGACAGCGCCACGGAGCCAATTATCATAGCCGTAGGATAAGTTGCTAGCCTGGGCGTGGGTGTCGTTGACGCCCCAACCCGTCATGATGGTTTCGCGGACGTCGGCCTTATCGTCGCCGTTGGTGTCCTTCAGGAAGAGGAACTGCGGCGGTTGCGAAATTATAATCCCCCCGTTAGCGAACGTAAAGCTCGTCGGGATGTTTAGGCGGTCAGCAAACACCGTAAACTTATCGGCCTTGCCGTCGCCATCCGTGTCTTCGCAGATGATGATCTTATCGTGGCCGGCGCCGTCCTTGGAGACGCCGTGCGGGTAGTCGCTGGTTTGGGCCACCCAGAGGCGACCGCGATTGTCCCAAGCAAACGCGATGGGCTTCATGATGTCAGGCTCGGAGGCGAATAGCACCAGCTTCATGTCGGCCGGGACTTGAGTGCGCTCCATGCTACCCTTCACCGAGAACGGCTTCTGCAGCGTCAGGGCCTTCGGCCGACGCTCGTAGTTCGCGACATTCGGATTCTCTTCGCGGACCTCGGGTTCGCGTTGGGCCAGGAACTTCTCCCAAGCCGAGACCCGGGCTGGGTTGAGCTTTGCCAAGAGTTCCTTGCGGAAGCCCTCAGCGTTCGCGTCGGCCGACAAGCGCAAGACCACGATCATCTTACCGTCGGGCACCTTCACCTCACTGCCGAGGCCA
Source organism: uncultured Opitutia bacterium (assembly GCA_903919185.1). Classification (GTDB taxonomy): domain Bacteria; phylum Verrucomicrobiota; class Verrucomicrobiia; order Opitutales; family UBA953; genus UBA953. The sequence continues at coordinate 3,915 of CAIXHF010000011.1, read as the reverse complement.
GGGACGTCGCCCTTGACCAGCAAAGCATCGTAATAGCCAAGCGTTGCGGCGGCAGGGGTTGGACCCGCAGCGTAATCGAACCAGATAGCGTCGCGCCCGAGCGCGGCCATGTAGTCATGGAGCGTACCCTTGGCGGACTGCTCCGAGCCGAGGGCGTCGAAATACAAGACGCGTAAGGCACCTTCGGAAGGTTCGGCTGCACGCAGGGCGGACGACCAAGAAGCTAAGAACGTTAACAGAGCTAGGAAAACACGCATGGGGGTAAGGACTCGAAACAACCCATTTACCCACAGAGGGCAACCCGGAGAATGCTTGTGGCGTTCTTTTGTCGGGCAGACCCCAGTACTTTGGCGTAAAAATACCAAAGTAGACCCTGCCCCACTAGGCGCTAGGCACAAAAAAACGGCGCCCACTGGGCGCCGTTCGTAGAGCGTACCTCAACGACCTCAGTGGTCGTGGTGGTCGCCGCCTGCCGAAGGCTTGTTGTCTTCCGGAACGTCCGTAATAAGACATTCCGTGGTGAGCAACAGGCCAGCGACGGAGGAAGCGTTGGTGATCGCGGTGCGCGTGACCTTGGTTGGGTCGACGACGCCAGCGGCGACGAGGTCTTGGTAGACACCCGTGGCAACGTTGTAGCCGTGGGCGCCCTTGTGCTTCAGGAGGACTTCCTGAACGATGTGGGAACCTTCGACACCTGCATTAGAACAGAGCGTACGGAGCGGCTCTTCGATCGCCTTGCGGACAATCTGGGCGCCGATCTTCTCGTCACCGACGAGGCTGTTGATCACGCCATCGATGGCCTTGACCGTACGGAGCAGCGCAACGCCACCACCGGGGACGATACCTTCTTCAACGGCGGCGCGCGTAGCGTGCAGGGCGTCGTCGACGCGGTCCTTCTTTTCCTTAAGTTCAGTTTCGGTCGCAGCACCGACGTGGATGACGGCGACGCCGCCGGCCAGCTTGGCCAAGCGTTCCTGGAGCTTTTCCTTATCGTAGTCGGACGTGGTTTCGTCGATTTGGCGACGGATGAGCTTCACGCGACCCTGGATGTCGGCGGACTTACCGGCGCCTTGGATGATCGTGGTATTGTCCTTGTCGACGACGATGCGTTTAGCACGGCCGAGGTCAGCAATCTTGACGGACTCGAGTTTGATCCCGAGGTCTTCGGTGATGAAGCGGCCACCGGTGAGGACGGCGATGTCTTCCATCATAGCCTTGCGGCGGTCGCCGAAGCCTGGGGCCTTCACGGCGCAGACGTTGATCGTGCCGCGGAGGCGGTTAACCACGAGGGTCGCGAGGGCTTCGCCTTCGACTTCTTCGGAGATGATGAGGAGAGGCTTACCGGCCTTAGCGACTTCCTGGAGGATCGGAAGGAGGTCCTTCATCGAGGAAACCTTCTTCTCGTACAGGAGGACGTAGGCATCTTCGATAATCGCTTCCAGCGTCTCAGCGTTGGTCGCGAAGTAAGGCGAGAGGTAACCCTTGTCGAACTGCATGCCTTCGACGACGTCGAGGGTGGTCTCGATGGTCTTGGCTTCTTCGACGGTGATGGTGCCATCCTTGCCGACGCGGTCCATGGCCTCGGCGATGATGTCACCGATGGAGGAATCCCAGTTAGCCGAGACGGTCGCGACCTGCTTGATTTCTTCGCGGGTCTTGATCTTCTTCGAGATGTTCGCGAGCTCCTTGACGACGGCCTCGGTGGCCTTATCGATGCCGCGCTTCACGAAGATTGGGTTCGCGCCGGCGGCGACGAAACGAAGACCTTCCTTGTAGATGGCTTCACCCAGCACGGTCGCAGTGGTCGTACCGTCGCCGCACTTATCGGCGGTCTTGGAGGCGACTTCACGCACCATCTGGGCGCCCATGTTTTCATAAGGATCGCTCAATTCAATTTCCTTGGCGACCGTGACACCGTCCTTGGTGACCTTCGGCGCACCGAATTTCTTATCGATCATCACGTTGCGGCCCTTGGGACCGAGGGTGACCTTGACCGCGCGGGCCAGGATGGAGACGCCGTTCAGCACCTTGCGGCGAGCGGCTTCATCGAACAGGATTTGCTTCTTAGACATAGTAGATGTGGTTTGAGAGGGTTGGGTAGAGGGGGATTATTCGATGACGGCGAGGACTTCCTCTTCGCGGAGGAGGAGGTAGATCTCGTCGTTGAGCTTCACTTCCGAACCGGCGTATTTGCCGATGAGGACCTTATCGCCGACCTTCACGGAGAAGGGGATCTTCTTACCATCCTTGTCGACGGCACCGGTACCGAGGGCAACGACCTTGGCTTCCTGCGGCTTCTCCTTGGCGGAGTCAGGGATGATGATGCCGCCCTTGATTTCTTCAGCTTCCTCGATGCGCTGCACGAGCACGCGATCTGCGAGGGGCTTTACGGTGATTTTGGTATTTTTGGCCATAGTGTGTTTGGGTAGAGTTTGCCCTGAGCGGGCTAATGCGATTTGCAGAACAGATGCCAAAATGGTTTTGGCGGGGATTAGCAACCGATTAAGGGGTTTTTTGGGGGTCTTGTAGGTCTTGACCCCCTTTGGAGGGCCTTGTTCCCTCTTTTTCAAGGGACAGCCTGTCGCAGGGGGTGAGACAATTAACGAATGTGCCCTCCCCTAGCGCCCTGGCTAGCCGATCTCGCCCGGCAAACCACCCTCGGGCTGCTTCAGTTGGTCACCCCACCCCAGCAACCTCGCCTGGGCGCCGTGGTGCTCGGCCTTGGGCTTATCGCCACGCTCCATCCAAATGCGCGAGAGCGAAGTGTGTACATGGATGTCCTTGGCCCGAAGCGCCAAGGCCACCTCCCCGGCGTGCAAGGCGTCGTCCAGCTGGCGCAGGGCGAAATGGACCTCCGCCTTGGCCAGCCAAGCTTCAAAGCAGGCTGGCTCGAGCTGCACCGCCATCGCCAGCTTGGTCAAAGCCGCCGCTTCGTCGCCCACCGCAAAGTCGAACGAGGCTTCGGCACTGAGGGCTTGCGCACGTTCCATCGAGCTGGCGGATTCCATGGCACTCAACTTGGCCGTGTGGACGATTCGTGCAAGCGTGGCTTTCACGCTTGGAAACAAGGCGAAGGGTCGCAAGTGTCGCCTCAATATGGATCCGCGCTACGCCCAACTGGCTGACGTCCTCTGTGGCTTCTCGACCCGTCTCAAAAAGGGCGAGAAAGTCCTCATCGACGTCGCTGAAACCCCCGAGGAGTTCGTCATCGCCCTCATCCGCTCCGCCCGCAAGCACGGGGCGGTGCCGATGGTGAACATCCAACAGGCCCGCGTCTCCCGCGAAATGACCCGCGAAGGCAACGTCGAGCAATTTAAGCTCTTCGCCGACCACGAACTCGCCCGCATGAAGAAGATGCACGCCTACATCGCCGTCCGCGGGGCCAACAATATCTTTGAGTCCAGCGATGTCCCTGCCGACCGCGCCCGCCTCCTCGGCGAAACCGTCCGGCCGCTCATGGACTGGCGCGTCAACAAAACGAAGTGGGTCGTGCTCCGCTGGCCGACGTCCTCCATGGCACAGCAGGCCAAGCTGAGCACCGAGGCGTTCGAAGACTTCTACTTCCGCGTCTGCACGCTCGACTACGCACGCATGATCCCAGGCATGGAAGCCCTTAAACAGGCGATGATGGCCACCGACGAAGTACAGATCACGGGCCCCGGCACTGACCTTAAGTTCAATATTAAGGGTATGAACGCCATCCCTTGTGGCGGCGAATACAACATCCCCGACGGCGAGGTCTTCACGGCGCCAATCCGCGACTCCGTCAACGGGGTACTCCAGTACAACTGCCCGACCATCTACCAGGGCGTGTCCTTCGAGAACATCCGCCTCGTCTTCAAGAAGGGCAAGATTGTCGAAGCGACCGCGAATAATACGAAGCGCCTCAACGAAATCCTCGATACCGACGTCGGG
>CAIXHF010000010.1 GCA_903919185.1 uncultured Opitutia bacterium | reverse complement strand
TGCTTGGAGAAGGCGAGGGCTTCACCGCCACCAAAACCTGGGACGATCCAGCCACGACGGCCTTCTTCGTACAAGCCAGCGGACCACATGCGTGCCTGGGTGTCAGGCTTGCGCAGGTTCTTCGGGTCGGTGTCGATTTCAGCCTGGTAACCGTGCACGCGGCCAGCGGGGACCTTGATGGTCTTGCCAGCGGCGTCGACGATGGAGGTTTCCTTGTCGTAGGCGTGGCTACGGACTTGGACGCCAGAATTAAGGCGCGGGTCATTGAGGAAGTCGTACTCGAGGACGAAGTTCGCGTAGTCCTTCGTCGTCGCGAGGAAGGTGTTGGGCGTGTTCAACGTCGAGGTGCCGACGAGGATGCCGTCCTTGACGGCGTAAGTGGCTTCGCCGCCTTTTTTGGCGAAACCAGTGAGGTCCTTGCCGTTGAAGATCGGCTCGGCGGCCACGGCTACCAGCGGCAGCAGGGCGAGGGTGAGGAGGGTCTTGTACATGGTTGTTTAGTTATAAAAGAGTGAGGCGGAGCGGCCTTGCGACCGCTCCGCCTCGATGGTGGGAACTTAGAACTTGGTCGGGATCTTGAAGCCCGCGCGGCCTTCGCGCTTCGCCACGAGGTCGCGGTTAGCAGCGTCGGCGTTGGCGCCAGTGAAGAGCTCGGTCTTGGTATCCTGAGTGAGCGGGAGGCCGAGGATAGCCTTGGATTCGTCGAGGTTAATGCCGTTGACGCCGAGGTGGTCCTTCATGCGGCCATAGGCTTCAGCCAAGCCAGCGTTGGCCTTGACGGCTTCGGCGATTTCGCCGGGGCTCTTCTTCGCGCCGAGGCGGAAGGAGATGTTGGCGGAGTGGACCAGGGCGGTGGAGAGGTGGCACTCGCGGACGGGAGCGTGGATACCTTCGCTCGAACCCTTGCGGATACCAGCAACCCAGTTGGCGTGGTGGCCCGAAGCACCACCCGTGAGGTCGACTTGGTCGACGGCCTTACCGTAGGACTTAATCTGCTCGCCCTTGGCGTCGTAGACCTGTGCGGAGTTATAATCCGGCACCACGATGGTGGCATTCTCGCACTCGACGATAATACCGATTTCTGGCGACTTCTTAAACTTACCAAACTTGTCAGACGGGCCACCCATCTTGCCGTCAGCGGTCAGGCCGCGGACTTCAGTGATGAGGGGAGCGTTCGCGTAGTTGTGAATCGAGAGGAAGGTGTTCGGGGTCTCGGCGCAGTCGACGTAGCCAAAGCGACCACCGATGGAAATGACTTCCGGGGCGACTTCATGCGTGCCGAGGAACCAGCGAGCGATGTCGATTTCGTGGATAGCCTGATTGCAAAGGTCGCCGCCGCCGTAGTTCCAGAACCAATGCCAATCGTAGTGGACGGCGCCGGTGCTGGTGGTTTCCGAGTTCTTGTCGGACTGGTTGCCGCGGATGGATTCCTGAATGTCGGCTGGGCCGTTCCAGAGATCGTAGTCGATGGACGAAGCAATTTCGTTCTTCTTGGCCGGGCCGATGGACTTGCGGCGCTTGTAGCAGATCGCGCGGGCGACCTTCACCTTGCCGTACTTACCAGCGTGGACGTCCTTGACGGCGGCGATGATGCCGGCGCCCGAACGGCTTTGCGTGCCGGCCTGAACGATGAGCTTGCTGAAGTGCTGCGAGGCGGCGACGAGCTGCTGACCTTCGAAGATGTTATGCGAGAGCGGCTTTTCGATGTAGAGGTGCTTGCCGGCCTGGAGGGACCAGATGCCCTGGATGGAGTGCTGGTGGTTCGGCGAGGCGATCGAGACGGCGTCAATATCCTTGTCTTCGAGCATCTTGCGGATGTCGGAGTAACCCTTGGCACCAGGGATGGCCTTCAGGCCCTTGGCGACCACGGTGGAGTCCACGTCGCAGAGGGCGACGATGCGGACGCCCTTGATCTTCTGGAGCTCCTTGATGTGCTCTTGGCCGCGACTGCGGAAGCCGACGACGGCGACGCGAAGGTCACCGTTGGCACCGGTGGATTGCGCGAAGCTGCGGGCGCTGAGGCCAGCCACCGCGGTAGCGATGGCCGTGTTCTTGATGAACGTACGACGATTGAGTTGGGACATAAGAGAGGACTTGGGGTGGTGTCCGAGCATAAGGAGTTTCGGTTACAGTCGAGTAACTTCATAAGCGAAGCACAGACGCTTCTTGTCCGGGTGGGGAAGTTTTTGCCGTCTATCGCTGCGATTAGCCTGCGAATAGATGGGGTAAGGTCCGGAAAGACCCGGGACTTAGTTACGCTAAATATTGATGGCCAATCACTTATATTGTTTATAAGTCTAAGCCGCCGTTCCGGGGACTACTTCACAGTCCGGAGGTACTCGCGAATGGCTTCGAATTGCTCGACGCCCTTGCCGTCGAGTGGGTCAGTGAGCTGGGTCATGCCTTCGGGGTCGGCGTACTTCGGCATCTTGGTTTCAGGGTCGATGCGGGTCGGGGCCATCACCCAGCGCGCGAAGTAACCTTTGCGGAGACGCTCGGTGGATTGTACGAAGTTGATCGCCGGGGCTTCGAAGACGGCGGTGGCGGCTTGGTCGCCCAAGCCGTGGCATTGGATGCAGTTAAAGCCGCCGCTATTCCCGAGCAGCGTTTCGCCGAACTTCACCTTGGCTTCATTCGGAGCGGCTTCAGCAGGTTCCTGTTGCGGGAAGCCGTGTTGGTGCGCGAAGCCGAGTGCGAGGCCTTCGGCGCGGTGCGCGAAGCCGGGCATGCGTCC
>CAIXHF010000009.1 GCA_903919185.1 uncultured Opitutia bacterium | reverse complement strand
TTCCAGGTTAAGACGATTGCCTTAGCGGACCCCGCCGCCGCGGCGGCCGCTCGGGCTTCGGGTGAATTCCCTGGGGTGCGGATTCTGGAAGGGACCGAGGGTTTAACCGAAGTCGCCTGCCTAGCGGAGGTCCACACGGTCGTCTCAGCAGTCGTCGGCACCGCCGGGCTTGCCCCCACCCTCGCCGCCCTGCAGGCCCGCAAGCACGTGGCGTTGGCCAACAAGGAACTGCTCGTGCTGGCTGGTAAGTTCGTCACAGCGGCCGCCCGCGCGGCTGGCACGACGTTGCTACCCGTCGATAGTGAACATAACGCGATTCATCAATTACTCCGCGGCAAAGATCGCGCCGAAATCGCCCGCCTCGTCCTGACGGCTTCGGGCGGCGCTTTCCGCGATACGCCCTTGGCCGAACTCGCCCGCGTGACGGTCGCCCAAGCCCTCCAGCACCCTAACTGGAATATGGGACCGAAGGTAACCATCGATTCGGCCACCATGGCCAATAAGGGGCTCGAGGTCATCGAGGCGCGCTGGTTGTTCGACTTGCCCGAAAACCGCATCGACGTGGTGGTGCATCCGCAAAGCATCATCCACTCGCTGGTGACGTTGAGCGATGGCAGCCTACAGGCTCAGCTATCGCCACCCCACATGGCCTATCCGATTCAGGATTGCCTGCTCTTCCCGCAGCGTCTGCCCTGCCCCGCCCCGCAACTGAACCTCGCGACGGCGCTTGCCCTAACGATGGCGCCGCCCGACCCCGCCCGCTACCCGTGCCTCGGGCTGGCCCGCGCCGCGGCCGCGACCGGGGGCACCGCCCCAGCGATTTTCAACGCCGCCAATGAGGTCGCCGTGGAGGCCTTTGTCGCCGGCCAGCTGCCTTTCACGGGTATCGCTGAATTGGTCCACCAAACGCTCGCCGCGGTCGGGGCCGGTGAACCCAGCTCGCTCGCAGAAGTCCTCGCCGCCGATGCCGAAGCCCGCCGCACCGCTTCCAGGCTCGCCCCCGGCCTCGCCCACTGACACATATCCTTCTTCTCTTTTCCTAATGGATAATACTTTCCTTGGCGAACTCGCCACCTCCGTTCGCGGCATCGTGCTGCTGGCGCTGTTCTTCGGCGGCTCGATTTTCGTACACGAGCTCGGCCACTTCCTCGCCGCCCGCTGGCGCGGCCTGAAGATTGAGCGCTTCTCCATCGGCTTCGGCCCGAAGATTTTGGGCTGGACCGGCAAAGACGGGGTCGATTACCGCGTGTCCTGGATTCCACTCGGCGGCTATGTGGCACTCCCGCAAATGGGCGATCCCGAAGCCATCGAAGGCGCCACCGAAAGCGATGCCGAGAAGCTCCCCGAGATTTCCTACGCCGACAAGATGATCGTCGCGGTCATGGGCGCAGTCTTCAATGTGATCTTCGCTTTTGCGCTCGCCACCATCCTCTGGGTCACGGGTATGCCCGTCCCGGAAGGTAGCGGCAGTACCATCGTCGGCTACGTACCCGAACAAGTGGTGACCAGCTCCGGCCAACTTTCGGAACTCGGCCTCGGCCAAACCGTCCCCGGACCAGCCTTCACCGCTGGCATCCGCTCGGGCGACGAGGTCCTCGCCGTCGATGGGGTCGAGGTGAAGTCCTTCACACAGATCACCGAGGCAGTCATGCTCGGCAATGGGATGAATTCCCAGAAGCAGCCGGTCGCGACGTTCACCGTCAAGCGCGGCGAGGAGAAAATCGATATCACGGTCTTGCCTGCGCGCGTGGAACTGAACGCCCGCAGCGGCGACAAGGTCCGCGTGGCTGGCTTGATGCCCCGCTCCGACATCATCCTGAACACGCCCATGCTCAGCTCCCCCGCTGAAAAGGCCGGCCTCATCCGTGAAGACCGTATCATCGCCATCGACGGCCGGCCGGTGAACAACCCCACCGAACTCCTCGAACGCCTCCGCGTTGCCGGCCCAGGCGAACGCACCTTCCAAGTTTCCCGCCTCGATGCCGACGGCAAAAGCCAACTCTTGACGCTCAAGGTAACGCCCAAGATCAGCGCTCGCACCAACCCCGTTGGGCTCATCACCTATGGAGAAGGCGAAAAGCGTCACTCCATCGTCGTCGTACCGGTCACCCGTGACCTGCTTTCCACTGACCCCCTAGCCAACCGCGACCAACTAATGATTCTCGGGGTCTCCCCGGAAGATTCCTCCCGCATCGAGCAGCTCCGCATCGGCACCATCCTCGATAAGGTGGACGGCAAGGAACTGACGGTTCTGCGGTCTCTCGACGACCTTAAGAAAGCCACCGGGGCCGGTCGGCAAACGTTGACGTTCTACTGGAAGCGCGCGAACGGCGACGGCGGTAACCTCTCACTCACGGAGGCGGAAGTGACGCGCGGCACCCCGGTCGAACGCGCTCTCATCGGCGCTCCGTTCCTTTCCAAGCCCGAAATCGCCCACAATAACCCCATCGAGCTGTGCACGCACATCATCAAGCAGACGTTCACGACCCTCGGGCGACTCTTCGACCGTGATTCGGACATCAAGGTCAACCAACTGGCCTCGGTCATCTCGATCAGCAAGACGTACTACAATATTTCCGAAGACATCCGCCGCGTGCTCTGGTTCACGGTCCTCATCAACCTGAATTTGGCCATCCTCAACCTGTTGCCCATCCCGGTCCTCGACGGCGGCCACATGCTCATTGCGACGATTTCCAAGCTGACCAAAAACGCCCTCAATGCCAAGGCGGTCACCATCGTGCAGTTCACCTGCATGGCCCTCATCCTCTCGCTCATGGGCTACATCATCCTGAATGACGTCCGCCGCTGCTCCGGCGACAGCGAGCGTCAACTTAAGCAGCAAGTTCTCGAGCGCCACGTGTACCGCCAGGTGGATTTCGTCGAAAAGCGCTAAGTTGACGTAAGGTTCCCGCGAAATTGGTTAAAATTCAGCGGCGACGAGGCTGGGCTTGATGGACGAGGGTCTTCCCCTAGGGTGAGCCCATGCCCCACCCCGAAGAGATCATCCCCTCCCGCCGTCAATTCATCGGTAGCCTCGGCGCCGCGTTTGCCGCCCTCAGCCTCCCCGCCGCACTATCCGCGGCCGATGCGGCGAAGGTCGAAGCGAAGGCCCTGCCGCGCAAGAAGATCACGGACCCCTACATCTACAAGTTCGCCATCGGCAAGTTCGAGGCCTGGTCCATCAGCGACGGGTACGGCACCTTCACCAAAGGCGTGACGAAGAAGATGTGGCCCCAGACCGAACAAGCCGAGATGACCAAGGCCCTCGTGGCCGTCGGCGAACGTCCGGACGACATGACGCTCTACGTCAACATCCTGCTCCTACGTAAGGACAAGGAAGTCATCCTCGTCGACGCCGGTTTCGGCCCCCACAAGAATCAGAACTGGGGCTGGCTGGCCGACGCGATGGACACGATCGGCATTGCGTTCAAGGACGTCACCCACGCCCTACTCAGCCACTCGCACATTGACCACATCGGCGGCCTCGCCAGCGGCGGCAAGATTCTCTTCCCCAACGCAGCCGTCCACGTCCTTAAGGAGGAAGTCGACTTCTGGCGCGGCAAGGAGCCCGACTTCTCGAAGTCGCACCGCACCGACGACATCAAACAGATGATCAAAAATGTCCGCGGTTCGTTCGACACACTCCAGCCCAATCTAGTTATCCACAAGGACGGCGACCAGATCCTCGACGGCGCAATCACGATCATCGCCGCCCCGGGCCACACCGACGGCCATGCGATCTTCCGCATCAAGTCCGAGAACGAATCCCTCCTCCACGTCTCGGACCTCGCCCACAACCACGTGCTGATGCTCGAAAACCCCAACTGGTTCATCGACTTCGACCATAACCCGGACGTGGCCATCGCGACCCGCAAGAAGGTCTTCGCCGAGATCGCGGTCACAAAGGAGCGCGCCTACGGCTTCCATCTCCCTTGGCCGGGACTCGGCGTGGTCGTCCCGAACGGCCGCAAGGGCTACCAGTGGATTCCGTCGTCCCATCGCTGGGATTTCTGACGCTCGTTGACGGCTGAGGGCAAAGGGGTTGAGATACCCCCATGTCCTCGGACTACTGCCCCTCCCGCCACCGCACGGTCCGCCGCCTAACCCGCGTCGTGAACGTGGGTGGCGTCGCCGTGGGTGGAAATAATCCGATCCGGTTGCAGTCGATGACGACCTCCGACACGGAGGACGTCGCGGCGACGGTCGCCCAAGCGATCCGCCTCGCGGATGCGGGCTGCGAGATCATCCGCATCACGGCCCCGAACAAGGCCGC
>CAIXHF010000008.1 GCA_903919185.1 uncultured Opitutia bacterium | reverse complement strand
ATGGTGTCCCCCGGTCGCAGGAAGAGCTCGGACTCGGATTGCCAATCACCTGCGGGAGCCGCGGCGAAGTCTCCGCATTTACGCAGACAGTCCTCGGCGGAACGGATCGTGGTCGTACCGACCGCCAAGCGAGGACGACGATCGCGCAGGGCCGCCAAGGTCCGGGCGGGGATGGCGTAGGTCTCGCGGTGCATCACGTGCTGGGTGAGGTCCGACACTTGAATGGGCTGAAACGTCCCTGCCCCGACGTCGAGCGTGAGGTCGAAGGACTCGTGACCACCGGCTAGTAATTGCGCGAGGAGTTCGGGCGTGAAGTGTAGGCCCGCTGTCGGGGCGGCGACGGCACGCGTGGCGGAGGCATCCGCATAGACGGTCTGATAGCGAGCGGCATCATCCGTCGGCGTAAGGCCCCGATCCTTCCGGGCTTCCACGATGTAAGGCGGCAACGGCAGTTCGCCGACGCAATCCGCTAACTGCAGGACGGTCAGTCCGGCCGGCAAGGCGAAGCGCACGAGGTATGCCCCGCCCTCTTCGACGCGCGTGACGACCGCGTGATGGCCCGCCACGAAAAAACCCGCGGGGTCGGCCGCGCGCTTGCCCGGACGCAGCATACAGCGCCACTCGTTGGGCGTACCCGCGGGATTGAGCAAGAGGCACTCAACCTTACCGCCCGTCGGCCGGACGCCGGCGAGGCGAGCCTTGAGCACGCGGACATTATTGCGAAAGAGCGTCGTGCCCGGCGGCAACAGCGACGGCAAGTCAGCGAAGCGATGGTGCTCGATAGTGCGCGTGGCGCGGCGGACCACCAACAAGCGTGAGCCATCGCGCCGGGCAGCGGGCTCGGCGGCAATCCGTTCCGGAGGCAGGTCGAAATCCAGCTCCGCGACGTCCATCGCTTAGCGACCTGTCTTCGGCGGCGTGATCAACAACTGGCCGTCGATGGCGCGCAACTGCATGAACTCCACCCCAGGTGGGGCCTTGCGCAGTTCCTCTTCGACGGCCGAGAGCTTGGCATCGAGGTCATCGATGCGGGCCACGAAGACGGCCTCCGGCGTCGAAGGAATCGCGGCGGCACCGTATTCGCGCATGGTGTGGTGCGAGAGCAAAATATGCTCGAGGCGTTCGAGGAGCGAAGCCTCAAGGCCGACCTTCGTCCCATGCGTACGAACGATGAAGGCACCGAGGACGAGGTGACCGTGGAGATTGCCGGCGCGGGTAAACCCAGCCTTAGCCATGCCGGGCTCGAGGCGGGAATATTCCTGGACCTTACCGAGGTCGTGCAAAATCGTGCCCGCAACCGCGAGCGAGTGGTCGACCTTGGTGTAGAGCGGCAACAAAGCCTCGGCGCACTTGGCCATGCGCAGCGTGTGCTCGAGCAGGCCGTGGCGATAGGCGTGGTGCATGCCCAAGGCGGCGACAGCCTCGTAGAAACGCTCGCCATGTTCCTCTAGGACGGACTCCACCGTGGCCCGCAAGCCATCGTGTGGGATGCGGCTGATGATGCCAGCGAGGTCGGCACGCATCTTCAGCGGGTCATGCTGGGAGACAGGCGTCAGGCGACCCATCACGGCTGGATCGGACTTCTCGGCGTCGGTGATGGCCGCGAGCGTTTCCATCTTTAGGTCCGGCCGGCCCATGTATTCGCCGACCGTCCCCGTGACGCGGAGAATGGAGCCGGGCTTGAGCGCCAGTAGGATGGGCTTGTTCGGCGAATCACTAAAGACGCGGGCCTTAAAGTCGTCGGTCGCATCGGCGAGCGTCACCTCATGGTAGGACGTGCCGGTCTTGGCCGTCTTGGTGGACACCTCGCCCATGGCACAGATGGCCTGGAAACGGGAACCCACGGGCAGGGATTTACTTTCGCGGAGCGTCTGGAGCGAATCGGACATGCGGGCAGGTTGGAGGGAGAAACAGGGGTGAGAAAGCGAAAAGAACGACCGCCCCAAGGAATATCGGGGCTCGGCCTACTCTTTACTCCGTTCGTCCACGTCCTAACTTACCCCGACGCCTTATGCGCCTCCTCCCTGCCCTCCTCCTCTTCGCCGCCGTCGCGGGTGCCGCCGAGACCGCGACGCTCGACCACGCTAAGTATACCGAAGCGTTGAAGGCCTTCCGGCAAGGCAAGGCCTCCGCGCTCACGGCCCTGACCGACCCCGTCGTCGAAATCCGCCGCGCCGCCATTGATGACCTCCGTGAACGCATCGTGGACGAACCCACGGCACCGTTAGCGGGACAAGTCGGTGCCGTGCTCGGCAAGGTCGACCTCGAAACTGCCCGACTGCTCCTCGCCGCCCTCGCGGAAGCGAAGGCGACCACGACCGCCGCGCAAGTCGCCGCGCTTGCAGCGCAGAAGGACTCGCCGCTCCAGGCGGAGGCCGCGCTGGCCTTAGCAGAAATCGGTGGCGCCAAAGCGGTACCGATTCTGGCCGAACTCGCGAAAGACGAAGCCCTGAACGAGAACATCATCGCCGCGCTGGCGAAGACCTCTGGGGCCGGCGTGACCGACGCCTTTAATGCGGGCATCCTTAACGCGAAGCTCGACCTCGCTGGCCGCACCGCCCTGATCAAGGCCGCCATCATCCGGAACAACCGCGCGGTCTGCCCAAGCCTCTGCACGTTGCTTTCCGACGAAACCCTCCGCCTCGAAGCTCAGAAGGCGTTGCTCAAACTCGCCCGCCCGGAAGACGTCCCGGCCTTAAAGGTCGCGGCGGCGAAAGTCGCGAATGCCGCGACCAAGGCAGCACTGGAACGGCTGATTGTGAAACTCGAAAAACCCTCCGAGAAATAAGCGCGGGTGTCGACGCTCCCGCCCAGCCTGCCCGACGAACGACGGCACGACTACGACGCCCTCCGCGGTTTCGCGATGCTCTTGGGTATCGTCCTGCACGCGTGTTTGGCGTACATGGGGCCTTACTGGGTCGTCCAAGACCGGGGTGAAAGCGGCCTGCTGACGGCCGGGTGGGCCTTCATCCACGGCTGGCGCATGGAACTCTTCTTCGTCATTGCGGGTTACTTCACCGCGATGGTGCTACGCCGCGCAGGGGCCGTCGGCATGGTGAAGCGACGACTCCGCCGACTCCTCATTCCCTTTGCTTTGGCCGCGGTCGCGTTCCTGCCGCTCACGCACTGGGTTTCGAGTGTAGGCCAACAACAGAAATGGCGGCGCTCCCTTGGGGCCGCCCAATTGACCGACGGAGTCTACGCAGCCGTCCGGCAAGGCGACCTCGCGGAGCTCAAGAAAATCGCCCCCGATGATGACGACCTCGGCAATGCCCAATACTTGGCGGCGGCGCTCGGGCAGACCGAAGCCCTGCAAGTCTTACTCAAGCGCAATAATGGCCGCCCCGCGGAGACGATGTTGGCACGGCTGCATGGCGAACACGCCCTTCATGCCGCGGCTCGCTTTGGCCAAGCGGAGGCCGCTCAAGTTATCGTAGAATCCGCCCGCGGTCGCCCATGGGCTGACGAGGTACTGCAGGCCAAGAACGATGACGGCAAGACGGCCGCCCAACTCACGACGGGGGATGAAAACGAGTCGTGGCAAATCTACGGACAGCTGGGCTTGAAGCACACCGAGGAGCAGATGAAACAAGGGCGGCGCGCCGTCCTTGGGTTACTGGAGCCGGGCAAGGCAGGGGAGCAGCGATGGAGCCAACTCACGGCCGCCCTGCATCAGCCTTGGCTCAGCCACCTGTGGTTCATGTGGGTGCTGATGATTCTCACACTCGCCTTCGGCGTGTGGGCCTGGGTCAATGAGCGCTGGAACCTGCCAGCGATGCCGCGCTGGATGTTGGCCGAATGGACGCGACTCATCTGGTTACTGCCCGTCACGACGTTACTCTTCTGGTGGGCCCGCAAGGATATCGGCTTCGGGATCGACGGTGAGATGTCCGTCCTCGAGAAGCCCGCTACCTTGGTCTTCTACGGCTTCTTCTTTGCCTTCGGGGCGGCCCTGCGAATCCGCGGCTGCGAGCCTGCCCGCTACCCTTGGCTAGCGTGGATTCAACTCCCCTTCCTGACGTTTATTATTTTACCGCTCGCGTTCTTCTCCGCGTGGTCGAGCGAACCCGCCATCCATTTCCTGAGCTGTGGACTGCAAGCCTGCGTGGCTTGGGGCATGACCTTTACCTTACTTGACCTCTTTACCGCATACTTTGCCAAACCCATCAAAGCCGTGCGCAGCCTGGCCGATGCGTCACTCTGGATATATGTCGCGCACCTCCCGCTCGTCATCGCCCTACAACTCTGGATGGTTAATTGGAAACTCTGGCCCATCGTCAAATGCGGGCTCGTTTGCTCGATCACCTTCGGCTCACTGCTCCTGATTAATCACTTCCTCATCCGCCGCACCTGGGTCGGGTTGTTGTTGAATGGGAAGCGTGGGTAAGAGTGAAAGAAGGGGGCTGGTTGGCTAGATTATGGTTGGCTAGGGGAATGGCTGCGGCCTGTGGCCGCACATATTTCTAGGTAGGGTCGGCACTGCGTGCCGACCTGGGGCGGTCGCTTTGCGACCGCGGGTAGGGGCAAGGCTTTGCCTTGCCCTCCTAGCGTGGAGGGCGCGGCGAAGCCACGCCCCTACCTTTAGATGCAGCTAGGTCAGCACGCAGTGCTGACCCTACCATCGTTCCGGTCTCCCTTTGGCTCTCATTCCGGTCCCCGGTCCCCCTTTTTTCGGCCTGCCCTCATTCCCCTAGCCAACCATACTCTAGCCAACCAGCCCCCTACCCACTTACTTCCCCAACGTCCAGAGGAGGCCGCCGTTGACGTGCTGAATGAACTCCGGCTCGGCGAAGGATTCCTTGGTGTGACCGAGGGCGGTGTAGAACATCCGGCCCTTGCCCACAGACTTAGTCCAGGACATCGGGTGGGTCTCACCGGGCTTAGTGTTGCCGCCCTTGTAAGTGGTTTCGTCGATCACGAGAAGCACGTGGTTCTCGGTTTCGAGGTTCTTGAAGTTATACCATTCGTCCTTGCGCTTCCAATCAGCCGGGAGGTGCTTGGTTGCCAAGGTGTCCTTATCGATGACGTGGAGTACCGCTACCTGCTGGGCGGGGTGACCGGCGAAAAGACCACCCACCATCTTGGCATACCAAGGCCACTTCTTGAGGACGTCATTGCCGGCATCGGTGGCGGCATGGACGCCGATAAACGAACCACCATTCTCCATCCACTTCTGAAAAGCTTCTCGGCCAGCGTCGCCTTGCTTGGCCGCCGCGGCCTTCTGTTCAGGCGTGGCGTCCTTCGCCAGTGCCGGGGTCATCACGTCGCCCGTGGTGCTCATGAAGGCCACCGAACGGTAGCGGGCCAAGTTCTCGGGCGTGAAAACCGCGGGGTCTTCGGAAAAATCGGTCTCGAGGCCAGCCGCCTTGTATTGAGCAGCGAGCATCTTATTGCCCAGCGGGATGGAGTCGCCGTGACGGAAGCCCGCCGTTCGGGAATAGACTAAGGCACGGGTCGGCTCAGCGGCCGAAGCAACGAGAGAGACAAAAAGCAGGGCGAAGAAGGAACGCATGGGGACGGGTGGGGATAGGGGATAGGGGTATGGGTATGGGTATGGGGATAGAGCGGGGCCGAGGGATGGCAAGGGGAGAGGCGGGAGATGGGCAGTGTGAAAGTGCAAATCGGCCGATGGCCGGTGCAAAGGTGTGAAGGTGTGAAATGAAGGGGGAAGAAAGTAAGAAGGGGGCTGGTTGGCTAGAGTATGGTTGGCCAGGGGAATGGCTGCGGCCTGTGGCCGCATATGTTTCTAGGAAGGGGCGTGGCTTCGCCGCGCCCTCCAAGCTAGGAGTGCGAGGCAAAGCCTTGCCCCTACCCGCGGCCGTAAAACGGCCGCCCTAGGTCAGCACGCAGTGCTGACCCTACCCATTGATGCCCGCCGCAAAGCGGCGTCACAACCCCAAGCCAACCATACTCTAGCCAACCAACAGACCTTTCCACCTTTGCACTGCCTCTCGTCCCCCTCTTCCCTGCCCTCATCTTGCTCTTCCATCCTCCTAAGTTTCGTCTTCAATCCCCTCACCCCATAAGGCCTCCCCGCCTCCCCGCCTATCCCCTATCCCCTTCCCTCCATGCCTACCCCTCGTCTTGATCGCCGCACGTTCCTGCGTAACTCTGCCCTCGCCGGCTTCGCCCTCGGCTTTCCCTCCATCATCCCAGCGTCCGCCCTGGGCAAGGACGGCACCGTCGCTCCTTCCAACCGTCTACAGCTGGCCGGCATCGGCCTGAAGAGCCAAGGCGGCAGCGACATGCGCAACCTGATGTCGAAGAAAGGCGTCCAGGTCATCGCCGTCTGCGACATCGACAAGCGCGTGCTCAAATCTTCGTCCGAAGCCGTCGTGAAGGCCGGCCAAGCCGCCCCGAAGCAGTATCAAGATTTCCGTGAACTGCTGGCGAAGGAAAAGCCTGACGCCGCGGTCATGGGCCTGCCCGACCACTGGCATGGCGTGATGAGCTGTGCGGTCCTGCGCGCGGGTATCGACGTCTACGGCGAGAAGCCGCTCGCGAAGACCTGGGCCGAAGGCAAAGCCATCGTCGACACCGTCAAGGCCAACGGCCGCGTCTGGCAGACCGGCATGTGGCAGCGCTCGACGGGTAACTTCCGCCGCGCCGTCGAAATCATCCGTAATGGCGAACTCGGCAAGATTCTGCGCGTCGAAGCTGGCACCACGACGAACAACCATAAGATTCCCGACGCCCCC
Organism: uncultured Opitutia bacterium; assembly: GCA_903919185.1. GTDB lineage: Bacteria > Verrucomicrobiota > Verrucomicrobiia > Opitutales > UBA953 > UBA953. Next base: position 25,797 of record CAIXHF010000008.1, on the reverse strand, counting down.
AAGCCGGGCGAAAAGCCGCCGAGCGAAGTCGACTACGACCTCTGGGTCGGCCCGTCCGCCTGGATGGAATACGACCCGCGCGTCTTCCACTTCCACTGGCGCTGGCACACCAATTTCGGCGGTGGCATGGTGCTCGATTGGGTCTGCCACCACGGCGATATCGCCGCTTGGGCCATCGGTAAGGACGCCGAATTCCCCGTCGCCGTCGAAGGCACGGGCGAGCTCCGCGAGGCCCCCTGGAATACGCACCGCACCTACGACTACACCCTGACCTACGCCGATGGCGTCCAGCTGAACGTGAACAGTAAGTTCGAAGGCGTTAAATTCACCGGCGAGAAGGGTTCGCTCTTCATCCGCCGCGGCGGCCAAGAATGCAGCATCAAGGGCCTCTGGGAAAAAGACCTCGGGCCAGACGCTTGGCGCTGCCCCGGCACGACCGACCATTACCAGGAATTCGTCGATTGCTGCCAGTCCCGCCGTAAGCCGATCTCGCACGCCCTCGCGGCGCACCACGCCACGGCCATCGGCCACTTCGGTAACGCCGCCATCTTCACGGGCCGAAAGCTCAAGTTCGATGCCGCCACCGGTAAGTTCAACGACGATACCGCTACGGGCATGCTCTCGCGCGAGCTGCGCAAGCCTTGGTCGCTGGAGAAGCTTTGAGCCGACGCACCCTCATCATCCTTATCGGAGCCCTCGTCTTAGCGATCGGGGCTTGGGTGCTTTCGTTCCGGCAACTGGATAAGAAGTGGCAGACCAAGCCGCCACCCCCGACGAAACGGGTCGCCGCCCGCTCAGCCCAGCCGCTCAACCTGCAGGCCGTGACGGCTAGCGGCAAGACCGTGGCCGAAGTGTGGGCGGAGTTCCAAAAGAATGGCGCGCCCAAGCTGACGCCGACGCAGATCAACGCCTACGTCGATTCCTGCGGACGGGACGCTCAAAGCCTCATCGTGGCCGCACGCCTCTCGGGCGACTTAGAGTTCCTCCAAGAGGCCGCCCTCGCCTACCCCGAGAATCCTCTCGTGCAGTTAGAAGTCGCCCTCTGCCCCAGCGCCACGCCTGAAGAACGCCGCGCCGCCCTCGAAGCCTTCAAGGCCGTTAGCCCCGACAACGCCTTGGGCGATTACTTGAGCGCGCACCTGTCTTTCAACGAAGGTAAGTATGGTGAAGCCGCTAACGGGCTCCTCGCTTCGCTCGACCACGGCACGCTGGCGGACTTTTCCGAGCAGATTATGGCGGGCACCGAACAGGCCTACCTCAGCGCCGGCCAAGACCCGCTGAGCGCCCAGCTCGCCGCGATGGCAGGCCTCACGCGTCCGACGCTCACGCCCATACGCGAAGTCTCGCGGCACCTCGACAGTTTGAAGGACGAGTTCATCAAAGCCGAAGATTACGACGCCGCACACCCCACGGTGCTCGTCGGACTCGACCTCGGCCAGAAGATGCAAAGCCAAGCGCCCTACCTCATCGATCAACTCGTGGGGATGTCGATTGAACGCAGTTTCCTCGAGCAACTCGACCCACTGACCGCCACGGGTGGTAATGGCCAGACCGCGGGCGAACGGCTGGCCGAACTCGAAGCCAAGAATGCGGATATCAAAGCCACGACGTCCGCCTTTAGCGAAACCTCACTGAAGATGGACGCCGCCACCTCCCAGGAATACTTCAAACGCGTCCGCCGGGACGGCGAACTCAGCGCCATGAAGTGGGTGTTGGCGAGATAGGGGGAGTTAGGGGATAGGGGATAGGGGATGGGGGGCTCCTAGGGTGGCTCCACCCCAAAACATAAAGACCGCCCGGGTGGCGGTCTGTTCTGGTTGCTTCCGGCGAACTAGGTCGCTTAATGAGCCGCCTACGGGGAAGAAGTGTTACGGTAGCACAGCGGTCTCCAAATCCGCGGGCGTGGGTTCGACTCCCTCCTTCCCTGCCAATTTCGACGGGCGTTTAGTAACGATAATTATCCGGCTTGAAGGGGCCATTCGCCTGCACGCCGATGTAGGAGGCTTGGTCCTTCGAGAGTTTGGTCAGCTTAGCGCCGAGCTTACCGAGGTGTAGACGAGCGACTTCTTCGTCGAGGTGCTTCGGCAGAACAACGACGCCTGGCTTGGCCGTGGCGCGCGATTCCCAGAGGTGTAGCTGAGCGAGGACCTGATTGGTGAACGACGTCGACATCACGTAGCTCGGGTGGCCGGTGGCGCAACCGAGGTTCACGAGGCGGCCTTCGGCGAGCATGTAAAGCTGGCGACCATCCTTGAAGGTATAGCGGTCAACCTGCGGCTTGATGGTGTCTTTCTTCGCGCCCTTGAAGGCGTTGAGGCGGGTCACCTGAATTTCGTTATCGAAGTGGCCGATATTACAGACGATGGCCTGGTCCTTCATCTTGGTCAGGTGCTCGAGGGTGATGATGTCCTTATTGCCCGTCGCCGTGACGTAGATATCGGCCGTCCCGAGGGTGTCCTCGACGGTGACGACGCGGTAGCCTTCCATCGCGGCTTGCAACGCACAGATGGGGTCGATTTCGGCAATCTGGACCGTGGCACCGAGCCCACGTAGGGACAGGGCCGAACCCTTGCCGACGTCGCCATAGCCCATGACGAGGGCCACCTTGCCCGCGATCATGACGTCGGTCGCGCGCTTGATGCCGTCGACGAGCGATTCGCGACAACCATAGAGGTTATCAAATTTCGACTTCGTGGCAGTGTCGTTGACGTTGATGGTCGGGACGAGCAAGGAGCCTTCTTCGAGCATGCGGTAAAGACGCTTCACGCCGGTGGTGGTCTCTTCCGAGACGCCCTTCCAGCTCTTCACGACCTTATGCCAGTGGCCCGGCTTCTCTTTGGCGACCTTCTTGAGCAGGTTCTTGATGATCTGCTCTTCCTCGGACTCGGACTTCGTGTTGACCCACTTGGAGCCGTTCTCGAGTTCGTAGCCCTTGTGGATAAGGAGCGTGGCGTCGCCACCGTCGTCGACGATGAGCTCGGGGCCGTCGCCGTTGGGCCAGGTGAGCGCGCGCATGGTGCACTCCCAGTATTCTACCAGCGTCTCACCCTTCCAGGCGAAGACCGGCACGCCGGCCTTGGCAATCGCCGCGGCCGCGTGATCCTGTGTGGAGAAGATATTGCAAGAGGCCCAGCGCACATCGGCACCGAGGTCGGCAAGCGTCTCGATGAGCACGGCCGTCTGGATGGTCATGTGCAAGGAGCCGGCGATACGCACGCCCTTGAGCGGCTGCTTCTTGCCGTACTTAGCGCGCAGGGCCATGAGACCGGGCATTTCGTGCTCGGCGACTTGGAGTTCCTTGCGGCCCCATTCAGCGAGGCTGAGGTCGGCAACTTTGAAATCAGTGAATTTTTTGGCCATAGGTGTGAGGAGTGATAATTGAGGTGAAAGGACGGTCGCTTAGGCGTGGAGGGCCTTGAGGAAAGCGGGGAGCTTCGTGGTCGCTTCCCATGGCAGGCCTTGCTTGCCGAAGTGGCCGTAGTGGGTCGAGGCGCGGTAGATCGGACGACGGAGATCGAGCTGACGGATAATCTCGGCCGGGTTGAAACGGAAGACCTTCTGCACTGCGGCGAGAATCTGCGAATCCGACAACGTGCCCGTGCCAAAAGTGTCGAGGTGTAGGCTGGTCGGCTCGGGGTGGCCAATGGCGTAGGCGAACTGGAGTTCGCAGCGTTCAGCGGCGCCCGCGGCGACAATGTGCTTAGCGACCCAGCGGGCCATGTAGGCCGCCGAACGGTCGACCTTGGTCGGATCCTTGCCCGAGAAAGCGCCGCCACCGTGACGGCCCATGCCGCCGTAGGAGTCGACGATGATCTTACGACCAGTCAGGCCGCAATCGCCCTGGGGTCCGCCGACGACGAAGCGACCCGTGGGGTTGATGAGGTATTCGGTCCTCTTGCCGACGAGGGCCTTCGGGAGGACCTTCTGGATGACCTGCTCGATGCAGAACTTTTCAATCTGGCGGTGTGACACGTCGGCCGTGTGCTGCGTCGAAATAACGACGTTCTCAATCGCGACGGGGCGACCATCTTCGTAGCGGACGGCGACCTGCGATTTGCAATCGGGGCGGAGCCACTCGGTGCCCTTGGCGCCGGACTTACGGAGGCGGGCGAGCTCGCGGTTGAGGCGGTGCGCGAACATGACCGGCGCAGGCATGAGCTCAGGCGTCTCCGTCGTCGCGTAGCCGAACATGATGCCTTGGTCACCCGCACCCATCTGGGCGTGCTTCTTTCCCTCGGCCTTACGTGCATCAACGCCTTGGGCGATATCGGGCGACTGCTTCGTGAGCAGGTTTGTGAAGAAAATCTTATCGGCGTGGAAAACGTCGTCGTCGTTCACGTAGCCAATCTCGCGGATGGCGGCGCGGACTACTTCCTCGAAGTTGACCTTGGCCTTGGTGGTGAGTTCGCCGGCGATGACCACATGGTCGCTCTTGACCAAAGTCTCGCAAGCGACGCGGGAGAAACGGTCCTGGGCGAAGCAGGCGTCGAGGACGGAGTCGGAGATCGAGTCGGCCACCTTATCGGGGTGACCCTCGCCGACGGATTCGGAGGAGAAGGTGAAGGAAGCAGCGCGTGCCATAAGGTCAGGGAAACAAAAGGGGAATCGGCCTGAAGGCAAGTGAGCATCTAAATATCCTGATAGGAAGATACGTCATAAGGCGGCCCGCTGGGCAGCCTAGGGGATAGGGGAAATTGGGGTTAGGGGTTAGCGGATGGGGGATAGGGGTTGGGAAGCAAAAGCGCCAACATCCGGATCCATTATTCCCAATGCTCTATCCCCCATCCCCTATCCCCTTTTTGGCATCCCCTATCCCCATCACCGATCACCGATTCATACGCTAGGGCAGCACGCGGTGCTGCCCCTACCCGTTCCCAACAAAAAGGGCGCCCGCAGGCGCCCTTGAGGGGTCAGAGTTTGACCGGCTTAACCGCCGATTGCCTTGAGGGATGAGAGGTAGTCAATGAGAGCACTGAATTCTTCGGCGGTGAGACCAGCGGCGAGGCCTTCCGGCATCATCGACTTGGGGTCATGACGTTCGTTGCGGATCTCGGCGCGCTTCAGCTTGGTCACCTGACCGGCGATATTACGGAGCGTGATGACGCCATCGGCTTCTCCGGTGACGAAGCCCATCTGCTGGGAGTCGTCCTTCATCTGGTAGATGAACGTCTGGAAGCCTTGGGCCACGACCTTGTTGGGCTGCAACACGGACTCCACGAGGTAGTCGCGCGAGAACTTCGCACCGGCGGCGCCGAGGTAGGGACCCTTCTGCTCAGCCGCCAAGTCAATGGAGTGACAAGCCACGCACCCCTGCTGGGTGAAGAGCTTCTGGCCGAGCTTGAGGTTACCCTTACCCTTCATGCCCGCGGCCGTCGCGTCGGCGAGAGAGAGTTCCGCGAGGCGCTTACCCTTGTGTTGGGCGGCAGTCTTGCCCGCCTCGCGAGCGGCCTTGGCGGCGTTGATGAGGATCGTGTTGTCACCGCCGATGGCGGCGTCGATGGCCTTATCAAATCCGTTCAAGCCGAGGTCAGAAATCGCCATAAAGAAGCCGATGTCGCGCGGGTTCTTATCAATCTCTGCCTGCACGGCCTTCTTCTGCGCTTCCTTGGTCAACGGGCTGCTCAGCACCGTGAGAAGAGAGCGCCAGAGGATACGGGAGTTAGCGTCTTCGGCCTTATTGGCGAGGGCCCGCAGCTGCTTCACTTCGTTGCCCCGCTGGCCATCGTTGACGAAGTCGTTGATGGCCTGATCGACGCCAGAGGGGGCGCCCTTTTCCTTCAACCAACCGGCGAGCACCTGCACGCGCGGGGCAATGGCCTCGTTCCCTTCAAGTTTGGAGAGCGCCTTATAGCAATCAAAGCGCTCATTCCAGGGACGCTTGGCGGATAGCGCGGCGTCGATCAGGAGAGCGACATCTGCCGGACGCAACGTCTGCGAAGCCATGGCGAGGCGAATTGGGTCAAGGCCTTCGAGCTTGAGCGTGGTCACGGCGATGCGGTTCTTCGCGAGGACTTCGAGGACGGCCATGCGGAGGTTGCCCGGGAGCTTAGCGTAAGCGGCTTCGATGGCGTCCTTGATGCGCGGGGTGGCTTCCCACTCAGCCGGGATGAAGTATGGGCCACGGTCATCCGGACGGGTGCTCCACCAATCCTTATAGTTCCAAGGCTTCTCAACGTGGTAGAGGCGAGCGAGGGCACCGATGGCGCCAGCACGAAGGTCGGCATCACCCGTGGTGCTGAGGGCGATGAGGCCGTCGACCGAGTCATTGGTATGGATCAACTGCAGGGAGCGGAAGGCAATATAACGCTTCGCTGGATCCTTGGCCGCTTCGACGATGGGCTTAGCATGGCCGAGATGACCGAGGGCGGCGATGGCCGTATGCGGGAGGCGGTAGTGCGCGCCTTCCTCGACCTTGGACTCGTCGACCGGCCAGGTGGAGGCGGCGTCGACGATGGCACCCGCGGCATCCTTGGCCCCGAGGCGCTGGAGGCCGATGAGGGCCTGCAGACGGACGCGTGGGTTGGCATCCTTGAGTCCATCGAGGAACGGCTGAACGGGGACGCCCGCGATTTCGGAAGTACGGTCGGCGAGGGCGCGGAGGGCAAACTCGCGGACGGCGTCATCCTTCGTGAGGCCAACGAGGCCAGGGGTCGCGTCCTTACCAAGCATCTGCTTGTAGGTGAAGATCGCGGCGACGCGGTGATAGAGGTGCGCCTTGCTGGCGGCGGCCAGAGCGAGGACGGCGGGGGCTTGGTCGCTCTTCTTCATATCGATGAGACGACGCGAAGCTTCGAGGCGCTGCACGGCACTGTCAGAAGCGAGCAGCTTAACGAGTTCGGCATCCGAGACCTTGGTCACGTCCACATACTTGTTCGGGGTCACGCCCGTGGCCACGACCTGCTGGATCATGCCCTGCTGCTTGCCCTTACCGAGGTAGCTGAAGCCACCCGCGCGCCAATCGGCGATGTAGAGGCGGGAGCTGCCGTCGACGTCGATATCCGTCGCGTTCTTAACCTTATGGAAGGTCTGCTGCTGGGCGACGAACGTCGCTTCGAACTGCTTAATGGGGTGATTGTGAATCGTGCCCGTGGTCCAATCGCAGGTGAAGAGCGTTTCGCCCCAGCCCTTGGGGAAGCCGGGCTCGCTGAGGTAGAGACCGCCGGTGCCCGAACCACCACCGTAGTCGGCCAGCGGGCGGGCGATTTCATCGTCGAAATTCTTATACAGGCGAGGGTAACCCGGGTTGGCGAGGGACGTGAAGTGGTGGAAGCGTGTGTTCCAACCCTTGCCGTCATTAGTGTTGTCGCGCGAGAAGAGGTCGAGCGTCGGGGAGATGGCGGTATCGCAGATATTGCGGGTCATCTCGGTGTAGATCTCCAACTCGGAGCCATCGGGACGGACGCGCATCACGCCGCCGCCGTAAAGCGTCACGCGCTTACCGTCGCGGCCCTTGGCACCGTCCTTGTCTTTTTCGATACCTGCACCGAAGTCGCCGACCGCGATGTAGAGCCAGCCATCGATGCCCATGCGGCAACCGTTGGTGGTATGGTCAGCGCCGCGCGGGTGTTCAATCCCGCCGCCGAGGCCATCGACCAAAAGAATCTGCTCATCGGCCTTGCCGTCGCCATCCTTGTCCCGGAAGGCGGTGAGGAAAGGGGGGTTCACTAAATAGAACACGCCGCCCACCCAGTGACCGCCGCGCGGCGACTCCACCTTGGCGTACTCGATCATCACGTCGGCCTTACCGGCCCCCGTGGTGTCGCGGGCGAGGAGGATGCGGCCCATCCCCTTGATGTGGCCGAGCGAACCATTCTTGTCGGACGAAATATAAACATCGCCGTTAGCGGCGGCTGCAACGGCCGTCGGGTAGATTTCGGGCTCCTGGGTGGTGCCGACGAATTCACGGATAGTGAAGCCTTCGGGAACCGCGTGGGCGGCAGCAGCGAAGAACAGGAGACTCAGGGTGGGGCGTACCATTGGATGCGGGGGTAGAAGGTGTAGATGTAGGGTTTTCGCTCCTTGTTCCAAGACGTAATGATAAAAGAGGCCCACGGAGGGCTTGCCCGAGCGTTAAACAGGCCTAACCCTCGGATTATGCCTGCCGCCCTGCCCACGCTTTTTCCCCGGCCACGGGAATTGAGCCGGCGCGACGGCTTCTTAGTGGTGCCGGCCCAGCCCCACCCCACCGCCCAATTCTTGGCTAGTCTTCCGACGACCATCGCCGAAGCCCAAGCGGCGCTGGCTGTCCAGTCCAGTGCACCCTGCCGCAGCGAGTTCACCGCCGACCTAGGCGTGGACAGCTACACGCTCGCCATCCATGGCGACGGCATCCTGCTCCGGGCCAGCGCGGCCGCTGGCCTCCTCTACGGCGCGCAAACCCTGCGGCAAATCCACGCACAGAACCCGGACGTCCTTCCCTGCTTAGAGATCGTCGACGGCCCCGACCTGCCCGTGCGTGGGTTCATGCTCGATGTGTCCCGCTGTAAAGTGCCGACGCAAGCCGAGCTGCTCGAGCTCATCCGCGCACTCGGACAACTGCGCGTCAACCAACTCCAACTCTACGTCGAACATACCTTCGCGTTCCCTGGTCACGAGGATGCTTGGCAGGACGCCTCACCCCTGACGCCGGCGGAGATCCGCGCACTCGACGCGGCTTGCGCGGCGCTCGGAATCGAACTCGTCCCGAACCTCAATACCTTCGGGCACATGGAGCGCTGGCTGCGCCACCCACGTTACCGAGCGCTCGCCGAATGCCCCCAAGGCTGGATTCATCCGCTCACCGGACGGTTCAAGGAATTCCCCGGCACGCTGAAGCCGGACGACGCTTCGCTCGCCTTTGTGGCCAGCCTGCTCGACGACTACCTGCCCTGTTTCCGCAGCCGCCAAGTAAACATCGGCGGCGACGAACCATGGGAACTCGGGCAAGGCACCAGCCAAGAAGCCGTCGCGACGTACGGTAAGCACCGCGTTTATTTGGATCATCTGCACAAACTGTGTGCCCTCGCCGCAGCGCGTGGACACACCCCGCAGTTCTGGGGCGACATTCTCCTCGAGGATCTCGCCCTCGCGCAAGACGCCCCGCAGGACGCGTTACCCGTGGTCTGGGGTTACGACGCGGGCCATCCCTTCCAGGCGCAATGTGGACGACTGCAAGAACTCGGGCGCGCCTACCTCGTCGCCCCAGGCACCAGCGCTTGGCAAAGTTTTACGGGTCGACTCGATAACGCGCTCACGAATCAGACTGAAGCGATCGGCGCCGCCCGCCAACACGGCGCCCGCGGCGTACTCGTGACCACCTGGGGGGACAACGGCACGCACCAACCGTGGCCGACCGCGTGGCTACCGATGGCCGCGGGCTTAGCCCAAGCTTGGAGCTTCACCGCCAACCAAGAGCCCAGTGCAGTCGCCGCCTGCCGCGTCCTCGGTGGACTCACCGACGACGACACGCCCGCGGTCGCCGCGGCGCTCACACACCTGGGGCAGCTCGATAACCAAATCACCAAGGCCAATCGCAACAAGAGCCTCAGTTGGGATTTCCTCACCGCGCAACCCGCTGCCCTCGCGGGCTTCGTCGCAGGCGTCACCCCCGCCGAACTCACGCGCTCACTGGCTTACCTCGAGGAAGGCGCCGGCCTCGTCGGCGCCATCCAAGATAGCCGCGTACGCACCGAACTCTCCGTGGGCCTCGAGCTAGCGCGCGCCGGCTTGCTCCGTGCCTCGGGTCAACCGCTGAACGCCACGGCGGCCCGCGCACTGCGAGAACGGTTCGAACACACTTGGCTTGCCCGCGCGCGCCGCGGCGGACTCGCCGAAAGCGTCGCCGGACTCAGCCTAGGCTAACGCTTACTTAACCGCGGACGCATCCTTCGCCGACACTGGCTTGGCTGGAGCGACATCGCCCGCGACGACCGTGGTGCGGCCGGCGACCTGGTTCTGTGTAATTTGCACATACCCGCCGCGAACGACCGACTTAGTGTAGGCGGCGTCCTGGGTAAAGTTTACATAAGAAACCTCCGCCGAGCCGCGCGGGCAAGTCACCGTCAAGACGGGTTCGCCAGAGTTATTACGGCTCAGCCGAATCTCCACCGTGCCGGCCACGTATTTCACGAGCCCCACCTCGGTACGCACCAAGCAAACGCTACGCGCGCTCAGCCAGCCCGTCTCAAGGTCGAGGCCACCGCGCTGCAGTTCCATCTCAATAATCGAATAGCCGCGCTCGAAATTACCGTCGCCCGTTTCGACGCGGTAGGGATTGCTGTGCCCCTCGGGCTCGCCGAGGAGGGTAAGAAAACGCAGGCCGGAATTTTCCTGCAGCGTGCCCGCGACCCCATTGAAGAGGCTGAAGGAAGCGGCGGCGGCGGCAGGGGTTTCCAGGGTCGTGCCCCGTTCCGTGTAGGCAGCGACCTTGAGCAGCGCGACCTTGTTAGCCGGGCTGCGCATGATGACCGTGCCTTTGGCCGGCGCCACGAGGACCAAGCCATCATGCAGGCCCGAAGCCGCCTTCTCGGCCGGGGCATAGGGCGAGCCCGAGCAACCGGAAAAGAGGCTGAGCGAGGTCAATGCGGAAAGGGCGAGGAACGAACGCATGCCGTCTTATGAGAACCTCCCCCACCGGTGGCAATACGCCACTCACTAAAATGCCCTCAACCCGCCGGGTTGACTACGCCCCCGGACTGCATGGAATGCACGGACCCCCGCGCGTGTTGCCCCTGCCCTCCACTCGACTCCTACTCCTCGCCTTGGCCTCTGCTGGGGCCAGCGTAGCGCTGCCGGCTGCAGACACCCCGGTCATCGGCGCGCCGGATGTACCGCCCGTACCGGCGACAACCAAGGTCATCGACCAGCCCGACGATGCGCTCTTTGCGGGCCTCGTCCCTCACCTCCAGCTAACCATCACACCGGAGAACATCGCGAAGTTGATGAAGGACCCGCGCACGCTCGTCCCCATGACGATGAAGGAAGTGGGCGGCGCGACCTACGAAAACTGTTCGGTGAAGATTAAGGGCTCCGTAGGTAGCCTCCGCCAAATCAATGAAGACCGACCGGGGCTCTCCATCCGCACCGATAAGGTTAAGAAGACACAAGAGTTCCGGGGGGTGGCCAAGTTTCAGCTCAACAACTGCGCCCAAGATAATACCTACCTGCATGAGCAGATCGCTGGCGAGATGGCCCGCAAGGCCGGCATCCCAGCGTCGCGCTGCACCCATGCCTTTGTCACCCTCAATGGGAAGGTCCAAGGCACGTACGTCTTAAAGGAAGGCTTTAATACCGAATTCCTCCGCTACTTTTTCAAGAATACCACCGGCCACCTCTACGACGGCGGTCTGCACCAAGACATTAACCCCAACCTCGAGTGCGACCATGGCGATCCCGCCGAGAAGTCGCGACTGACCGAGTTTGCGTGGGCCCTCGGCGAACCCGATGCCGCCAAGCGCACCGCCCGCATCAGCAAGATCTTGGATATCGATGCCTACCTCCGGCACCTCGTGATGGAAAACATCATGGTGCACGGGGACGGTTATTCCTACCGAGCCAATAACTACCGGGTCTACGAAAACGTCGATGATGGTAAGTTCGTCTTCATCATGCACGGCATGGATAACATGTTCGGTATCGACTCTTGGGGGCAGAGCAGTCCACGGGCCTACATCCACTCCTCGCCCGTGAATGCCCCCCTCTACCCCGGCGCCAGCGTCACTGCCGTGTCGCAAGCGCTCTGGACCGCCAAGGACGCCCCGGCCATCCGCGAACGGTTCCGTCAACAAAGCTTTCTCGTCTACGAAAAGATTATTCGGCCTATCGATTGGGGTCGCCGGACCGAACAGGTGGCGGCGGAACTTAAGTCCAAGCTGCAGTCCATCGACCCTGCCGAAGCCAAGCGCTTCGAGCAGCGGGGCAAGGACGGGGCCAAACAGGTCCGAGCGCGGATGGATTTCGTGAAGGCACAATTCGAAGACGCCTACCGACTCCGCTCGCCGAGTGGAGGCAAGGCCGCCCTCGGGAACTACCTCTGGTTCCCGTCGGCCGACAAAGGCGAAGCCAAGGAAACCACCCTTGCCGGCAAGGAGTGCTTTTACCTGCAGGCCGGCGCTGGGGGCCGGGCGGAGTTACGGCTCGCACTTTGCCTAGGCCCGGGCCGATACCGCTTGGAAGCAAAAGTTCAGTACAAGGGGATCAAGGCCGGGGGCGGCGAAGGCACGAAAGGCGCGCGCCTCCGTCTGTCCGGTAATCCGAGCGGGGCCGCAAACCAAACCTTCCTCGGGGACAGCCCCTGGAAGTCCACGACCCTCGACTTCACGGTGACCGACAACGACCCCACGATTATTGTAGAACTCCCGGCGGGCGTCGCGGGCGAACTCTGGCTTGACCGCAGCAGCGTGCAATTGGTGCGGCTCCCTTGAAGCGGCCAGCTGAACAAGAAAGTTTCATAGTCTTTCATAAGGAATAAACCTTACTCCCGGTCGGCTCGAGGGGTTGACTCCCCTAAATCCCAGAGCCATTTTGACGTTTCCCAGCCCACCTCAGCTTGGTCCCGCTTACCCCCAGCCCCGCCGCCCTGTCACGTTCTAGTAATGCGTGGTGGGCATGGCTGTGCCTGACGGCAGCGGCCTCCGCCCAAACTGCGCCCGCCCCCGCGACGCCCGTCATCGGGGCGCCGGATGTCCCCGCCGTGCCAGTATTACCGAAAGCCCCCGACCTCCCCGACGACGCGCTCTTCGCAGGGGTCGTCCCTCGGCTGACACTGATCATCCCGCCAGAAGGCATGACCGCGCTCGCCAAGGACCCGCGGACCCTCGTCAAGTTCACGCTCAAGGAAACCAATGGGCAGCACTTGGATAGTTGCCTCATCAAACTCAAGGGGTCGGCGGGAAGTTTCCGGCAGATCAACGAGGACCGGCCGGGGTTCTCGATTCGGACCGACAAGGTCAAGAAAGACCAGGAGTTCCGCGGCACTTCGAAGTTTCAGCTCAATAACTGCGCGCAGGACGGCACCATGCTACATGAGCAACTCGCCGGCGAGATGGCCCGACGCGCGGGCATCCCCGCCTCACGCTGCACGCACGCCTACGTGACCTTGAACAATAAGGTGCTCGGCACCTACGTGCTCAAGGAAGGCTTCAATGGTGAATTCCTGCATTACTTTTTCAAGAATACCAGCGGTCACCTCTACGACGGGGGATTCCTCAACGAGATCAACCCCAACCTTGAAGTCGATAAAGGCGACCCGGCCGAAAAATCTCGCCTACTCGAATTCTGCGGGGCCCTCGGCGAACCCGACCCCGCCAAGCGCCTCCAGCGCATGGACAAGATTTTAGATATCGATGCCTACTTCCGGTACCTCGCGCTGGAGCAGGTGCTCTGCCACTGGGACGGGTATTCCTTTAATCAGAATAATTATCGCACCTACGAAGACCCCGGGTCCGGGAAGTTCTACTTCCTCCTCCACGGGATGGACCAAGTCTACGGCGATGCCCGCTGGTATATCTTTCGCCAACCCGCCAAGGCCGTGCCCAACGCGCTCCTCTTCGACAAGACCATGCGCGAACGGGCCCGCACCCAATTCTTCGCGGTCTACGAAAAAGTCCTACGGCCCATCGACTGGCCGCGCCGCGCGCTAGAAGTCGCCGGGGACTTGAAGGTCAAACTGAAACCCATCGACCCCGAAGAATCCAAACGCTTCGAACAACGGGGCAAGGACGCCGCCCGTGAAATTAAGTCGCGCCTCGATTGCGTGAAGGCTCAGGTCGAAGACGCCTACCGCCTCCGCGGCGCCGGCGGCAAAGCCATCCTCGGCGCCGCTAACTACGCCTGGACCTGGTCAACCGATAAGGGCGACGCCAAGGAAGTGAACCTCGGCGGCAAAGATAGCCTCTACCTAAAAATCGGCGTGGAGAAAGGGGCTGATTGGCGCCTGCCGCTCTCGCTCTCGCCCGGCCGTTACCGTCTCGAAGCTAAGCTCCAATGGAAGGGCGTGAAAGCGGGCGCTGGCGATAACGCTAAAGGCGGCCGCCTCCGCGTCTCCGGCGTGGGTGGCAGCGATAACGCCAAGAACCCTCCCCTCCTCGGCGACAGCCCTTGGAAAAGTGTCAGCGTCGATTTCACCGTCACCGATACCGACCCGACCTTGGTCATCGAACTACGGGGCGAAGCCGGCGAACTCTGGGCCGACCGCAGCAGCCTGACCGTCACCCGCCTGCCCTAAGCCCATGGATACCGCCGACCGCTTCGAGTATAAGTTCCTCATCCGCCGCAGCCAGCGCGATGAGCTCCTTGGACAGCTGGCTGATCAGTTACTCGCCGACACCCATGGCGGCTCCGATGGGCACTACCCAATCGTCAGCCTCTACTACGACGCTCCGGACCTGCGTTGCTACTGGGATAACTGGCGGGGCGTCCCCTCACGCCGCAAACTCCGCGTCCGCGTCTACGGCTCCGATGACGGTGCCATCCCACCCACGAGTTTCATTGAGGTGAAACATAAGTCCGACGGTCGGGGTGTAAAACGCCGTATCCAGACGACGCTGGCACAGGCGCTCGCCGTGACCCAAGGCGCGACCCCGGACGCCTCTTTCTCCGCACACGACCTCCGCATCGTGGCCGAAATCCAACGCCTGCGTACCCTCGAAGAGTTCCGCCCCAGCTGCGTGATGCGCTACGACCGCCACGCCTACTTCCTCCACCTCCCGGCGGATGTCGCCCTCGGCCGCGAACCCCTGCGTGTGACCTTTGACCATGATATCGCGGTACGCTTCGACGACCTCACGCCCGTAGTGGACGACCGAAAGTTTAACCAATACGTCCTGCCCGCCGACCACTGCATCATGGAGGTTAAAGGCGCCGGTGCCGTGCCCTACGCATTTGCTTCCCGCTTGAGCCGGCTGAAACTCTACCCCCACCAATTCAGCAAATACAGCGAAGGCTTGCGCGTCGCGGGCCGTCACCTCTCTTTAGCCGCTTAACCCCCTTTGCCCTCCCTTACCATGCACCTCCCCCTCTTCGCCGCCCAGGCCCAAACCGTCACCGATAGTGACGGCATCCTTGACGCCCTCTTCGCCCCTGGTGCGCAACTGCAGCACCCTGGCCTAAAAGAGATCGTTTTCGCCATCCTCTTCAGCTTCGTCCTGAACAGCCTGATCGCGCTGCTCTATAAAATCACTTACCGCGGCACGAAGTATTCACAGGACTACGTTAATACCCTCATCATTCTCGGCACGGTCGTGACCATGGTAATCATGGTCGTGCACGGCAACAAGGAGACGGCCTTCGGTATGTTTGCCGCCTTTTCCATCATCCGCTTCCGCCGGACCGTCTCGCAGGCGCGCGACATCGGCTTTATCTTCCTCGCCATGGCAACTGGCTTGGCCGTCGGGGCGCGCCAATACGAATTGGCCCTTATCACTGTGCCGCTCGTCTGCGCCGTCATCTACGTCCTCGGGACCATCACGATCTTCGGCAGCAAGCGCGGCTCGCACGTCCTCCGCATCCGCGTCGGCAATGACCTGAACTACGACCAAGCCTTCGCCGAACCGTTCAAGCAGTTCGCCCTCAGCCATGAGCTGATCTCGGCCGAAACTATCCAGGCCGGCATGATGACCGAGCTCGTCTACGACATCACGCTCAACGACGCCGCCGAGCTCAATCTCTTCACGAACGCCCTGCAGATGGCCAACGGCAACAACCGCGTGCTCATCACCAAGGCGAACGACCAGGTCGCCCAAGACAGCGACTAAGGTTGCGAGGATTAGTAAGCAAAAGGGACGTCCACTGGACGTCCCTTTTCTTTGGGCGGTGAGCCCACCGGGGCTCGGCCTTTTTAGTCTCCGCCCTTGGAAGGCTTACCCGTGGAAGAGAAGAACTCCTTCACGCGGGCTCGGAGGTAGTCGCGGTTCAGCTTGGCGATGACGTCGAGCGTGATGCTCTTCGGACAATGCGCCTGGCACTCGCCATAATTGGTGCAGTTGCCGAAACCCGCGTCGTCCATGGTCTTCACCATGGCGAGGGTGCGGCGGTCGCGCTCCGCCTGACCTTGCGGGAGAATGTTGAGGTGGTTGATCTTGGCACCGACGAAGAGCATCGCGGAACCATTCTTACAGGAGGCGACGCAAGCCCCGCAACCGATGCACTCAGCGGCGTCCATCGCCTCATCGGCGATGGGCTTGGGTACCGGGATGTTGTTGGCTTCGGGGGCGGAGCCGGTGCGGACGGTGATGAAGCCGCCAGACTGGATGACCTTATCGAAAGCGGAACGGTCGACGGCCAAGTCCTTGAGCACCGGGAAGGCGCGGGCGCGCCACGGCTCGACGGTGATCGTCTCGCCATCGCGGAAGTTGCGCATGTGCAGTTGGCAAGTCGTCACGCCTGGAATCGGGCCGTGGGGCATGCCGTTAATCGTCATCGAGCACATCCCACAGATACCTTCACGGCAATCGTGGTCGAAGGCGAAGGTGTCCTTGCCTGCCTTGATGAGCTGCTCGTTGAGCATATCCATCATCTCGAGGAACGAGGCCGAAGTCGGCACGGCCGGGAGGGCGTGCTCTTCGAAGGCGCCGGGTTGCCCGCGGCGCTGGCGCCAGACGCGCAGTTTGAGCGCGAGGGTGGGTTCTTTTCCGTTGTCCTGGACCATGGTGATTACTTGTAAGAGCGGGTGGAGAGTTGGGTCTCCTCGTAAACGAGGGGTTCGATGTGGCGGGCCGGCAGCTGACCATCGCCCTGCCATTCCCAGACGGCCGCGTGGGCAAAGGCAGCATCATCGCGCTTGGCTTCGCCGGCGTCCTGATACTCCGTGCGGAAGTGACCTCCGCAGGATTCTTCGCGCGTGAGGGCGTCGAGGCACATCATGATGCCGAAGTCGAGGAAGTCGGCCACGCGACCCGCGCGTTCGAGTTCAGGGGCGAGGGCCTCACCGGAGCCGACGACCTTCACGTTCTTCCAGAAATCGTCGCGGAGGGCCTGCAGGTCGCGGATAGCCTGCTCGAGGCCAGCCTTGTCGCGGGCCATGCCGCACTGCCCCCAAGTGATTTTGCCGAGCGCCTTGTGGTAGTAGCGCGGGGACTTCGTGCCATTGATCGAGAGGAGTTTGGCCACGCGGGCGTTGACGTCTTTGACGACCGCCTGGAATTCTGGCGCATCCTGGGCGGGGCGGCTCCCCGACTTCTCGCCGGCGAGGTAATCGGTCACCGTGTAAGGCAGGACGAAATAGCCGTCGGCCAAGCCCTGCATGAGTGCAGAAGCGCCGAGGCGGTTGGCTCCGTGGTCAGAGAAGTTCGCTTCGCCGCCGACGAAGAGTCCGGGGACGTTGGACTGCAGGTTGTAGTCCACCCAGAGGCCGCCCATCGTATAGTGCACCGCCGGGAAGATACGCATCGGTTGGCGATACGCGTTCTCGCCGGTGATATTCGCGTACATATCAAACAAGTTGCCGTAGCGTGCACGGACTTCCGCTTCGCCGAGGCGCTTGATGGCCGCAGAGAAATCGAGATAAACACCGAGCCGCTGACCGTCCACCAGCTGGCCGACACCGCGGCCTTCGTCGCAGACTTCCTTAGCGGCGCGCGAAGCGATATCACGCGGGGCGAGATTTCCGTAGCTCGGGTACTTGCGTTCGAGGAAGTAATCGCGGGCTTCTTCAGGGACCTCGGAAGCGGGCTTGGCGCAGTCGGCCTTGTTCTTGGGCACCCAGACGCGGCCGTCGTTACGAAGCGACTCAGACATCAAGGTGAGCTTGGACTGGTCTTCGCCATGGACGGGGATGCAGGTCGGGTGAATCTGCGTGTAGCAAGGATTCGCGAAACCGGCGCCGCGGCGGTGGGCACGGAACGTCGCGGTGACGTTGCAACCTTGGGCGTTGGTGGAGAGGTAGAAGACATTTCCGTAGCCGCCGGTGCAGACGACCACGACATCGGAGGACCAAGCTTCGACCGCGCCCGTGACGAGGTCGCGCGTGACGATGCCCTTGGCCTTACCGTCAACGAGGACGAGGTCGAGCATCTCATGGCGCGTATACATCTTCACCGTGCCGAGGCCGATCTGCCGGGAGAGCGCGGAGTACGCCCCGATGAGGAGCTGCTGACCCGTCTGGCCGCGGGCGTAGAAGGTACGGGAAACTTGCGCACCACCGAAGGAGCGGTTGGCCAGTAAGCCGCCGTATTCACGAGCGAACGGCACGCCCTGAGCGACGCACTGGTCGATGATGTTCGTGGAGACCTGCGCGAGGCGGTAGACATTCGCTTCGCGGGCGCGGTAATCGCCCCCCTTGATGGTGTCCTGGAAAAGGCGGCGGACGCTATCGCCGTCGTTCTGATAATTCTTGGCGGCGTTGATGCCACCCTGCGCGGCGATCGAGTGCGCGCGGCGCGGGCTATCCTGGTAGCAGAAACAGGAAACCTCATAGCCCATTTCAGCGAAGGAAGCGGCGGCGGCGGAGCCCGCGAGGCCAGAGCCGACCACGATGATGTGGTACTTCCGGCGGTTGGCCGGGTTCACCAGGCGGAGCTTCGCCTTATGGTTGTTCCACTTATCGGCCAGCGGGCCGGCGGGAGTCTTCGGGTCGAGTTTCATGGACTTACTTCAGGTAGCCGGAGAGGACGGCGAGAGGGATGGAGATGAAGCCAAGGGCGACAAGCCAAGCGTAGAGGCTGGCGACGCAATCGAGGCGGGAGCGCCAGCGCTCATTGCGCAGGCCGAGAGTCTGGAAGACGCTGCTGATACCATGGCTTAGGTGCAGGCAGAGCAGAATCATGCTAACGATGTAGAAAACGGCCACGGCCGGTTGGGCGAAGCCAGCAATAACCATCTTATAAACGTTGTCCCCGAAATCGACGCCACCGAGGGCAATCTGCCGGAAGGTGAAGTGAAGAAGGTGGAAGATCAGAAAAGCCAAGATCACGACACCCGAATAGGGCATCGTGCGGGAAGACAGGCTGGCCCGGCGGGTCGCGTCAACGGACGGACCACCCTCGCGGGCGGCGCGGTTTTCCAAGGTCAATAGGATGCCGGCCCAAATATGAGCGATAGTGCTGAGGATCAGCACGATACGCGCGCCCCAGAGGAGGCCGGGGTTGGCGTGCAACCAGGTCGCATAATCGTTGATAGCCTTAGGGCCCTTGAACATCAGGAGGTTGCCCGACATGTGGCCGAGGACGAAGCCAGCGAGGACGAGGCCAGAAAGGGCCATGACGACCTTCTTCCCGATTGAGGAGGGACGACAGCAGGAGCAACAGGAACTTGCAGGCATAAAGGGGAAGTTGGGACGGACAGGGTGCCAAAGGCAGAAACCATCAAATCGGGGGAGCGGGCCCTGCCCACCACGGACGGGGGGTTCCGGGGAGGTATTAGGCAGGGGCGAGGGAGCCGTGAAAAACGCTCATAAGCCCCCGGCCGCACGGGTGAAGAGCTGGAAAAACCTCTTGCCTCTCTTTTGCGTCCCAATGACATACGAAAGTCCAGACCGGCCTACCGTCACGCGGACCAGCCGGTCTTATCTTTTTTGCCGAATCCCCCCTGCCCGTCCTATTTTTCATGAAGTATATTTTCGTCACCGGAGGGGTCATCTCCTCCCTCGGCAAAGGCCTCACCGCGGCCTCCCTCGGTGCGCTCCTTGAATGCCGCGGACTGAAAGTGCGTATCCAGAAGTTCGACCCCTACCTCAACGTCGATCCGGGCACCATGAGCCCCTACCAGCACGGCGAAGTTTACGTGCTCAATGATGGCGCCGAAACCGACCTCGATCTCGGTCACTACGAACGGTTTACCTCGGGCGTCCTCTCGCGCCTCAACAGCCTGAGCTCCGGCCAAGTCTACGAAACCGTTATCCAAAAGGAACGCCGTGGTGACTACCTCGGCAAGACGGTGCAGGTGATCCCGCACATCACGAACGAAATCAAAGACCGCATCCTCAAAGGGGGCGATGGCGTCGATGTTCTCATCACCGAAATCGGCGGCACCACCGGCGATATCGAAGGCCTGCCCTTCCTCGAAGCGCTCCGCCAATTCCAACACGACGCGGGCCGTGAGAACGTCGTGTTCCTCCATTGCACGCTCGTGCCTTTTATTAAAGCCGCCGGCGAACTGAAGACCAAGCCCTCGCAGCAATCCGTCGCCAAACTGCGTGAAATCGGCATCCAACCCGACCTGCTGGTCTGCCGGACCGACCGCCCGATTGGCGAAGAAAACCGGCAGAAACTCTCGCTCTACTGCAACGTCGGCCTCGACTCCGTGTTCGAATGCCGCGACGTCGAGCACTCCATCTACGAGCTCCCCATGCAGCTCGCCGAACAACGAATCGACGATGTGGTCGTCAAGCGTCTCGGCCTGCAGTGCGGCCCCATCGACATCGCGCCGTGGCGCGAAATCGTCCGCCGCCTCCTCGAGCCGAAGCACCACGTCCGCGTCGGCGTGGTCGGTAAATACATCGAACTCCAGGATGCTTATAAGTCGGTCTACGAATCTATCGTGCACGGCGGAATTGCGAACGAAGCGGCCGTCGAAATCGTGCGCATCGACGCCGAAGACCTCGAGACCAAGGGCACCGCGCAACTCGAAGGCCTCGACGGTATTTTAGTCCCCGGAGGTTTCGGTAACCGCGGCATCGAAGGTAAAATCATCGCCGCCCACTTCGCTCGCGAGCGGAAGATTCCTTTCTACGGACTTTGCCTCGGCATGCAGATCACCGTCATTGAATTTGCCCGACACGTCCTCGGCCTCAAGGAGGCGCATTCGACGGAATTCAACCCCCAGACGCCGAACCCAGTCATCCATCTTATGGAGTCGCAAAAGAGCGTCGTGACCAAGGGCGGCACCATGCGCCTCGGCCAATATGACTGCGCCCTGACCCCGGGCAGCCAGTCCCGCGCCGCCTACGGCCAGGACCTTATCCAGGAACGCCATCGCCATCGCTTCGAGTATAATGACGCATATCGCTCAAATCTGGAATCGGCCGGCTTGATTGTTGGCGGAACCAACCCCCAGAGCGGCCTGGTGGAGATTGTCGAGGTTAAGGACCACCCCTTCATGGTCGGAGTTCAGTTCCACCCAGAGTTCCAGTCCAAGCCGAACCGCCCCCACCCTCTTTTTGCCGCCTTTATTAAAGCGGCGGTTGTTAAGTCCCAAACCTCTTGCTAAGTAGATAGACGAAGCAGGGTCCGCTGGACGCTGTCAGGTCAGTAGTGAGCGGAGAACCGCGGCGCGCAGTTTTGGCGCCACCCCACCTTTTAACCCCACCCCCATGTCTAACACCATCAACGCCGCCGGCACTTGGGTGCCGCGACTCCGTGAACAGGTCGCCCGCGTCGTCGTCGGCCAGCAATACCTGATCGACCGCCTACTCATCGGCCTCCTCGGCAATGGCCACGTCCTCCTCGAAGGCGTCCCTGGCCTCGCCAAGACGCTCTCGGTCCGCACGCTCGCCCAAACCGTCCAAGCCAACTTCGCGCGCATTCAGTTCACGCCCGACCTCCTGCCTGCCGACATCGTCGGCACGCTGATCTACGACCCAAAGTCTGGCGAATACAGCGTCAAGAAGGGCCCGATCTTCGCGAACTTCATCCTCGCCGACGAAATCAACCGCGCGCCCGCCAAGGTGCAATCGGCCTTGCTCGAAGCGATGCAGGAGCGCCAAGTCACGCTCGGTGGTGAAACCCACCGCCTGCCGACGCCGTTCCTCGTCCTCGCCACGCAGAACCCAATCGACCAAGAGGGTACCTACCCGCTGCCCGAAGCGCAGGTCGACCGTTTCATGCTGAAGCTGAACATCGGCTACCCGACCCGCGATGAAGAGCGCAAGATTCTCGATGCGATGGCGACCACTTCGCCGAAGCTCGACGTCAGCCCGGTCATCTCCCAACAGGAAATCATGGAAGCCCGCCAGGCCGTCGACGCCATCCATGTCGCCGACCCCGTGCGTGACTACATCGTCTCACTCGTGCTCGCCACCCGCGGTCACCACGAAGGCGGGCCAGACCTAAAGAAGCTCGTGCAGTTCGGCGCCTCCCCGCGCGCGACCATCAACCTCACCCTCGCCGCCAAGGCCTGGGCCTTCCTGCAGGGCCGCGACCACGTCACCCCCCAGGACATTAAGGACATCGCGCCCGACGTGCTCCGTCACCGCCTCATCCTCACCTATGAAGCGGACGCCGAAGGCGTCGACGCTGACGCCATCGTCCGCCGCGTACTCGACGCGGTGAAGGTTCCTTAATCCGCCCGCCGCCCACGCCCCGTGGACCCCGTCGTCCCGACTTCCGCCCAGGACACTCTCCGCCGCGCCCAGCGCGTCGAGATTGTGGCTATGCGCATGGTCAACGACGCGATGGTGGGCGCCTACCTCTCGCGCTACAAGGGTCGCGGTACCGACTTCGAAGAGCTCCGCGAATATGTGCCCGGCGACGACGTACGCGCGCTCGACTGGAATGTCACCGCCCGCACCGGCAAGCCATTCATCCGCCTCTACCGCGAGGAACGCGAACTGACGATGGTGCTCGCGGTCGATATCTCTGGCTCCGCCGGCTTCGGCTCCGGCCGCGGGACCTTACGCGAACGTGCCGCGGAAGTAGCCGCCGCGCTCGCAGTCTCCGCACTTAAGGCCGGCGATAAGGTCGGGCTGCTGCTCTTCACCGACCGCGAAGAACTCTGGATTCCCGCCAAGAAGGGTCGCCGCCATGTCCTGCGCCTCATCCGCGATGTCCTCGACCACCCACCGCTCGCCAAACGAACCGCTTTCGCCACGCCGATGCGCCGCCTCGCCCGCGCCCTCAAGCGCCGGGCGATGGTCTTCGTCGTTTCCGACTTCCTTGCTGGCCCCGAGGGCGAAGACGCCATGGCCGCCGCCGTCGGCGAGCTTAACGCCCGCCATGACACCGCTTGCGTGCAACTCGTCGACGAACGCGAATACATCCTACCTGACGTCGGCATTGTCGCCTTAGAAGACGCCGAAACCGGCGAGATCCGCGAGGTCGATACCAGTTCGGCCAGCCTCCGCGCCCGCTTCACCGCGGCCGCCCAAGCCCGGCTCGCCGCCACTGGTGCCGCCCTCGGCCGGGCCGGCGTTGATGTTGTCCGCCTCGATGCCGAGGCCTCGGTCGCTCCTACCTTAAGCCGCTTCTTTGAGCGTCGCCGCCGTCGATGATTTTCCTCGCCGCCGACGATACCCCGCTGGTGCTGCAAGGACCGCGCGCCCCGATTCCACCAGGCTGGTGGGAATCCTATTGGGGCGCCGTTGCCTTCGGCCTCGCCTTAATCATCACCCTCGGGCTGCTGGAAGTCGCCCGCCGCCGGCGCCAGCGGCCGCCGCTGACCTCCGCACAGCAGGTTCTTGAAGAAACCTTGCAACAAGCCGCCCGCACCGCCGGGCCCGCCGCCGCCGCGCTGGTGTCGCATGGCCTCCGGGACTTCCTCGCGGCGACCGATGGGCAACTCGCCGCTAGCCTCTCAACGCAGGAACTCGCCGCCCGGCTGGAAACCCTGCCGCTTTACCTGCCAGCCCAAAGTCTTTTGCTGACCGCTTTACAGACCGCGGACCTCGCGAAATTCGCGGGCGCGACCGCGGCCCCTGACATCCTCATCGCGCAGGTGCGCGAAGCGGTCCACCGCGTCGAAGCCTCGCGCCGCGCCTTCACCACTCAAGCCCCGCCCCGTCCATGAACGAACTTGGCTTCGAATTCGAACACCCGTGGGTGCTGATCTTCCTTGCGTTACTCCCACTCTACGCGTGGTTGCGTGGAAAATCTGGCCAAGCCGCGGCCCTACTCTATCCCGACGTTGGCCTGTTGCGCGCCGTGTCCTCACCCGTGCGCGAAGCGGCCGGCTCGCTACGCCTCTTCTTGCGTCTCGCCACGGTGGCGGCCCTCATCGTCGCCATTGCGGGACCCCGAACCGTCAGCAAGGAAATCGAACGGGAAACCGAGGGCTTGGACATCATGCTCGTGATTGACCTTTCGTGGTCGATGATGGCTTTAGATATGAGCACGCCGCGGGAAGAAGTCACCCGCTGGCAGGCGAGCTACGCGGTTATCCAGGATTTCATCGCGAAGCGTACTGATGACCGCATCGGCGCCGTGGTCTTCTCCGGCAAGCCCTACCTGCTCAGCCCGATTACCATTAACCGGGACTGGGTCAGTAAGGGTGTGGACCGCATGCACATCGGCATCATCCGCGAAGCGGGCACGGCGATTGGTGACGGCGTGGCCATGGCGCTCGATCGGATGAAGAACCTAAAGGGCAAGAACTCCAAGGTCCTCATTCTCCTCACCGACGGCGACGATAACATGAGCAAGGCGATCCTGCCGGTGCCGTCAGCCGAACTCGCGGCGGCGCTCGGCATTCGCATGTATACGGTCGGCCTAGGCAAGAATGAGCCCACCGTGCTGCCGCAGTTCGATATCCGCACCGGCAAGCTCATCCGCGACCCCTTCGGCAAGACGATCCCGATGCAGACCATCAACCCAGCTAACTATGAAATGCTGGATAAGATGGCGAAGTTGACTAACGGCCGCTTCTTCCGGGCCCTGGACAAGGACGAGCTATCCAGCGTCTACGAAGAAATCAACCGACTCGAACGCACTGAGGTGAAAATCCGCGAGAGCGTCACCTTCGAGAGCCACCGCTACGCTTGGATCGTTGCGGCCTTCGCCCTGCTCCTCGCCGAACTCCTCCTCGGGCTCTACCGCCCGCGCGCGCCCTGATCCATGGACTTCGCCGACTTCCACTTTGAGACCCCTTGGCTGCTCGCCGTCGCCATTGTCGTCGCACTCGCTGGCTTTGCTGGGCTGCGCTGGACGGAAAACCGCCGCCGGCAGGGCTTGGCGGCTTTTGCGGCCGAGCACCTCCTAAGTCGCCTTACCGCTGGCTACTCCACGACCCGCCGCTTCAGCAAAGACCTCGCCGTCACCGTGGCTATCGCCCTCATCGGCTTCGCCTTGGCCGGGCCGCGCTGGGGCGTCGAAATCACCGAGCAACGCGCCACCACTGAAGACGTGGTCTTCGTGCTCGATGTCTCGAAGTCCATGCTCGTCGCAGATATGCGGCCCAACCGCCTCGCGCGGGCCAAAGCTTCCATTGCGAACTTCGTGCGCCGCAAGGGCACTGGCAGTGTCGGCTTGGTGGCTTTCTCCGGCCAAGCCTTCCTCCAGTGCCCCTTGACCCGCGACTATGACGCGTTCTTCCGCACGCTGGAAGAGACGGATACATCGAGCATCCAGGTGCCTGGCACGGACATCGGCCGCGCCCTCGAGGAGGCCGAGGCGGCGTTCGCCAAGAACCGTAACCGTAAGCTCGTCTTAATGCTCACCGACGGGGAAGACCTCGAGGCTGGCGGCATCGACGCGGCGAAGAAACTCGCCCGCGAAGGGTTGGTGGTCCACAGCATCGGCGTCGGTACGCCCGCGGGCGGCCCGATTACCGTGATCAGTGCGCTCGGTTCGCCAGACACACTCAAAGACTCCAGCGGTGAAGAGATTCGCAGCCGACTGGATGAAGAAACCCTCGCCAAGGTCGCGGAAGTTACCAGCGGGCGCTTCGTGCGCCTCGGCCAAGCCGGGGAAGGGATGGAAGCCCTCCGCCTCGCCATCCAAGCGGGCACCGATGGCACGGGCGCGACGCGACGCGGTGTCCCGCGCGAAGAATGGTTTCTTTCGCTGGCCCTCGCTTTGATTGTTCTCGAATCGCTTCTATCCACCCGCCGCACATCCATCCGATGAAACCGCTTCTTCCCCTGCTCCTCATCGCGGCGACGGCCTTCGCTGCCGAAAAGGCCCCTGACGAACTCGCCCAGCTCGACACCCGCGAACTGCACAACCGCGGCACGCT
>CAIXHF010000007.1 GCA_903919185.1 uncultured Opitutia bacterium | reverse complement strand
TATTTCGCAATGATATCAGCCAGTTCCGCCCGACTGTGGCCCACGCAGGTCAGGTGGGCGATGAGTGGAAAGCCCGCCTGCACGAGCTTGGAGCCGTATTCGAGGACGGTCGAACGGTCGGAGCCACCGGCGCCATAAGTGAAAGAAGCAAAGTCGATACCCAGCGGCTGCAAAGCCCGCGCGGTGTCCAACATCGCCGCAGCTTCCTCGGGCTTCTTCGGCGGGAAGAACTCCACGGAAACCGTCGGGCGGCCTGAGGACCGCAGACGGGAGAGGAACGTATCTCTTAACATCGCATCAACCTATCTAGATTTGATGATGTAAGTCAAGAACCGACGGCTGCCTAACGTTTAGCGTCGGTTTTACGCTGATTAGCCGGCAGTTCTTCCGGCAGGGCCACGTGGTAGGCCATCACCATCCAACAGAGCATGACTGGATAAATCAGCACGATAAAGCCGAGCGAGCCAAGGATACCCAAAGTCACGCCCTGCCCCACCGTGAGGAGTTTGAAGCCCACCAGGAAGCAGGTGGGGATAATAATGAAAATAATCGCGGCGACGTAGCCGATGGAGGTCGTGCCAGAGTAGACGCCCGCCGACTTAGCGAGGTCGAGGCCACAGTTCTGGGCACACCCATCGTTGAGACGAAACCAAGACTTCAGTAGGCCCGGACGGCCACAGTTCGGACAACGGCATATAAGACCACGCATCATGATGTCACCGCGAGTGACTTTAAGGACAGGATCGGACATGATGGGACAGTATTGAAGGAGGAGGGGTGGGAATCGAGGAAAGAGTCGAGAAAGAATCGGGAGAGAATCGGCAGAGGGTCGAGGAAGAGTCGGGGAAGAGTAGGGATAGGGTCGGAGGTGAGTCGGCGCAGAGTCGAGAAAGAATCGGGAGAGAGTCGGAGAGAGTCGGCAGAGGGTCGAGGAAGAGTCGGGCAGAGTCGGTAGAGGGTCGGAGGGAGGGCCGGAGGTGAGTCGGCGCAGAGTCGAGGTTGCCTATCGGCTGAGGGATATCTCCGTTCGCACACTGGCGGCAGAACTGCACCCATTCGTGCATGCCCCAGCCTACCTACAAAAACCTTAAAGCCTGGACGGAAGCCAGCGACCTGGTCGCCGCCACCTACTCCCTCTGCTCTAAGCACAAACGGCACATCGACCGAAAGCTGGCTGAGCAGATCCGGTCCGCCGCCGTCTCCATCCCCTCGAACATCGCCGAAGGAAGCGGACGCGGGACGCAAAAAGACGCCCTACGCTTTCTGTACATCGCACGGGGCTCCCTCAATGAGCTGGAAACCCAATTCGAAATTTGCGAACGCACAGGCCTCATCCCACCCGACGATCGGCTCGTGTTGCTCGAGAAAACAACCCTCGTCGCTCGACTCATCGGCGGCCTCATCAAATACCGACTACGCCGCATCCACAACGACACCCCCACCGATAAATAACCACCCCCGCCCTCTCCCGCTCCTTCCTCACGCCATATTCTCCTCCGATTCTTCCCCGATTCTCCCCCGATTCTCCCTCGATTCTATCCCGACTCTATCCCGACTCTTCCCCAACGCTCTCCGACCCTCCCCCGACTCTCTCCTACTCTTCCCCGACTCTCCCTAAACCTTCAAAAAAACCTTCTTCTCCTTGAGGAACCAGAGGAAAAGCCACTCTACCGCCAGCACCCCCACAGCGAGCACCAGCGCAGCCCACCCTGCGGGTAAGGCTTTAGCAACGCCCCCAAAGAGCGCCCGCGCCGTATAGTCAAAGTCGATGAACTTACCGGCCATGTAAATCAGCACCGAGTTCATTCCGATGACGGCAAAGATAGCGCCGAGGCGCCTGACGCCTTGCACATCAATAACCCAGTAAAAGAGGCCCAACAGCAACGCCGACCAACCACTGGTCCAGAGCACGAAGGAACTGGTCCAGAGGTTCTTATTCAGAGGAAAGACGAAGCTCCAAAGACCACCCAACAGTAGCAACGCCAAGCCTGCTACAGCCAGCCCAGCGGCTTTACGATGACCAGAGACCTCGCTATCCGCGCGACGGAGCCACAGGCCAGCCAGGATACCGAGTAAGGCGTTCCCGATAGCCGGCAAGATGGCGAGGAGGCCTTCGGGGTCGTGAATCTTGAGGTGCAGCTTACCCGGTAATAGGAGACGGTCGACGTAGCTGGTAAAGTTACCTTCTATGGTGAGATCGCCCGCCGCAAAGCCGGGCGCATGCCCGAAGGACAGGACCGCCCAATAGGCCAGCAAGACACCGACCACCCAGCCCCAGAGCCGACGCGGTTGCTCGAAACTAAAAACGAACAAGAGCTGTGCACACATCCCCGCCAAACCGATACGTCCGAGGACGCTAGCGAAGCGCATATTCTCCAGGCCTTTCCACTGTAGGCCGTTGTTATAGATGACGCCGAGTACCACGAGGATGAGCCCGCGGACGACGACCTTACGAATGACTTCCCCTCGGGCGCCTTCACCCAAGCGACGCGAGAGAGCGAACGGCGTCGAGACCCCTGCCAGGAAAAGGAAAAGCGGGAAGATGAGATCCTCGAAATGGAAACCATTCCACTTCACGTGCCCGAGCTGCTCATGCACGACGGCTAACCAAGTCCAGTCGGTGAGCTTCCATAAGGCCGTGATGACCGCGTGACCGCCGATAATCCAAAAGAGGTCAAAGCCCCGCAGGGCATCCAGCGACAGTAGGCGCTCAGACTTAGGGGCAGGCGTTTCCATGGGGTATGGAATAACTCATGGCAGAAACAGCGTAGTAATCGAGAAAGGATTCAGCGTCCTGACGACCCTGCCCTCGACCCCACCCTCGACTCAGTCATCGACTCTTCCCCCGATTCTGGCCTCGATACCGTCCTCGACCCAGTCATCGATTCAGCACTCGACCCTGCCCCTCCCTCACATCCTCTCCACAGGCTCGATGCCGAGGAGGCGGAGGCCACACTCCATGATGGAGGTGGTGCGAGCACAGAGCATGAGGCGACGGGCCTTTACGGCCGGATCATCCACCAGCACGCTGTCAGCGGCATAGAAGGCGCCGTAAGCGGCCGCCAGTTCGTGTAGGTAGGTGCAAAGGTGGTGTGGGCGGAGGTCTTCCAAGGCTAGGTCCAACGCGGCGGTAAAGCCGAGGAGCTTGCGCGCGAGGGCGATTTCGGTCGGGGTTTCCGGATCCGTTGCCCCGGCTTCGCCCTGCCCGGGCTCGATACCATTCTTACGGAAGATCGAACGCACGCGGACCACGGCGTACATCAGGTAAGGCGCCGTATTGCCTTCGAAGGCCAAGAGCTTCGTCCACGAGAACGAGTAATCCATCGTGCGATTCGAAGAGAGGTCGACGTAGCGCAGCGCAGCGACCCCGATCGACTTAGCGATGGCCCGACGCTCGACCTCAGGGAGGTCAGGGTTCTTCTCCGTCACCGCGGTGTAGGCCCGCTCGGTGGCTTCATCGATCAGCTCTTGGAGACGGACTGGATCACCAGACTTCGTCTTGATGGCCTTGCCGTCCTCGCCGAGGATCGTGCCGAACCAGACATGGCGGAGGCGCGGGAGCTTACGGTTCGTTGCGCTAAACCACTTGGCCCCATTGAGGAAGAGTTGCTGGAAGTGGTCCTGCTGGCGGCCGTCCGTCACGTAGATAATCTCGTCAGCCTTAAAATGTTCGGTGCGGTACAGTAACGTCGCGAGGTCGGTCGAGGCGTAGTTTGAAGAGCCGTCCTTCTTCCGGACGATGAAGGGCATCTTCGTTTCGGCGTGGCGGGAGAAGCGGGGCTCCTCGTCGCACCACATGACGAGGGCACCTTCACTCTCTTCCGCAAGGCCAGCGGACTGGAGCTCCGCGTAGACTTGGTCAACCTTATCGCGGTAGAAGGACTCGCCGAGGATGACGTCGGTCTTCAGGCCGAATTGATCGTAGATACGCTGACAGGCCGCGTTCGAGACCGCCACAATCGCTGTCCACAACGCCATGCTGGCGGCGTCGCCTTGCTGCAGGCGAGCGAGCTCGGCGCGGGCCGCGTCAAGTTGAGCGGGGTCGGCCTTGGTCAGGACGCTGCCTTCCTTGTAGAGACGCTCCAGGTCCTCCAGGGCCGTCGGGCTCTTGGCGTCGAGCTCGAAGCCCGCGCGCTTGATAGCGAGAATCAGAATACCAAAGTTCGTGCCCCAGTCGCCGATATGGTTATCGCGGACGAGCTCGGCGCCGCAGAACTCGACCAGACGGGCGACGGCTTCGCCGATGACAATCGGGCGGAGATGGCCGACGTGCATCTGCTTGGCGGTGTTCGGCGAGGGGTAGTCGATGACGACCTTCCGGCCACCCATGATGCGGGCCGCACCCGCGCGCCACTTCGATTCGTCGCGATACTCACGCAACCAGGATCCGAGAGCCTTGGGCGTCAGCTTGAAGTTAATGAAGCCCGGGCCAGCCACCTCGACTTGAATCAAGGTTTCATCGAGCTCACCCGTCGCCTTAACCGCGTCCACCAAGGCCGTCGCCAGGGCACGTGGGTTAGCTTTGGCTTTCTTGGCGGCGGCGATGGCGCCGTTGCACTGGAAGTCGGCGTGACGGGGATCAGACGGACGTAGCTCCGGCTGGAAGGTGGCGTCGAGGCCGGCGACGGAAGGGGCGACCTTCCGCAGCAGGGCATCAAGTTCTCGGGCAGGATTGAACCAAACGGACATGCCTCAAGCCGTAAGCCCCTCCGCCCCCTCGGCAAGCGAAGAAGGCGAAGGCACGCTCGGCGGGCTTATTTCAACGTCATCAGGTAGGCCAGTAGGTCGGAAACCTGCTCGTCACCCAAAGCGTCCAACAGGCCTTCCGGCATGAGCGAGCGACGCAGGTAGCGGGCCGAACGCACATTGGACTTCGGCACGCGAATCTCTTCGCTGCCCGGCTGGCGAATCACGTAGGCCTTGGCGTCCTCGGTGACATAGAAGCTATCCAGGA
The DNA here is from genome assembly GCA_903919185.1 of uncultured Opitutia bacterium. Classification (GTDB taxonomy): domain Bacteria; phylum Verrucomicrobiota; class Verrucomicrobiia; order Opitutales; family UBA953; genus UBA953. The sequence continues at coordinate 146,473 of CAIXHF010000007.1, read as the reverse complement.
CCTCACCACCGATGAGCTCAAGGCGGAAGACTCGGTAGGCGGCCTCCATGGCGGCATTAGGATCCATGACGTTACGCACCACACCCTCGAGGCCCATGGCACCGGCCCCGCTGAGATTAGGACCAATCTGGCCACCTTGCCCGTTGATCGTGTGGCAAGTCTGGCACATCGCGGCTAAGGCCTTCCCGCGCGCGGCGTTACCACCCTTTCGGCCGAGTTCCATGAAGTGCTCCTGCTTACGCGCAAGCACTTCGAATTGGGCCTTAGTGATGAGCGGTGGCACATCCGTCGTCCGGACCACTTTAGCGCCCTTGTGCAGTTTACCCCACGAGGCGTCGCCGCCTGCGTTGAAGAACGCCAGTGCAGCGGGGCGCTCCTCGCCAGCAAACGTGCGGGTAAAGTTGTCGCGGATTTCCTTAGCGGAGCGGGCGATATTCCAGACGCGGTATTCCGCGAGGGCGCCTTTCGTGCCGAGCTTCGGCACCGTCCACGCCACATTGCAGCCCAAGAAATCCTTGGCCACGGGCACCTTGCCGACGGACTCTAGTTCGCCGTTACCGTAGAGGCGCATTTCGCCCTGGGCGTCGCGGGTGATCGCGTAGTGCGTCCAGAGTTCAGGCGTGATCGGCTTCTTCGCGATGACAACGTCGTTCAAGGGGGCGAAAGCATAAAGGCGCAGTAACGAACCAGAGAAGTTGATGTCGAGCTGCCCAGGCGAGCCGAGGACCCCGTCATTATTATCGATGCCAGGAGCCAGACGCACCCAAAACTCGAGCGTGAAGGGGCCCTTTAAATCCAGTTTAGTCTCGGCGACCGCGTCATCGCTTCCGTCCAACATAAGCACCGGACGGAAGACCGCGCCCAGCTCGGCCATCAGCGACTTCAATTCTGGGCTTTCGCCTAAGGTGAGTGCCAACTTTTCAGCGATGGGCCCATCGATCTCTTCCTTGGCCAGCGTCTTGGCCTGTAAAGCCGTCGCGATGCCGCGGGCTCCTTCCTTGGAGGAACTCAATCCACCCAAGACCGCACGACGGCGCAAGATGTCTAGCTTAGGCAGAAGGCTGAGCGCGGCGGCCGGAGCCTGCGGGGCGCGCGAAGCCGTCAAGGCAGCGAGGGCGCGGTCCACCACCGTAGCGTCGGCATGCGTGGTCAAACCCACAAAGAGATCGACCTCAGCACTCCGCAAGTCACGCAGCGCTTGGAGGGCGGTGCTGAGGACGGCAACGTCCTTGGCCTGCTGGGTGAACTTAACGAGGTCGGCCTCGAGCGCGGCCAACTGGAAGCCGCCAATAAGCGCGATGCCAAGGGCCTGAGATTTACCATCTCCCGACAACAGTTCCTTGGCGGCTTCCGTCAGCAACGGGCCGACCTTCGCAGGATCGAGCTTAGTGCGCGCCGACAAGAGCCCTTCCGCAACCTCTGCCCGTACGGACGGCTTGCGGAGTAAGGCTCGAATCGCATCAGCACAGGCCGGGACTTCGGCGGACTGGGCCAAGCTCAGGAGTTCTTCGCTCGTGGGTGCCCGCTCCAGCGCAGGCAGAATCGCCGCGAGGACTGTTGCGCCTGCTTTGGGCTCTAAGGCCAAGGTGGCGAAAAGGCGCTGCTCGGCGGATAGGCCAGCAGCGGCCCGCTTCAGGTAGCCCGCCACCAACGCCGGCTGGCGTTCGAGGTACATACGCACGAGGAAGCGCTCGAACTCGCGGTAATAAGCTTCGCCCACCTTAATCGGCTTGCGGCTACGGTCCGGCGCGACTGGTTCAGCCAAGGATGGTTGTGCGAAGGACAGAAGCGCCGATAGCGCACCCTCGGCTTGAATGGTCTCGCCCAGAGTCTTGATGGCCGCTTGGCGCACCTCGGCATCCCCGTCGGTGCGTAGACCAGCGAGGAGGGCGATTTGCGCCGCATCGAGGGAAGCGGCGTAACGCAAGACGCTCACCGCTTCGCGGCGCACGTTGCGATTAGGGGACTTCAGGAGGCCGGCAACGAGGTCCACTGGATACTGCTTCTGCCAGCCCAGCACCCAGAGCGCCTGAATCCTTCGGGCCGCCGGGGCGGCTTCATCCGCCGCCGCTTCGCGGAGGGCTTTGGTCGTCGCGACCTCGGGCGCGCGGTCAGCCAACGTCTGCCACGACAGGTGCGCGTCGCCGACGACGTTACCGCCGAGGCGGGTGATGAGCTCCGCTGAGGAAAGCTTAGAGTAGTCGGGTACCGCCGGCGGGACGAAGCCCTTGGGCTTAATGCGCCAGATGCGACCCGACTGCTTATCGCGGTCTGGATGGTTACGGGCGACTTCGTTGTGGCTGATGATCTTGTTATACCAATCGATGACGTAGAGGCAGCCGTCGGGGCCCATGGTCATTGCGATGGGGCGGAAGAAGGGGTCATCGCAGGAGACGAAGTCGGCCAGCTTCTCCAACGTGTAGCCGGCGCCGTCACGTTCCATCTTGATGGCGTTTACCTTGGAGGTGATCGGATTAGCGACGTACATAACGTCCGCATAACCCTTCGGCCAGACACCATGGTCACTGAGGGCCAGACCGCTGAGCCCGGTCCCACCCATCTTGAACTGCGGAGCCTGGACGGGGAACGGGGGCTGGTAGGTCTTCGCCAAGCGATCGGCGCAACCCGGATACCAGGCATACTCATGGAAAGGCATGACTGGATAGCCGTAGTCATTGGCCTCCTGGATGAACGCCTCGCCTTGCCCGTTCAGCACGAGACCCCAGATATTGCAGGGGCCCGTACTGGTCGGCTCGAAGAAGCTGCCATCCGGCCGGAAACGCGCCATGCGCGTCGACGGGAAGTCTACGATATCGCCTTTCGTCGTGGTGACCTTGCCGGAGTTAAACGCACCCTGCGCCAACCAGAACCAACCGCCAGGAGCACGCGTGAACTGGTGGGGGAAGAGGTGTGAATCTTGCACACCAAACCCGGACAAAAGCACTTCACGCTTATCGGCTTTCCCGTCGCCATCCGTATCACGCAAGAAAACGATGTCGTGGCCATGCTGGACAATGGCACCGTTTTGATAAGGCAGGACGCCTTCGGGAATGGCGAGGCCATCAGCGAAAACGCGTGGCTGCTGGACGCCGCCCGAGAAGGGTCGGTCAAAGACGATGACCTTGTCACGGGCCTTGGATTTATAAAGCGCTTCGGCAGCGGCGGGGTTCTCATTAGCGTCCACCGGGTACTCCAAGGCGGTACTAGACCAAGCCCGTCCCTGTTGGTCGAAGATGAGCATGATGAACTTACCCATCTCCGGTCCTTCCTTGGCGAAGAGCTCGATTTCAAAACCTTCAGGCAAGTGGAAGAGCTTCTGCTGTTCCTCCGCCGAACGACGCAAGCCCTCTACATTGTTATAGCCAGTGTCCTTCTTCTTCGGCACTTCCACCGCTTTAGTTTGCGTCGCGGGCTTCAGCTTCTCCCAAGTCATGTCGGCCGGCGTCGCTGGTAATTCCTCAATGACGATGTCCTTCACCTGCACCTCGGCCTTACCGCCGGAGTGAATCTGGATGCCGATTTTACCATCGGTCGCGATATTTAGGTCGGCCTCGGTATAATCGAGCGCGGGCACGCCATTAACCCAGCTGCGGATACGGCGGCCCTCGGCGAGAATGCGGTATTCGTTCCACTCGCCTTCCTTGACGGCGGTGAGCACGGCCTTGGGGTCGACCGAATCAGCAATGACTTTATTGCGGCGGCTTTCATCATAGATTTTTCCATACCAGCCTGCACCGTAATCCACCTGGTAGCCGCTCATCTCCGTGCTGTTCGGCACGCGGAGGCTGCGAATCTGGACGCCGCTATTCACGAAGCCGGTGCCAGTGAGGCGCAATTTCACACGCAGGTCGAAGTTCTGATACGTCTTCGCGGTCGCAAGGAACTGGTTCTTCGTGACCGTTCGCTCAAAGGAACCGCCGCGGATCTCGCCGGCCTGCACACGCCACCAAGATAAATCACCTTCCCATCCGGCGAGCGTCTTGCCGTCGAAAATCGGCTCAGGACCAGCCCAGGCGGAGACGGAGGCCAGGCAAGCAATGAGGACGGCCAGGCAGAACTTGAACGGTTTCATAAGAAGGGGTTACCCGCACCCTACCCCGCCGCCGACAGACCTCAACCCTCGGTGCGGGCTAGACACGCAACTTTTATACCGCCAAACGCACATCAGCAGCACCCCACGCTTGCCTCCGAGGCTTTAAACGACTGTTTGAAGGCATGTCCTCCGTCCATAAGCTTATCCGTGACTGTGCTGCCACGCTGATCCCTGCTGGGGACATCGTCGTACTCGAGGCGGGCAGCGAAGTCACGGTCTCCCAGGCCCTCGGCGGTTCGGTGACCGTCCGCACGGGCATGGGCCTGTTCCGTATCGCGCCCGCGGACCTTGATGCCTTGGGCCAAGAAGCGATTGGCCTCTATGGCGAGCAACCTAAGAACGAGGCCACTGGCCCGCTCAACCAAGACATGCTCTGGGAGGCACTCAAGGGCTGCTTCGATCCGGAGATTCCCGTGAACATCGTCGACCTCGGGCTCATCTACCACCTTGAGCTTACCGCGGGTGAACGCGGTGGTCAGAAAGTCGCCGCCAAGATGACGCTCACCGCGCAAGGTTGCGGGATGGGACCCGTCATCGCCGCAGACGCCAAGTCGAAGCTCGAAGCCCTGCCGGGAGTCGAGTGTGCCACCGTCGAGATTGTCTGGGAACCGATCTGGAATCCTCGGATGATTTCCGAAGCCGGTCGCAAGCAGCTCGGTCTCGAGTGATGACCCCGTCCGTCCAGCCTGCGACGGCCCTCTACCTGCACGTCCCGTTCTGCGCGTCGTCCTGCGACTTCTGTTCGTTTTATCAGGAGCAACCGAAGCGCGGCGAAATCGACCGCTACCTTGCGGCCATCGAACGCGAACTGGAACTCCACCCGCCAGGTCGAGTCGAAACCGCCTTCTGGGGCGGCGGTACGCCCGGCCTCTTGCCAGCCGAGGACCTACGGCGACTAGGCCACGCGATGACCCGGGCAGCCGGACAGCCCAGCGAATGGTCCGTCGAGCTAGCACCTTCGTCCGTCCGCGCCGACAAGCTCGCCGCCCTTAAGGAAATTGGCGTCACCCGTGTCTCGATGGGTGTACAGAGTTTCGACGACATCACGCTCGATGCACTGGGTCGTCGACACTCGCCGAAGCAAATTATGGAGGCCTGGGAGTTAATCGAGGCCGCCGGCTTCGCCTCACGGAACCTCGACCTCATCTTCGCCATCCCGGGCCAGGACGAACAGCGCTGGCACGAAGACCTACGCCGCGCCATCGAACTGCAGCCCGACCACCTTTCGACCTACTGCCTGACCTTTGAAGAAGATACGGCGATGTTTGTAAAACTCTCGCAGGGCAAGGTGAAGATTGATCGCGAACTAGAAGCGCGGCTTTACCGCCAGACCTGGGAGCAGCTTGAGGCCAACGGCTACGCGCAGTACGAAACATCCAACTTCGCGCGGTCTGGTCACGCCTGTCGTCATAACCTCATCACATGGGAGATGGGCTCATGGATTGGCTATGGACCCTCCTCGGCCTCGCAATGGGGTCACCGCCGCTGGACGAACCCCGCCAACCTCGACCAATGGATTAAGGGTATTGAAGCCGGCACTCCCGTGCTCGAACAGGTCAAGGACCTCAGTGCTGCCGACCTGCTTTGTGATGCCCTCGTCTTTGGCTTACGCCTCAACGCGGGCGTCGACCCAGCGGCCCTCGCCGCCCGTTTCGCCACGCCACTGCCAGAACGCGTGACGCATCTTTTTGAGGCGCTCGTTGAGGAAGGCCTGATGGAAGCCGCGGGTTCGCAAGTCCGCCTTACCGGTGAAGGCCGGTTGCGCGCCGATGCAGTCGGGGTTGCGATTATCGAGCGCTTCGACTGATGGAATTTGCCTTTCTCACCTCCATCTTTTTCGCCTGGTCGATTACCTGTGCCCGGCGGAGTTCTTATTACCACGGTGCCGACCTTGCGAATCTCGGACGCATCACGATTGCCTTCTGCGCGATAGGCGCCTACGTCCTGTTTTCTGGTCGCGGGCTGCTCTTTCCCGGCTGGCCGTGGCTAATCCTCGGCGGTGCCATCGGACTCGGCGTTGGCGACATCGCTAGCTTCCACTCGCTTACCCGCATCGGGGCAGGCTTGGCCCTGCTCATCATGCAGACCTTGGCAGCGCCCTTTGCGCTCATCCTGGAGTACTTCATTCTCGGGCACGCTCCTTCCCTGAGCCAGATGGGGGCGGCGGCAGTCATTCTGGTCGGAGTAGCCATCGCATTAGGCCGTCCACCCGAAGGCGATCGCCGCCACTGGCGTCTCGGCGTCTCACTCTCGGTGCTCGCTGCCCTGGGCCAAGCCTGTGGGGCAGTGAGCACACCCATGGCGAAGGCCGCCTGCCTCGCCGCCAACCTGCCCCTACCCGATGGCCTCTCGCAAGGCTTCCTGCGCCTCATCGGCGGCTTACCCATCGTGCTCGCCTTTGTCCTCTGGAACACGCGTGCGCACGGACTCTTTGCCCAAGTCCGGCAGCCCTACGATGGCGGCAAGGCCCGCGGCTGGATGTTAATGAACGGGCTCGCCGGGCCGGGCATCGGCGTGGCCTGCTATCAATGGGCGCTGAGTACTAACTCGTCGGCCATCGTGCTCAGTATCGTCGCCCTCTCCCCGCTCTTCGCCCTGCTCTTCCAGTGGCTCGTGGAAGGCAATCGGCCCGGCCCACGCGTCTGGCTTGGCGGTGCCGTCGCGATTGGTGGCGTCATCCTCCTCCGCAACACCTAGGCACGGGCTACTTCGACCTTACCGCCGGCGGAGCCGTCGGACCCAGCCGGGTGCGGCCTAGGGCCACGTCATCAATCCAGACGGTAAAGCCTGGCGTCTGAGTCGGCTGATAATTGATGAAGCCGAACGATAGCGACTGGAAGGCCGTGGGAATCTCGGCGCGCTCGAACTTGCCGGCGCCCTTGCTAACGGCGATCTCCTTGAGCTCGTCGCCGTTCAGGAAAAACTGATAGGTCTGCGTCGCGCTATCGACGTGCCATTCAGCCAAGGTCCATTCAGGGCCGAACCGGAAGCGCGGCGTGGTGCTGGCACCAAACTCCCCACGCTTAGCGGTCTGCACGTTATAGAGATACTGCACATCGCCAGCCCCATTGAAACTCGTACCCATCAGTCGCGTCTCGATGGGGTCGTTGAACTGCGGGCTTAAGGCCTTACCGCTAACGAAGGTAATATGTACAGAGGAAACCCTCCGGCCTTCGGGCGGATCAGGCAGAGTCGGCACCGGCTGGTCGACGCGGAAATAAAGCCGGCCCCAGTGTTCGCCGCCGATAGCTGCGATGTCGGGTCCCGACTTCGTCACGCGCCGGGGTCCCTTAACGGCGGCATCAATGCGTAAAGACTTATGGCCGGAGTGGAAGACGTCGTCGACGACGCGCACCGGTCCGTCCTTGGTATAGCCCTTGGGAATACCTCCGACTGGAGCGCCCTCGAACCCTTCGGCGAGCAACAGTTGTGCCAGCGTGGCGGCGGGGTTCGCAGGGGTCTCGGCCGCCACGGCGGCAACGGCGAGCAGGCAGCAAAGCATTCGCATGAGAATACTTATGACCGAATCGCGGACTGGGTCGAGGTCGGAGTCGAGGCCAAGGTCGCTTCCACCCTCAACCCTCAATCCTTCACTCGACTCTGCCCTCGATGCTGTCCTCGACGCTGCACTCGACCCTTTCGCCAATCCTGCCCCTACCCTTTCACTTGGCGCAGCGCCTCATAGGTCGCAATGCCGCAGGCGGTCGAAAGGTTGAGTGAGCGCGTGAGGTCATTGAAATGCGGGATCTTCACCGTCTGGGCAGCCCCGACGAAAGTATGCACGGCCTCGGGCGCGCCGGAGCTCTCGCTGCCGAAGACCAACCCGTCGCCTTCCGCATAACGCGCATCCCAAAAAACCTGCGTCGTCTTGGTCGAGAAGAGCCAGAGCCGCTGTGGCCGTCCCGGGGAAGCCAAAAAAGCCTCCCAGCTCTCGTGATGGCGGACATCTAATTGATGCCAGTAATCCATGCCTGCACGGCGTAACTTAGTGTCGTCGATTTTGAAACCCAACGGGTGCACCAGATGGAGCACGCAACCCGTGACTGCGCACATGCGGCCGATGTTGCCCGTGTTGGGGGCGATCTCCGGGTGGAGCAGGATAAGATGGAGGGGCGGCTTCACCGACGGCGACTCATGGCCCGCGAGATCTCGCGCTTGGCGTCACGCTCCTTGATGTCCTGACGACGATCATGCTGCTTTTTGCCTTTGCCCACAGCGATGAGGCACTTGGCCAAACCATGTTTAAAGTAAATCTTCAATGGGATGACCGTGGCGCCGCCAGAACGGACCTCCTCGGTCAACTTAGCCACCTCGGTCGCATGGAGTAGTAGCTTGCGCGTGCGGTAGGGGTCGTGGTTATTGTGATTCCCGAAATCATATTCCGCGATGTGGGCGTGGAAGAGTACTGGCCCCCTGGGGGTCAAGCGCACGAAGGAGTCTGCGATGTTCGCGCGACCGAGGCGGAGTGATTTCACCTCGGTGCCCAATAACATCAGGCCAGCCTCATAGGTCTGCCCAATGAAGTAATCCCGGCCGGCTTTCGGATTGCCGACCTCGGGAAGGGAATGCTCTTTACGTGCGGCCATGGTGGTGCGTCGGGGCTACCCGCCGATGGCCGTAAACCTCAGCGTGAAAGCGCTTAGGCCTGGCCCTGGTCTTCCTCGGCGAAAGCCCAGGAGATGCGGCCTTCGATGATTTCGCGGAGAGCGATATCCTCAGGGGAAAGGGTCTCGTAAAGGTCGCCGCCCAAGAGGTGCTTGTACTTGGGAGGGGAGCCTTGCGGGCGTTCAGCCGTGGCACGGAGCTGCTTCACACGCTTGGAGACAACATTGATGAGAATGTTGGCATCAGGAATGATCTTTCGGGCATCTTGCAGGTAGTCGTCGCGCATGGTGGGTTCCCGCACAGGGAACCACGAAACCTAGGGTAGCACCCCCCTCTGGCAAGCGTTTTCAAAGGGGTTAAAAATGCCTTTGCCCTACCCCTTTTCGAGGCAATAGGGTAGTCCTCTTGCATGTCAGACCCTGAAAACTACAGCCAACAGATGAAATCCAAGGGGGGTATGTCCCGGGTTTTTAAGGCCCTCAGCTATACGTGGGATGGCCTCAAAGCCGCCGCCCAGCATGAAGAAGCCTTCAAACAAGAGCTTTATATCATCGTCCCTCTCTCCATCGCGGCCTGGTTTGTCCCAGTCCCTATCATCGAGCGGGCCCTGCTCTTCTCCGTCCTCCAGCTCATCCTAATCGTTGAGCTCATCAACTCGGCCATCGAGGCCAATACGGACCATATTTCCCTGGAACGCCACCCCTTGGCTAAACGCGCCAAGGACATGGGGAGCGCGGCGGTCTTCCTGGCTATCGTCATCGCCATCGCCTGCTGGACCTGCGTCCTCTGGCAGCACTTCCAAAAAGCCGCCTAAGGCCTCAGAGGCCTTCGCGGGGTTCGCTCGTCGAATCTGGCTCGCAAGGCGGCTTAACCGTCAGGCGGAGCATGCGTGCACGGACATCGGGAAGTTCCGCCGACTGCACCAGGGACACCCAGTCGAGTAGGCCGTGGCGCACTTCGCCCAACGTGTCGCATTTACGCAGAGTCTCAATGCCGCCGGTCAGCGTGATGGCTTTGGCTAGGCCGGACATCTCCTTCAGAAAGCCCACGCGCTGACAGTCGGGAATCCAATAGGCGATCACGAGATGGACCGGCTTGCCATCGCCCGCCTCGTAATCGAGGCCGGCTGCGGACCAGCCAAGCGCACAGTAGATATCCGCGGTAATGCCATCGACGCGGGCATGTGGGCAGGCGACACCTTCGGCGATGGCGGTATTACCTAAGCCTTCGCGGGCCAGCATGGCCTCGACAACACCCGAGTCGTCCGGTATCTCCGGAATTGCCTCTAGGACGCGCCCCAGGAATTCAAACGCGCCCTTCTTGGACGTCTCGGTGAGTTCGAAGAGGCGGCCAGCCTGGAGGGCCTCGAGAAGGATGCGCATGGAAGTGAAAGGTCAGGCCGCACGTAGGCGCGGACGGGCAATTAAGTGAGCGATGGTGACGTAGGCAACCGTCATCAGCAGGAGCGCCGACCAATAAATCGGACCGAGCCCCGCGCCATTGAGTCCGAGCCCTTTTATCCACGGGGAGAACGTTAACCAGATCGCAAAGCCGACCGCCGCCAAGGTCGTCATCGTCAGCTGCCAGGAGGCGCGCGAGCCGATGAAAGGCACCTTCGGGGAGCGGATCACGTGCACCACCAGCGTCTGCGTGACGATGGACTCAATGAACCAACCCGTCTGGAAAAGAATGATGAACTTCGCCTGACCAGCGTTATCCAGTGTCGACCAAGTACCACCTAAGGCCGCGGGGCAGACGACGAACCACATCAACGCAAACGTGAGGTAGTCAAAGAGCGAGGAGACTGGCCCCAGCCAAATCATGAATCCCCGAATGCTTGAGATATCCCACTGCCGGGGCTTAGCGATTTGGTCCTTCTCGACGCGGTCGAAGGGAATGGCCGTCTGCGAGAAGTCGTAGGCGAAATTATTGAGCAGGATCAGCACCGGCGTGAGCGGCTGGAACGGCAAGAGTAAGGCGGCGCCGAGGACCGAGAACATGTTGCCGAAATTCGAAGAAGCGCCCATGCGGATATACTTCTCGATGTTGCAGAAGATACGGCGGCCTTCATCGATACCGTCGACGAGGACTAGAAGCGACTTCTCCAGCAGGACCGCATCGGCGGACTCCTTGGCGACATCGACCGCGGTATCGACGGAGATGCCCACATCGGCAGCCTTGAGGGCAAGGACGTCATTGATGCCGTCCCCCATGAAGCCAACGGTGTGCCCCTGGGCCTTCAGCGAGCGGATGACTTGTTCCTTCTGCGCTGGCGTCAGGCGCGCCATGATGTCGGCCGCAAGCACGGCTGCGTCGAAGGTCGCCTTATCCATAGCCGCCAATTGGGCACCAGTGAGCACTCGGCCGACGGGCATGCCAACGTCTGCACAGACCTTGCGCGAAACCAGTTCATTATCGCCAGTGAGAATCTTCGCCCGAACGCCACGTTCGCGGAGGCCGGCCAAAGCCGTCGCGGCGGTTTCCTTGGGCGGATCGAAGAAAGCGAGGTAACCCAAGAGCACGAGGTTGGCTTCATCCGCCGTGCCAAAGACTTCCTTACTGCGATCAAACTCCCGGTAAGCCAGCGCGATGACACGAAACCCCTGCGCGGACAGCGCACGATACTCCTCCATGACCTCGTCCTTAATCAGCGGGATCATGGTGTGGATTTCATCGTCGATCTGATACTGACCGCAGACGGCCAAGATCTCCTCCACGGCACCCTTACAGATCAGCAAGTGATCCCCCTCGTGATCGACGACGACCGACATGCGGCGGCGCTGGAAGTCGAAGGGGATTTCGTCGACCTTGCGGCAGCTCCGTTCGACGTCGAGGTCGGTACGAGAAAGAATGGCGCGATCAAGCAGGTTGCGGAGGCCAGTCTGATAATGGGCGTTCATCCACGCGTAGCGCAGCACGTCCTCAGAGTCGCGACCGATGACATCGACGTGACGCTGGAGCACGATGTGGTCCTGCGTGAGTGTCCCCGTTTTATCCGTGCAGAAAATATCCATCGCCCCCAGGTTCTGAATGGCATCGAGCCGCTTCATCACGACCTTCAAACGAGCGAGCGAGCGAGCCCCCTTGGACAAACAAGCGGCCAAGATCATCGGCAGCATTTCTGGCGTCAGGCCAACAGCGACCGTCAGCGCAAAGAGGAAGGCGTCCTTGACGTTACTCGTCCGCCACGCACTGAAACCAAAGGTCAGCGTGACCATGACCAGCATCATGCGAATCATCATCCACACGAAGCTCTTGGTCCCGCGTTCGAAGGCGGTGGCGTCCTTGCGCTCGACAAGACGGGCAGACATCGCACCGAACTGGGTTGAGCGGCCGGTGGCAAGAACTAGGGCACGGGCCGAGCCGCTCTGGACGTTGGCACCCATGAGACAACCGTTGGGGCACTCCTGGGCCGACACCGCGCCCGGCACGGTCGCCATGACGACGCGCTCGACCGGCATCGACTCCCCCGTCAAAGCGGATTGCGAAAGGAAGAAGTCCTTCGCCTGCAATAAACGACAATCCGCAGGAATGATGGAGCCAGCGGCGAGTACGACGATATCACCCGGGACAATCTGGTCGATCGGGACGGTGACCTCGACGCCATCGCGGATGACGTCGCAGGTGGTCTTCACCATGGCCTGCAGCTTAGCAATGGTCTGTGCCGAACGGCTCTCTTGGAAATAGGAAAGGAAGACGGAAAAGAACACCATCCCGCCCACCAAGGAGGTGCTCAGGATCTTCTTCGTCTCGTCGTCTTCAAAAATGAACGACAGGATGCAAATCACCATCAATTGTACGACCAGAGGTTCCTTGAACTTACGGAGTAGCTCCACGAGCGCACTTGGACGCGGGGCCGAGACAGAGTTCGGCCCAAACTCCTCCAGGCGCGCGGCGGCCTCGGCGGAAGTCAGGCCTTCCTTCCGTGCCTGAACGGCCGCAAAGGCGGCCTCCTCTGAGCCGCACAGCCACTGGCCAGTTTTGGCATTCTCTTCGATGGCGGGCTTCTTCTCGGACATGGGACGAAAGGGTCTATCACTCTAGCCTTTGGGACGAGTCCAGCCAGCCCAGAGTCCGTCCAAGCGGGCCAAGCCTGTGACAATCCTGCGGGCGGTGGCTATTCTGCGAATGGCCCAATGCCTTAACGAAAGAACCCGCCGTTGGGCGGGTTCTTTTTCGACCTCAAAAGGGGCGCTTAGGCCTTGGTGACGAGGCCGGCCTTGATGGCCTTGACCGACACCCACTGGCGCTTGACCGAGCCGTTAGGCTGGAGGACGCGGATGCGCTGGACGTTCGGACGGAAAACGCGCTTGGTCTGCTTCACGAGCTGGAAGCCGATGCCGCCACTCTTCTTGGACTGACCGCGGTGAATGATTCGGCGGCCCTTGACGGGGCGCTTGCCGGTGACGCTGCAGATACGGGACATAGTAGTTCGAGCTCCTTTGGAAAGTCGGAGCAAAGGGGTGGTGAGCCGATTGGCAAGCGGTAAGTGGGAGGGGTTAACTCCGACGCATCGCCCGGTCCAATCCCTTTAAACCTTCAGAAAACTGGGCTGGATCAAGTAAAAGGCTAAGGATTAGGTACCCCGTCGTCGCCGGCATCCCATAGAAATAGCCGGGGTGAGCCCAAATTCCCTCGTCCAAGGCATTCAAGAGGAGGCGCTCTTCGGAAACACCGGGAGGCAAAGCCAAGATACCCATCCATCCCGCTGGGCGGGGCAGCACCGAGCAAGGGTGGCCCGCGGCGACAACCCAAGCTTTGAGTGCGGCCTCATTCTGAGCCACGCGCGCCCGGAGGGAGGCACGCAGGGGTTCGGCCCGGCGAAGGAGGTCGGGCAAGGCCAACTGCGCCCCAGTGCTCACCGAAAGGAAGGCGTCGGCGATGTGCTCGAGCCGGCGGCAGGATTCGGCGGCATGGTTAGCGGGCCCGGCGACGACAATCCACCCAACCTTGAGCTGCGGAGCGACCGCCACCTTGGAGAGACCGCTCAGGACATAAAGGGCGACCTGCGTTTCGTCGACCCACGTCCCGGGAGACACCACACCCTCCGCCGGGTAATCAAGGAAGACCTCGTCGCAAATGATTGCCAGGCTATGCTTGAGCACGAAGTTGCGGAGTAAGTCGCGGTCGCGACGGCCCACGAACGCACCCGTCGGGTTAGAAGGGTTGATGCAGACGATGGCCTTAGTGCGGGCACTAACCTTAATCTGACCCGAATCGATAACCCATTCACCGGCGAGCTGCGTCAGTTTATAAGGCCGCACCGTCACGCCTTCCAAGGCGGCGAGGACTTCAAGCAGTGGATACGCAGGTTCTGGGACGAGTACCTCATCGCCCGGATTACAGAGTAACTTGAAGAGCCAGCTGTAACCTTCGCTCGTACTGGCCGAAAGAAAAAGCCGGTCGGCGGAGACGCGGACGCCGCGGGCCGAATAGTAATCCGCAAGGGCGGCACGCGTCGCGGCGAGGCCACGTGGATCTGGCTCTTGGCGCTGCAGGCCTTCCTTGCGCATGAACGAACCGAGCTCGGCGACCGACCAACCGAAACCAGCGCTGGCAGGATTGGTATCCGTCATGTCCAGCACAGGCAAGTTAGCCGAGAGCCGTTTAGCCTTTGCCTTACTGAGGGCATTCGGAGCGTCGGCAAAGGCAAGTCGGGTACTAAACATGGGACCCATAGATGACTGAATCGAGGGCTGAGTCGAGGATGGAGGGCGGAAACGACAACGGCGATGCGACTACGCCTTCACCTCACTTCCAGGATTGAACTCAATCCCAGCCCCTCCAAAAGTCCTCCCATGTCTCTTCAAGTCCTGAAACCCCGCGTGCGTGGCTTCATTTGTATCACTTCCCACCCCGAAGGTTGCGCGGCGCACGTCCGTGAACAGATTGCGCACGTCCAGTCCCGGCCTGCGCTCAAGGGTGGCCCGAAGTCAGTCTTGGTCATCGGCGCCTCTACGGGCTACGGCCTCTCCTCGCGCATCGCCGCGGCTTTCGGATCCGGCGCGGCTACCCTCGGCGTATTCTTTGAACGTAACGGCGAAGGCGACAAGGCCGGTAGCCCGGGCTGGTACAACACCACCGGCTTCCACGCCGAAGCCAAGAAGGCTGGCCTCACCGCCATCTCACTGAACGGCGACGCCTTTTCCGCTGAGCTCAAGGCCCAAGTCATTGAGGCGATTAAATCCAAGATGCCCGGCGGCAAGGTTGACCTCATCGTCTACTCGCTCGCCTCCCCTCGGCGGACCGCCCCTGACGGCGTCACCTACAAGTCGACGCTCAAGCCAACCGGCGCGCCCTTCCACGCCAAGAACCTCGACACCGACCGCAAGGTCGTGAACGACGTGACCCTCGACACCGCGAACGCCGAGGAAATTGCCCACACCGTCAAGGTCATGGGTGGCGAAGACTGGGAACTCTGGATGAACGCCCTCGACGGCGCCGGTGTGCTCAAGGAAGGCTGTCAGACGGTCGCCTACTCCTATATCGGACCGCAAGTCACCTGGCCCATCTACAAGGACGGCACCATCGGTAAGGCCAAGGAAGACCTCGAGCGGGCTGGTCGCAAGATCGACGACCTCATGAAGCTGCACCGTGGCCGCGCCTTCGTCTCCGTCAACAAGGCCGTTGTCACCCAAGCCAGTTCCGCGATTCCCGTGGTCCCGCTCTACGTTTCCCTGCTCTTCAAAATCATGAAGGCGAAGGGCAATCACGAAGGCTGCATCGAACAAATCCAGCGCCTCTTCGAGAAGCAAATGTACAACGACAACGCCCTCGACTTCGACGACAACGGCCGCGTCCGCATCGATGACTTGGAAATGCTCCCGGAAATCCAAAAAGCCGTCTTCGATATCTGGCCGCTCGTGACCACCGAGACTTTCGACCAATACGGCGACTTCGCCGGCTACCAGTCCGACTTCCTCAAAAACTTCGGCTTCGGCCTCGCGGGCGTAGACTACGACGCCCCAACCGAAGTCGAACGCCCCATCGAGAACGTCTAAGGTGACCAAGGTCTTTTCCATCGCGAATCAAAAGGGCGGCGTCGGTAAGACGACCACCGCGGTCAATCTGGCAGCAGGCCTCGCCCGCCAAGGTATCCGCACCCTGCTCGTCGACCTCGACGCGCAGGCGAACGCGACCAGTGCACTCGGCATTGAAAAGACCGAGGGTAAATCGCTCTACAAGGTCCTGCACGGCGAAGCCGCGGCCGCTGACATGATTGTGGCGACCACCACTGAAAAGCTCGACCTCATCCCTTCTGAGGTCGACCTCGCCGCCGTGGAGTCCGAACTCGCGCAGGCTGAAAATTACCTCGGTCGTCTTCGCGCCAGCCTCGCCCCCATCATCGACGCCAAAATCTACGGAGCTATCCTCATCGATTGCCCGCCGGCGCTCGGCATGCTCTCGATGAACGCGCTCAGCGCCTCCGACTACTTGTTCGTGACGCTACAGACGGAATACCTCGCGATGGAAGGCCTCGGTCAGATTGTCGGCGTAGTCGACCAGCTCAAGGACGCCGGCGCCACCGACAAACTCGCGCTCGGTGGCATCGTAATGACGATGTACGACGTGCGCACGAAGCTCTCCCGTCAGGTCGTCGAAGAAGTGAAGACCCACTTCCCTACGCTCGTCATGGAAACCATGATTCCACGCACCATCCGCCTGTCGGAGTGCCCGAGCCACGGCCAGACGATCTTTCAGTACGACGTCCATTCCCCTGGCGCCGTCGCCTACGCGGCGCTCGCCAAGGAATTCATCAAGCGGTTTGGGCTGAAGTGAGAGCGGGCGGCCCAGCGCGCGTCCGCCAGGTAGGCAGCTTCACTGAGCTCCTCGCCACGCCCTTTGCAGGCGACGTTAATGCCCTCTGCTGGGAACGCACGTTACCAGGCGACTATGCCGAGGTCATCGCCCGGTTAGGCGCAGGGAACGGCATCGTGCCGCTCGACGACGAACGCCTCCAAACCCTCAACCTTAGCCCCGCTGGCCAGCTCGCGGCCGAGGCCCTGCTCGCCGACCAAGCGATGCTTCGGGCCCATGCACTCGCGCCTTCACTCAACTGCATCTATGACTGCGTGCGCGGCACCGACGCCGGCACGGTGCCGACCGACGTGCTGTCTTTCCACGTCGACAGCGCGCCCGTCGAGGTCGACACCTGGCTCTGCACCTATCACGGCGCCGGCAGTGAAGGCCTCGCCAACGAGGACGCTATCCGCAAGGTGGACCAACCCGAGATCCGCCAGGCACTGCTAAAGGAATACGGCGGAGCCGACGACGCCGACTTCGCCGAGTACCTGCACGAGCAGAGCTACGACCTACACTATGCCCCCAAGCCAAGCGCCTCGCCCTACCGCTTCGGCCAATTCTCCTTGTGGCGCATCGCGACACAGTGGCCCGGTAGCCCAGTTCTACCGTGTATCCATCGTGCCCCCGAGAATTACCCGGGCTCGCCCCGACTGCTCCTGATCAGCTGAAAGCGGGTTTTTATCGTTGTGCGTTTGACGAATGAACACGACCCCGCTGGATAGCGACATGTCCGTTCAGTCACGCCGTGCCCTAACCGGCGTGCCCGCGCACGCTTGGGCGCCCGTGGCCTGTTCGGAAGGCGCGACGCACGGCGTCATCGTCCTGCTCGCCTCCAACCTCGGTGCGGCGGAAACGCTGGCGGAAGAGACGGCGCAACTCTTGACCTTGCTGAACGGTGCGCAGCCCGTCGCCCGAACCTTGACCGAAGCCGACGCCGCTGTTCCCGCCTTCGAGGCGGACTGCGACTTACTCGGTGTACTCTCCCTGCTGCGCCATGGTAGCCACGATACCCACCGGCCATTACTCATCGCGTGCACACCGGGCTCCTTGGCCCGGCGGTCGCCCGCCCCCGAAACCGCCGCGCGGGCAGAGATGGTTATCCGCAAAGGCGACACCCTCGAGCTACGGGCCTTCGCCCAACGCCTCGCCGTTGATTTCAGTTACGACCACGAAGCGCTCTGCGAACAGCCCGGCGAATACGCCCTGCGCGGTGGCATCCTCGACGTCTACCCACTGAACGCGCAGATGCCCGTGCGCATTGACCTCTTTGGCGACAAGGTTGAATCCATTCGGCCGTTCGACCCCGCCACGCAACGGAGCGAAGGCGAAGTCGACGGTCTGGTGATCTGCGCCCCGCGCGATGACTCCGGCCAGGCCGCAGAAGCCCCCTTCTTTAAACACCTCCCAGCGGACGCCCTCATCATCGTCGTCGACCGCGCTCACGAAGATATCTTGTGCGTCGAACTGCACGCCACGAAACTACCGCAGCTTATTCTGGAAGAGTCAGATGAAGCCCCGGTAGGCTACGAGACACAGGGGCTCGAATGCCAACCAGCCGAAACGCTCCTCATCGGCTCAGCCACCGAAGGCAGCGAGCACCGCCCTGCCCTGCTCCGTGCCGCAGCCGCCCTCGCGAAGGACGGCCGGCCTTGCCTACTCACTGGCGATACGGACGGATCGGTCGACCGCTTGATCGCCGAAGTTAAAGCCGGTGCCATCCGCGGATTCAAACCGCGGGTCTGCGCCGGGCGCTTTGGCGGCGGGCTCTTGCTGGCCCCCGGAAAACTGTCGGGCTTGCTTAAGACTGGCCTCGTCCTGCTCACGGAGCGCGAGCTCTTCGGCCGCCGTAAACGCCCACTCGCCTCATTACCGCGCCGCCGCACCGCCGTCCGCGCCGCCATCGGGCGGGCGCTCGACTTCGGTGAACTCGCCGATGGGGATGCCTTGGTGCACGTGACTCAAGGCATCTGCCTCTTCCGTGGCATCAAGGCCCACGCACACAACGGACGCACTGAAGACTTCATCGGACTGGAGTTTGCCGAGAAATCGATGCTCCACCTCCCGGTGCGGGAGTCGCACCTGCTCTCGCGCTACATCGGTATCGGCCGAGCCACGCCCAAACTTTCCAAGCTTGGAGGCGGCGGCTGGGAGCGCTCCCGAAAA
This sequence comes from uncultured Opitutia bacterium, assembly GCA_903919185.1. Taxonomy (GTDB): domain Bacteria; phylum Verrucomicrobiota; class Verrucomicrobiia; order Opitutales; family UBA953; genus UBA953. Next base: position 127,809 of record CAIXHF010000007.1, on the reverse strand, counting down.
GCCGCTGAGAAAGCCACTGCTGACCTCGCTGCGCAGCTGCTTGCGATGCAAGCGGCGCGTTCGACCAAGCCTGGAATCGCCCACCCGAAAGACGAAGACAATGCCTGGATGGGCGAGTTTGAGCGCTCCTTCCCCCACCGCGAGACCCCTGACCAGACGCGCGCCATCGCAGACGTCAAGGGCGACATGGAACGGGCCGCCCCGATGGATCGTCTCGTCAGCGGCGACGTGGGCTTCGGCAAGACCGAGGTGGCCTTGCGCGCCACATTCAAGTGTGTCCTCGGCGGCCGCCAAGTCGCCATCCTCGCGCCCACGACTGTCCTCGCGCAGCAGCACTACGAAAGTTTCCGGGAACGCTTGGCGCGCTGGCCCATCTCCGTCGAACTGCTGAGCGGCTTCCGTACCGCCAAGCAGAAAGCCAACGTCCGCGCCCGCGCCGCCGCGGGCACGGTCGATATCGTGGTCGGCACCCATGCCCTTCTCTCCGACGGAACGTCCTTCGGCAAACTGGGCCTCGTCATCATCGATGAAGAGCATCGCTTTGGCGTCCGACATAAGGAACGCCTTAAGGAGATGCGCACAGAGGTCGACGTATTGGCCATGAGCGCGACGCCGATTCCTCGGACGCTTTACCTCGCCCTTGTGGGCGCCCGTGACCTGAGCGTCATCGAGACGCCACCCCGTGAACGCCTCCCCATCCGCACTATCGTCCGGAGCTACGACGAGAAACTCGTACGTGACGCCGTGAAGGCCGAGCTGGCCCGTGGCGGCCAAGTTTTTTACCTACATAACCGCGTAGAAACCATCCGGGCGGTCGCTGAACGCCTCGCCGCACTCATGCCCAATGCGCGCATCATCGTGGGTCACGGCCAGATGGGCGCTGGCGAACTGGAAGAAACCATGTCCGCCTTCGTCGCGGGGGAGTACGACGTCCTCGTCTGCACGACCATCATCGAGACTGGCCTCGATATCCCTAATTGCAATACCCTGATCATTGAAGGTGCCGATCGGTTTGGGCTCGCACAGCTTTACCAACTTCGCGGCCGGGTCGGACGCTTCAATCGCCAAGCCTACGCCTACCTCTTTCTGCATCGGCATGCCGCTTTAGTCGGCACCGCCCACCGCCGACTCTCAGCCATTCGCCAATACAATCAACTGGGGGCCGGCTTCCGCATCGCCATGCGCGACCTCGAATTACGCGGGGCTGGCAACATCCTGGGTGCGGCCCAGAGCGGACACGTCGCCAACGTCGGGTTCGACCTCTATTGTCAATTACTCCGCCGCAGCGTCGCCAAACTCCGCGGGGACCGTGGGGCGGGCGTCGACCGGTGCGAGGTAAACTTTGACTTCATCGACCACACCCAAGCCGCCCTCGGCGTGGAACAGACTCAAGCCAGTGCCGGTGACGGACCGTTGCTCACCGCGACGTTACCGTCGGACTGGATTCCGGAAACCCGCCTGCGGATTGAGGCCTTCCGTAAGGTCGCACTGGCGACGGATGCAGCGGAAGTCGCCGAACTCCGCGCAAACCTGACGGACCGCTACGGCCGCCTGCCACCCGAAGCGGCGGCCTTTCTGCAACTTGCCGAGATTCGCTGCCTAGGGGAAGCCAAGGGCATCACCTCGATTTCCACCGACGGGACGACCCTGCGCTGCCTACAAATCAGCCCCGGACGGCCGGCCGAGCCCATCTTAGTCGGAAATCGGTTTCCCCGCTTGACCGTCAAGGACCCCCTGCGGAAACTCACGGAAATCCGTGGCTTCCTGTCACGCCTGTCCGCACCACCTGGCTCATGAACGCACTTTCAATTTTCTGCCTCCTCCTCGGCACCTCCTCCTTGATGCTGGCGCAGGCCCTGCCGAAGACTCCCGAGCGTATACTCGCTGAGCGCATTTTAGAACTCAACATCGACCAAATCGCTGGAGGCGCCAACGGACAGCCGATTACCCTTTCGGATTTGCGCAGTCAGGTTTACCCATTCTTGGCGGAGATTGGGCAAGGCAAGAGCAATGCCGAATTCGAAAAGTTGCTTGGGGAATATGGGAGAAGTTCGCTCGAGGAAATCATCAACCGCCAATTGGCTATCACTGAGTTCAAGGCCGGCGGAAAAATCGTGAGTTTCTACATCGATAGCGACATCGAAGATACCATCCGTCGCGATTACGGCGGCGACCGCAACCGCTTTGTCGCTTCCCTGCGCGTACAAGGGCTCACACCCATGTCCTACCGTAAGCTGATTGAGGATCGCATCATCTTTGAACACATGATCAGCCAGATTCGCCGCTCGGCCCTCGAGGTTGGTCCAGGCAAGCTGCAAGCCTATTACGATACTCATCAAGCGGATTTCTCGCGTAAGGAAAGCGTCCAGCTTCGCCAAATCGCCCTGAGGCAAGGCGCCAGCGAGACAGTCGCTGAAGGCAAGGCTCGGGCCGAGGCCTGGGCGGCCGCTCTCCGCGACCCGGCCAAGCTCCCCGCGACCTTGGCACGCTTCAAGGTATCCCTGACAAAGAAGACCCCCGAACTCGGCTTTGCCGAAATCGCCGAAATAATCAGCACCGACGACTACGCCAAGCAAGGCGGCGATACGGGTTGGCAACCGCTGGAAGAGCTTAATGAGCGCGTCGGCGGGGTGCTTCGCCAGCTGAAGGATGGCGAAGTTTCGGAAGCCCAGCAGTTCGACATCCCAGGCAGTCCGACCATTTGGTTCATCCTGAAGCGCGAGGGCTTAAAGGCCGCCGGTACCGACACCATGGACGACCCTAAGATTCGCTCGCTGGTTGAAGAACGAGTGCGCTCTCAGGAGATGGATAAAGCGGTTAAGAAGTGGTTTGCTGAGCTGCGGGCAAAGCACTACGTGGAATACCGCTGAGATGCCCGCAGAGCCTTCCGCCTTCCGTTGCCGCGCTTTTCCGCAACGGTCTGCTGGCGTACTGTTGCACCCAACCGCGTTGCCGGGGCCTGGCCCGATTGGAACACTCGGAGCGGAAGCATACCACTTCATCGAAGCCTTAGCCGCCGGCGGTTTCACCTGGTGGCAGGTCTGCCCACTCGGCCCGACTGGCTACGGCGACTCCCCTTACCAAGCTTTATCCATCTTTGCGGGAAATCCCTACCTCCTTGACCTCGTCGACCTAGAGCGCCGTGGCTTCCTCACGTCGGCGGAAGTTGCGAATATGCAGCGCAGACGGGACCACCACACGGATTACGGACGGCTCTGGCATGAACTACGCCCCTTGCTCAAGTTAGCTGGAGCCCGCGCCGCGCAGGCCCTGGCTAACGACGTAACTTTCCTCCAATTCCAAACCGGCCAGTCCGCTTGGCTGACCGCTTGGTGTCAGTTCTCCGCGCTCCGCGAGCAGAACAACTTCACGGTACCTTCGACTTGGACGGTAAGGGCGGCCGATCCGGCTCGCTGCGCTGAAGCCGCTGCCTTGCAATTTCTCTTCGCTGAGCAATGGCAGGCCCTTCGCGCCCACGCCCAACGGCACGATATCCGCCTAATGGGTGACGAACCCATCTACGTCTCCGCCGATGGTTGCGACGTGCGAGCCCACCCGCAGCTCTTCCAGCTCGACGCCCACGGCCAACCCATGGCCGTCGCGGGCGTGCCGCCCGACTACTTTGCCGAGGACGGGCAGCTATGGGGCAATCCGCTCTACGACTGGACCGCACATGCAGCCGATGGCTTCGCGTGGTGGCGGGCGCGCGTCTTACACGACCTGCAACTTTTTGATGCCGTGCGCATCGACCATTTCCGCGGCCTCTGCGACTACTGGAGCGTCCCCGCAGGCGCGCCCAATGCCCGTGGTGGCGCTTGGCACGACGGTCCGGGCCTGGCCTTCACCCAAGCGATGGGCGACCTACCACTGGTCGCGGAAGACCTCGGTTTACTCTCCCCTGGCGTGGACATCCTGCGCCACGCCTCCGGGCTTCCCGGCATGGCTGTCATGCAATTCGGCTTCGGTGGGTCGGCTGATAACCCGCATCACCCAGACAACGTCACGGCGGACCGGGTCGTCTATACGGGCACGCACGACAACGACACCCTCTGCGGTTGGCTCGCGACCACCACGCCGGAGGAACAAGCTAACTTGAAAGAACTCCTTGGGGCGGTGGACGATGTGGCCGCCGCTTTGACTGCCGCGGTGCTGCGGACGCCAGCGGTCTGCGCCATCCTGCCGGCGCAAGACCTGCTCGGCCTCGGTTCAGAGGCCCGCTTTAACACCCCCGGCCACCCGCAGGGCAACTGGACGTGGCGTATGACTGACGCTGAATTTGCGGAACTCACCCGCATCTTGCCGACCTGGCGTCCGCGCTTGGCGCAGAGCCAACGCCTTAACGCGTAAGCCGGCGGTACTTTGGTCGCCGCGGCGTATCGGAGTCTTCGCCCAAGCGACGACGACGCGCTTCGAGGTAGTCACCGTAGTTGCCCTCGTGCCAGACGAGTTTGCCGTCATCCTCGAAGGCTAAGATGTGCGTCGCGACGCGATCGAGGAACCAGCGGTCGTGTGAAATCACCACGGCACAACCCGCAAAAGACTCCAAGGCATCCTCGAGCGCACGAATCGTGTTCACGTCGAGGTCGTTCGTCGGTTCGTCGAGCAGTAACACATTAGCGCCCGCCTTGATCAAACGAGCGAGGTGAATACGATTACGTTCACCCCCGGACATCAGCCCGACCTTACGCTGCTGCACGTCACCCGTGAAGCCGAAGCGGGCGGCGTAAGCACGCGCGGGGACCATGACCTTACCGAGGTGCACCATGTCCTGGCCATCAGAGATCGCTTCCCAGAGGGCCTTATCGGCCGGCAAGGAATCGCGGGACTGATCGACGTGGGCAATCTTGACCGACTCGCCCAACGTAAGGGTCCCCTTATCGGGCTTTTCTTGGCCCGTGATCATCCGGAAGAGCGTCGTCTTGCCGGCGCCATTCGGCCCAATGATTCCAACGATGCCGCCCGCGGGGAGCGAGAAGTTCACGTCCTCCATCAGCACGCGGTCGCCGTAGGCCTTCATCATGCCCTTAGCTTCGATGACGGCGCCACCCAATCGGGGGCCGGGCGGAATCCAAATCTCCGCCTTACTCTCCGTCTGGGCCTGATCCTGCGTGAGCATCTGCTCATAGGAACGCAAGCGGGCCTTATTCTTGGCCACCCGGGCCTTCGGCGAGGAGCCAGCCCATGCACGTTCGCGCTCCATCGAGCGGGAGCGGGCCACCGACTGCTTTTCTTCGGTCTCGATTCGCTTCTGCTTCTGCTCGAGCCAAGAAGAATAGTTGCCCTTCCACGGCACTCCCCGGCCGCGATCGAGTTCCAAGATCCAGCCCGCTACATTGTCCAGAAAGTAGCGGTCGTGCGTGATGGCGATGACCGTGCCCTTATAGTTTTGCAGGTGGCGCTCCAACCAGGCCACCGTATCAGCGTCGAGGTGATTAGTCGGTTCGTCGAGCAAGAGGATGTCTGGCTCCATCAAGAGCAGGCGACACAAGGCCACCCGCCGTTTTTCACCGCCGGACAGCGTCGAAACCACCGCTTCGGGCGCAGGGCAGCGGAGCGCGTCGAGGGCCATCTCGATACGGGCGTCGAGGTCCCAGCCACCACGGGCATCGAGGATGGACTGAATTTCTCCTTGGCGAGCCAGGATCTTTTCCTGCTCCTTGACGTCATCGGTCTCGGAGACCTTCACAAAAGTGTCATCATACTCTTCGAGCAACGCCTTCATCTCAGAGACCGCTTCCTTAACGCATTCGGCCACCGTTTTGGCTTCGTCGAGCCGTGGCTCTTGGGCGAGGTAACCCAACGTGTAGCCCGGGACCGCACTGATCTCGCCATCGAACTCCTTATCTTCACCGGCCATAATTTTGAGTAAGGTCGACTTGCCCGAACCATTGAGGCCAAGGACGCCGATTTTAGCGCCGAAGAAGTAGGACAGGGAGATATCGCGGAAGATTGGCTTCTTCTCGAAGTGCTTGGTTACGCCCGTCATGGTAAAAATCACCTTTTCGTCAGCCATGGTGCTAGAGGTTCACCGAAGACCCCCCGGGGGCAAGCGGAACCCACCCCCACCCCCCGCCGAGGCGTCCCGCCTTGACAGGCCTTATTAGAGGGGGCATACCCGAAGTCCTAGTCACCTTTCCATAAGGTGGGTCCAGCCGGACCCGCCTTTTTTGTCGCCCATTTTCTCACCACACCACCCGTATACCCATGAGCGTAGACATTAAGCCCTACCTGCAATACCTCGAAAAGGAAAAGAATATCCCCAAGGATGAAGCCTGCGCGCTCATCGCCGAAGCCATCAAGTCTTCGGTCGAAAAGTCCGTCCTCGCCGGACAGAATATCGAGGTCATCGCCGACCCCGCCACGGGCAAGCTCGACGCCTACGCGGTCTACATCGTCAGCGACTCCCCGTCCGACCCCCTCAAGGAAATCAACCCGGTTGCCGCCACCGCCCTGAAGGCTGACGCCAAGATTGGCGAGGAAGTCCGTCGCCCCATCGCCGTCTCGGACCTCGGTCGCATCGCGGCCATGAGCACGAAGCAACTACTCAACCAGCGTTTCCGTAAGATTGAGAAGGACCAAGTCTTCAAGGAGTATAAGGACAAGATCGGTGACATCGTCACCGGCACCGTCCGCCGCAACGACCGCGGCAACGTGGTCGTCGAACTCGGCTCGGCCGAAGCCGTCCTGACCCGCGCCGAAAGCTGCCAGGGCGAAATCTTCCGCACCGGCGACCGCATCCGCTGCCTGCTCCTCGAAATTCGCGACGACACCCAACGTGGTCGTGAATTCATCCTTTCTCGCGCCCACCCGAATTTCGTTCGCCGCCTCCTGGAGCTCGAAGTTGCTGAAATCGCTGATAAAACGGTCAAAATCGCCGCCATGGCGCGTGACCCAGGCTACCGCACCAAAATTGCCGTCGACTCCTCCGACCCCAAGGTCGACCCCGTCGGCGCCTGCGTCGGTGCCCGTGGCGCCCGCGTGCGTAACATCGTTAAGGAACTCAACGGAGAGAAGATTGATATCATCCGCTGGCGCCCAGAGCCCCTCCAACTGCTGGAAGAAGCCATTCGTCCGGCCAAGCCCCGCAACGTGCACATCGATGAGCGCAACCGCCTCATCCATTTTGAAGTCGACGAGGATGACATGCGTATCGCCATCGGTTCCAAGGGCCGCAATGCCCGCCTCACTTCCAAACTCATGGGCTGGCGCCTCGACATCACGAAGTCGACGCGTGCACCGGAGAGCGTGGACGCCCAGCTCGGCGAAAAGGCCCTGCGCCTCGCCGCCCTACTCCAACTTTCGCCTGACCTCATTGCAAAGTTCGTGGGCCTCGGCATCTCCGAGCTCGCTGCCTTCAGTGATGTGACCGCCGAAGACTTGGTTGGCACCTCGATTACCGAGGATGAATTCAACACCGTCCTCGCGGCCGTCGCCAAGGCCAAGACCGCTGGCCAGGCTTAAGTCCGTCGCCGACACCCCTCCCGCTACCGTCCACCCAGCACCTGCACATGACCGAGAAGAAGAAACCCGAAGCGAAGAAGGCCTCGACCACCCAGCGATACAGTGACGTGGCCAAGGAACTCGGCCTCGAGGTCAAGGTATTGCTTACCTTGGCGGACCAGTTCGTGGAGGCCCATCCGGACTTCAAGGAGCTTGTCTACGCTGAAGGAAAGAAGCCGGCTGCCTCCAGTAATTTCAGCAAGTTCTTCCGCAAGGAATTCATGGAGTTTGCGGCGGACAAGTTGCCTAAAAAGGAAGAGGCGGTACCCGTAAGTATCCCGGTGGTCGCTCCGGCCGTTCCGGCCAAGCCCTTGGTCGAAGCCGCGAAGCCCGTGGCCCCTGTAGCTCCGACCGCCACCAGGGCTAACGTCCCTCCGGCCGTCCTGCCTCCCCGTCCGGCCCCGATGGCTCCGCCTCGCCCGGCCGCAGGCCCCTCGTCCGCCGTGCCCCCGCGTGTCGTCGTCCCGACGAACGCACCGCGCAACGAACTGCCGCCGATTGTCATCACCCCTTCGCAGCCGCCCGCACCGACCAGCCGCCCCAGCCCGCTCCCTCCAACCGTCCGTCCGCCAGCCGCGCCCGTGGTCACGCGTACCGTCGGTGGTGCCGGGCAAATCGCTCCAGGCAGCAAGGGTGCAGTCACGATTCGCCCGCCCATCGTGGTCCGCGACTTCGCGATCGCGCTCAACCTCAAGCCCTTCCAAGTCATCGGTAGCCTGATGGAGCTCAATAAGGTAGTCAGCATCACCTCCGTCATTGAAGAAGCCGACGCCCGGAAGGTCGCTGAGAAGCATGGCTACGTCCTCGAAATCCGCCACCGCGGGGAAGGCGCCCAGCCCGTCAAGAAAGTTGAAAAGAACACTGACGACGATCCCGCCCAGCTCGCCCAGCGCCCACCCGTCGTTTGCGTACTCGGCCACGTCGACCACGGCAAGACCACCCTCCTCGACTACTTCCGTAAGACTAACGTGGTGTCCGGCGAAGCCGGCGGCATCACCCAGCACATCGGTGCCTACTCCGTCAAGTATCAGGGCGAGAAGCCAGAGTACAATGGACGGACCGTCACCTTCCTCGACACACCTGGCCACGCCGCCTTCGCCAAGATGCGCGAACGTGGCGCCTCGGTCACTGATATCGCCGTCCTCGTGGTGGCTGCGGACGACGGCTTCATGCCGCAGACCGAGGAAGCCCTCAAGTTCGCCCAGAAGCATGCCAGCGCGATTGTCTGCGCCGTGAATAAAGTGGACGCTAAAGGTGCCAATATCGACCGCGTGAAGCAGCAGATGCAGCAGCGCGGTATCACCCCAGAAGATTGGGGTGGCGAAACCATCACCAACGCCGTCTCTGCGCTCAAGGGCACGGGCATGAACGAGCTCCTCGAGTCGATTCTCCTGCAGGCCGAAATCCTTGACCTCAAGGCCAACCCGAAGTGTGCCGCCCAAGGCGTCGTCATCGAATCCCAAATGGAGACTGGTCGCGGACCGACTGCGACAGTCATCGTCCAAAAGGGTACCCTCAAGCCTGGCGACTCCTTCGTCTGCGGCGAAACGTGGTGTAAGGTGCGCGCGCTCATGGATGAACGCGGTGGCCGTATCCAAAACTCCTCGCCGGGCACCCCTGCCCTCGTCCTCGGTTGGGACGCCGTCCCGGCGCCAGGCACGAAGTTCCAGACGCTCAAGAACGACCGCGAAGCCCGCGAACTAGCCGAAGAGGCCGCGCTCGCTGGCCGCAAGGCGGCCGAAGCCCAACAGCAGGCACCGAATACCGGCGCTCGCCCTGGCATGACGGACCTCGAACGCCTCATGGCCGCCCTCGCTCAGGACAAGGAGAAGATTCTCCGCGTCCTGCTCAAGGCCGACGTTAACGGCACGCTCGAAGCCCTCGAAGGTTGCCTCCGCGAAATCAAGTCCACCAAGGTCCGTCTCGACATCGTCGGCGGCTCCGTCGGTCCGGTCACGCAGAGCGATGTCCAGTTGGCCGAAGCGGCCAGATCCATGATCGTCGGTTTCGACACCAAGATTGAGAATGGCGTCCAAGCGCACCTGAAGCGCACGGGCGTCCGCCTCGTGACGCATGATATCATCTACGAGCTCATCACCTTGGTGAAGGATGCCATGTCCGAACTGCTCGACCCCGAAGTCCGCGAGAACAAGCTCGGCGGTGCCGAGGTCCGCGCGGTCTTCCCCTTGGGCAAGGATCACAAGGTGGCTGGTTGCATGGTCACCGAAGGCCTGGTCCGTCGCCAAGCCAAGGCTCGCCTCGTCCGCAAGGGCCAGATTATCCACCAAGGCCCGGTCGAGACTTTACGACGCTTCAAGGACGATGCTTCCGAGGTCAAGGCTGGCTTCGAGTGTGGCATTAAGCTGGGTGGCTACGACGAGTACCAGCCCGGCGACATCATCGAAGTCGTCGAGATGCTCCAGGTTCGCCCCAGCCTCTAAGCTATGTCGCAGCGCCAGCTCCGGGTAGCCGAATTGATCCAGCGCGAGGTTTCCGTCGCGCTCCGGCGCAATTGGATTACCGAATCGGCGTTGATCACGATCACCCGCGCCACCGTTTCGCCCGACCTCCGCCAAGTGCGCGTTGGGTATGCGGTTTCGGGCGGAGATCCCGAGAAGAAGGCTGCGCGCACCTTCCTTAAACGTATCCGGCGCGAACTCCGCGCGGCAGTCAGTGGTATCTTGCAAATGAAGAACGCCCCCGAGCTCATCCTCGCGGAGGACGACGTCACCGGTGGCGTCGCGCGCGTCCAGGCCCTGCTCGACGAAATGTCGCGCAAGGACAAGCCGGTGACGCCCACGGATTCCGACGAGTAAACCGCTGCGGCCTTAAGCCGTCGGCGACCCGACTTCCGGAAAATCGCGAAGTGCCTCGCGCACCGCGGTCGCACGCCGGCTGTCGCGGCCATCGCTGTCTAATTCGGCGCCTTGACGCGCCTGCACGTGAGCGGGCTGGCCTTCAATCATCAAACGGTCGACGACATGGCGGCGTTCCTCTGGCAAACAACCCATGTCACAGGCCAAGCGCAGGTGCGAAAGCATATTCATCGACTCGGCACTGGTCAGCAGGCGGGCATGGCGCAGGAGGCCCAGTGAACGAGCGAGGCGGTCGACAAAGCGCTCCCCTTCTTCTTGGGCGACCTTGCGACGGGCATTCCACTCTTGGTCGACTAAGGTCTTCACCCAGCCGCCAAGGTGACGAAGAATCGCATCCTCCGACAAGCCCAAGGTTTGCTGATTGGAAATCTGGAAGATGTTGCCGGCGGCTTCGGTGCCTTCGCCCAGCCAGCCGCGGACGGCCAAGCCATCTTGGCTGAGGGCGCGCGTGACCTTCTCGATATGTCCGGCGAGACAGAGCCCGGGCAGGTGCACCATGGCCGAGGCGCGCAGGCCCGTACCAACGTTCGTCGGACAAGCCGTCAGGAAACCCAGCTCATCCGAGAAAGCGATGCCGAGCGATGCGCCGATGGCGTCGTCGAGCTGTTCCGCGATATTCCAGGTCCCCCGCAAGTGCCAGCCTGCCTTGACGACTTGGATGCGCAGGTGGTCCTCTTCGTTCACCATGACCGAGCAGGTCTGGTCACGGCTAATGACGGCCGCGCCACTCTTGCCTGAGGCCAGCTCCTTGGACACCAAGTGACGCTCCACTAACACGGCGCGGTCGAGGTCGGGTAGGTCGCCCATCTTGAAGACATGCGACTTCCGGAAGCGGGGCAGCTGAGTCAGGGCCTCGATGCAACGCTCCGCGATCTCCTTGCGGTGCGCGGGCTTAGCCCACCCCGGAAAGGGAAACCCTTCGAGGTTACGGGCGAGACGCACGCGCGTGCTGAGCACTACGGACTGCTGGGCGCCCAGCAAGTGCGTGAGCTCATTCTCGTCGGCAAGGATTTCCTGAACGGACATAGGGTTTAGAGGGTATCGAGTTGAGTAGCGATGCGAGCGACCTCATCGCGCAGTTTTGCGGCGGTCTCGTAATCTTCGGCGGCGATGGCGGCGGTTAGTTCCTGCTGCGCCGCCAGCAGACGGTGGCGGAGTTGCCCGACGGGGATAGTTCCAGCCGGAGCCCGACCCACATGCTGAATCTCATGCTGCACCTTGGTCAGTAGGCCGCCGAGGGCGACTCCGAAGACCTGCCAGCAAGAAGGGCAACCCAAACGGCCGCGGCGGCGAAACTCGACATCCGTGAAGCCGCACTGCGGGCAAGTAATCGCCGGGCCCGCCGTCACCTTATTCACGGCGTCCGCGAGTTTGAAGACCGCCGCATCCCCCGCCCCACCCTTAGCCGCGCAAGCCTCGCAAAAATCGACCTTCGTCACCTTACCCTGAACGATTTGGGTCAGGTGAACGGTCGCGACGGCGTCGCAGACAGAGCACTTGAGCGGGTTGGACATCGAAACACCAGCAAAACGAGGGAACCCCCGTTGGCAAGGGCAAGCGGGGGCGGGTTTGACTTCACGGCTCGGCCGTCCTTGATGGGGGAAGTAGCCTGATGTCCTCCAAGACCCGCATTGTCATCACTGGGATCGGCCTGACCGCCCCCAACGGGAACTCCCTCCCAGAGTTCCGCGGAAACCTCCTGGCCGGCAAGGCGCGCATCGCCGAAATCGACGTCCGCCACATGGGCCGCCACCCGGCCGGGGTCTGCGATTTCGACGCCACCAAGTGGCAGAAGCGGAAGGAACTCCGTAATGGCACGCGGGTGGGGTCGATTTCCATCTATTGTGCCCGTGAAGCCCTCGGCGATTCTGGGCTCGTCTGGGAGTCCGTCGACAAGTCCCGCGTCGGCGTGTACCTCGGCATCACCGAACACGGCAACGTTGAGACCGAGAACGAGATTCATAATATTTCCCAGTTCGGCTTCGATACGAAGTACTGGACCCACCACCACAACCCGCGCACGGTAGCGAATAATCCGGCGGGCGAAGTGACGATGAATATGGGGATCACGGGCCCGCATTACACGATTGGAGCGGCCTGTGCAGCCGGCAACGCGGGCCTGATTCAAGCCGCACAGATGTTGCAACTCGGCGAGGTCGACCTGGCCTTCGCCGGCGGCGTCTCGGAGTCGATTCACACCTTCGGTATCTTCGCCGGCTTCAAGAACCAAGGCGCCCTCGGCGCTCACGAAGACCCCACCAAGGCTTCCCGTCCTTTCGACAAGAACCGTAATGGCATCGTCATCTCTGAAGGAGGCGCCATCTATGTCTTGGAGCGCCTCGAGGACGCCCTGAAGCGCGGGGCCCGGATCATCGCCGAGATTGCCGGCTGGTGCATCAATTCCGACGCCACGGACGCCGTCCTGCCCAATCCCGAGCGGCAGGCGGAGTGCGTCCGGCTCGCCCTTAAGCGGGCGGGGATGCGCCCCCAAGACATCCATATCGTGTCCACCCACGCCACGGCCACGGCCCTCGGCGACATCCAGGAGTGTACCGCCCTACGGGAGGTCTTCACGGACTGCCCCGGGACCTATATTAACAATACCAAGAGTTTCATCGGCCACTGCATGGGGGCCGCCGGCGCCCTCGAATTAGCGGGTAATTTGCCCTCTTTTGACGATGGTTGGGTCCACCCGACCATTAATATCGACGAGCTCGACCCCGAGTGTGCCCTGCCGGGTCTAGTCATCAATCAGGCCGTCCAAGCCCCCCGCCTGGAGGCCATCTTGAACAACTCCTTCGGCATGCTGGGCATCAATTCAGCCCTCATTGTAAAGAAATATGGGGTTGCCTGAACGGCCAAGGGCGGTTGAAACAGAACCCACGCACAATGACCAAGGAAGACATCAAGCAGGTCGTACTCGACATCATCGCCGACATCGCGCCGGACGAGAACCTTTCCGCCGTTAAGCCGGAGGTTCGCCTCCGCGACCAGTTGTCCCTCGATTCTATGGACTTCTTGGATATCGTGATGGAGCTCCGCAAGAAGTACGGGATTGAAGTGCCCGAGGCCGATTACGTCCAACTGGCCTCCCTCGACTCCTGCGCGGAGTACCTCTTCCCTAAGTTTCAGGCCAAAGGTAGCAAATAAGACGCTCCCACCCTGCTAAAGAAGGAGGCCACCCAACCGGGTGGCCTCCTTCTTTATTTGCCCCCGTCCAGACACCCGACAGTATTATTGCTAAGTGACACCCGTGAAGCCTCTAACCCTCCTCCTACTCCTGGCCGCCATCGTGCTGACCGCCGAACCAGTCCAGCTCCGCAAGGGCGGCAACATCGTGACGTTCGAATACGTCACCCAAGATGAGGACACGATCACCGTACAAGTCCCCGGCAAAGACTCCGTGCTCACCTATAAGTGGGACGACCTTGACCAAGAATGGACGAAGAAGAATTCCCCGAAGGTCTGGGCTGAACGCGAGCTGCTCCTGAAACCCGCTAAGGAAGAGGCGATGGAAAAGAAGAAGAAAGCAACGGAGCCCGAAGAAGACCCCTTCGCCAAGGAGGCCACGCCGACCGACACGAAGTCGCTCCTTCGCAACCTCTCCGTCTCGATGCTCGATGGCCTCAAGGGCGTTCAGATCACCAACGTCGACTTCATCCTCAAAGAAGGCGAAATCGAAGAGGCAACCTTCTGGAAGACTTTCAGCGAACTGAAGGCCGCCAGCAAACCTGCCCCCGAAGCCAAGGAAAAGGCCGAGATGGCGGACAAGTCTGACAAAGCGGACAAGGAGATGGCGGACAAGTCTGAGAAACCTGAAGCCAAGAAAACAGACAAGGCGAAGGCCACTTCGCAGAAGTCCAAGAACGGCACCACCAATAATCCGGCAAAAACAACTCAGCGCCCCGAACAGTTTAAGACCTTCGAGGAAAATGCTAAGAAAGACTACGAAGCCGAGAAGAAGAGTTTTGCCGCTATCGGCTACTTCCGCCTTCTCGCCGAAGGCGGCGTCAAAGCCAAGACCACCTGGGCGATGCTCCGCCGCGCCCCCGATGACCGGAAGGCCTTGGTCACCATGTTGCGCAAATATGAGGTCATGGCTGGCGAGTTGGCCGAAAAGCCCGACGCGAAAGCGTCCCGCAATGACAACCTTGCCCTGAAGAAGCACCTGCAGAACGCGGCTGACTCCATCGAGAAGGTCAACCGGGAGACTTTGGTCATGGAGTTGCGCCTCAGCAATGACTGCCAGACGATCCTGAGCCACCTAGCTAAGTAACCCACGGGCTCCAAACTCCGTCCAAAGGAACCGGCCGCCTTCGTGAGAAGACGGCCGGTTTTTTAATGGTGGAGCCTATCGGGCTTGAACCGACGACCTCTTGCATGCCATGCAAGCGCTCTACCAACTGAGCTAAGGCCCCTTGAAATGGGATGGTTAACAAAGGTGGCTCAAAGGGCACGGTCAACGCTTTTTTCCCAACAGTCCTAGTCTCTGGTTGCCAATGGGCGGGCATGCCTTTGCTTTCCCCCTGTGGACGAGTCAGCAGACAGCCCCGAAGAGGGTCAAACAGGCCAACAGCCCGCCCGCGGGCTGCGTTTTACCGACGATTTGATCGCCACGCTCCCCGTCGGCCAATGGGACGGCCATACGGAGGTAATTGAGAACGAGCAGGACGCCGAACGGGCCGTGAAGCACCTTTCCAAGGAACGCGTCCTCGGCTTCGACACGGAGACCCGGCCCTCCCATACCCGCGGAATCACTTACTTACCTTCCATCCTCCAGCTGGCTGGTGCCGAAAAGATTTTCATCTTCCGCCTCGATGAGTGCGGCGGGGTCCCGGTGATATTCCCGCTACTCTGCAACCCGCGTAAGGCCAAGGTCGGGGTCGCGGTCCGTGATGACGTGCGTCACCTCCAGGAACGCGCGCCCTTCGACGCCCCCGGCTTCATTGATGTCTCTGACTTCACTAAGCGTGCCGGCGTCATCAACACGGGTCTCCGGGCGCTCGCCGCCATCTACCTCGGGCTACAGATGAAGAAATCGAAGAGCGTGCAGTGCTCCCACTGGGAACTCCCGTTCGCGGTGAACAGCAAGAACAAGAAGGATGCCGATTTCGCCCGTAAGCAGATTATCTACGCCGCCAACGATGCTTGGTTCAGCCGCGAGCTGTTCCTGAAGCTCGAGAAGGACGGCATCATCCCGCGCTTCGAATAACCCGTATGGGCCCGACTTCCACAGAGCTGGCCCAGACCCTCGGACTCGACCACACGAAGCGACACCTCTTCTTGTGCGTGAAGTCAACGGAGCAAACCTGCTGCGGCGGTGAACTCGCCGTCCGCTCCTGGGAGCACCTGAAGACGCGGCTGAAGCAACTCGGCCTCGATGGCCGCGGCGGTATCCAGCGCACCAAAGCAGATTGCCTTCGGGTCTGCGTGCAAGGGCCCATCGCCGTGGTCTACCCAGAAGGCGTGTGGTACCGCGACTGCACACCCGAGAACCTTGACCGTATCATCCAAGAGCACTTGGTGGGCGGGCGTGTCGTGGCGGACTTGCGGTTTGCCGGGCCTACTTCTGCGTAGGTTCCTTCTTCTTCGGGATATCTAGCTTCTGATACAAGGCCCGCAACTTAGGTTGCAGGTCGGCATAAGGTACGTCCTGCACCGCCTGCCCAGACTTCACGGCCATCGCCGCGGCGACGCCAGCTGACTCTCCGAGGATCATCCACACGGGCTCCATGCGAATGGAGGTCATCGCAATGTGGCTAGCGGAAACACAGACTGGCACCAAGAGATTTTCGCACTGGGCCTTCTTTGGGACGATCGAACGGTACGGAATCTGGTAAATGCCACGGTTCTTCTCCTCGAGATAAAGCATCGAATAGTAACCGCCCATGAGGGCGACTTTTCCGTCGAGCGCGACGGTGGCGTAGGGCCATTCATCGACACCATAGGAGGCAAGGCCAACGGAATCCGCGGGCGCCGCCTTACCTTCCATATCCTTTTGGGTGACGACGTAATCCGAGACCATGCGACGTGCCTCCCGGACGTAGAGCTGATGCGGATAGCCCTTGGTGTCGTCGAACGCGCCTTTCTCGAGCCCGGCACTGAGAGCGATTTCCTTCTGCTTAGCGGGGACGCTGGGATCGGTGCGCAAGAAATGCGTCATGCCGCGGACGAAATCCTGCTGTTCCTTCCAAATCTGAGCACGGGTCGCATAATCGCCATCCGGGTAACTCGCGTTATGGCCGTAGTTCGTCGGGGCAAACAAGGCGCGGGCGAGATTGCCGGCACCGCCGGAATAGACGCGGCCTCCGCTCTTTTCCCAGCCGTCCAACTGGCCGCGCAACACGCGCCCAGATAAAATATCGACTCCATGCTGGAAGGCCCGGCGGTAAAGTTCGAACTGCTTAGGGTCGTAGTTCGCCGGCGGCTCGATTGGGAGGCTCTCGCCTTTGAAGACGAAGCGCCACCGGAAGCCATAGCCCATCGTTAGTTTATCCGCCTCGCCGACTGGCGCGACCGGCGTCGCCTGCAGGCCAGGGAGCAGGCCGCTCAGCGAATCGCCCACCTTTACATAAGGACTGATTGCGTAGACCGACATCGGCGGCTGGGCGCCCGCCAGGCTCTCGCCGTAGGCCGACTTGGCCTCACGTCCAAAGGCATAGGCGACGCCAGCACGCGCCATCAGGTCGCCTTCATAGGAACAATCGATGAAGACCTTGGCCTTGATGGTACGATCCAGGGCCTTCGTCGGCTTCGCCGGGGGACAGCCGTATTCGTCGAAAGGGGCGAGGTCCAAGTCGATCGAGCGAATCACGCCATCGACCTTCAGGGCCGCACTGACTCGGTGTTCAAAGAGCACGGTGACGCCAGCGGACTTAAGCATCTCGGCAAAGGCCGCGCGGTACTGGGCATCCTTGTAATCCTTCTTTAAGATCGGACGGGTCGAGCCGCTGACGGCTTCTTCCCTGCCCCAATCGATATGCATCAGGCCACCGCCCGTCATGCCGCCCAACCATCGGCTTGGTTCGACCACAATGACCTTCGCACCTTCCTTCGCGGCGGCACATGCGGCCATCACCCCACTCGCGTTACCACCGTAGACACAGACGTCGAAGGCCGCGGGAGGTTCCACGGCAGCCAACTGAGCCGACCAGGCAAATAGGCCCAGCCCGTAGATAAGACGGAAGAAAAGACGGCCACGAGTAACGACGGAAAGCATGGGGTGACGGCACCCTAGGCGCAGGGTTGGGTGAGTCAATATTCGCCTCTATTCGCTAGCGTAAAGCCGCCAGACGCACACGTGCTTCGGCCAACAGTTCGTCGTACCCGACCCGCCTTGCCACCATGACCTGCGCCCGCTCCGCGGTGTCCGCCGACGGCCAGCGCTCCTCCTGCTGTTCCATGATGGCTCTCATTTCGATGAAACGGGGCTCCTTCAACATCGCGTCCAGTACGACTTCCGCGCGCGCGGAAAAGCCTAAAAATCTGGTCGTGTCAGCGAGCTGCATTTCCGTAGCCATGGCTAATACCTTTTCGAAAACTTGGTCGTCCAAGCGCCGCAACGACGTCGGCGTGACCTCCGGGGCATCTGGCCAAACGTTCTTTGTCTCGTCTAACTGAAGGGATGCAGAGCTGCGCGGGATGGCACTCACCTGACGTCGTGCGGAAGATGCCTGCGTCGGCTTCGCCACCGGCGTAGCAATCTCAGCGCGTCGACCAAGGAAGCGTAGGCCGACTAACACAACACCAAGGGTGAAGACTAATCCCAGCAATAAGCCGAGCCGGACGCGTGACGTCGGAGAGGGCTGGGGAGTCATGGGGAGAGCGTATGCTTAGGGCTACCTGTATAAAGCCGAAATGAGCGCGTTGACCCAAACCCGCCATCGACCTATGCCCTAGCTATGGACCTCGCCCCTCACGTCTACGTGCTGCTCTTCGGAGCGGGGCTCCTGGGCGGGTTCATCGACTCCATTGCCGGCGGCGGCGGGCTCATCACCGTACCGGCCTTACTTTGGGCGGGACTGCCTCCACAGTTGGCGCTCGGGACGAACAAGGCCCAGAGTTCCTTTGGTACCGCTATCGCTGTGAGCCGCTATGCGCAGGCCGGACTCGTCCAATGGGCAGAGGTTCGGCTGGCCGCACTGCTTTCTTTTCTCGGCTCTATGGGCGGGGCCTACGTCCTCACGCTCGTCGGCAACGATGCCCTGAAGAAAGCGATTCCTTGGATGCTCCTCGCGGTGGTCGTGTATGTGATCGCCAGCCCACGGCTGGGCTCGACGACAACCCGCGCGCGGATGGATGCCGTTCTTTTCTCGTGGATCTTCGGCCTGACGCTCGGCTTCTACGATGGGTTCTTTGGACCAGGCACGGGAGCCTTCTGGATTCTGGTCTTGGTGACCCTGCTGGGCCAGGAACTCACGCGCGCCAACGCCTTCACCAAGGTCGTGAACCTCGCGAGTAACCTCGGTTCACTCGTGGTGTTTGCTTGGCTCGGACACGTCGCCCCTTGGGTCGCTTTGGCGATGGTCGGCGGCCAACTCATCGGCGCGCGACTCGGCACTGGGCTTGTACTCAAGCACGGCGCCGGGCTCATCCGCAGGGCTTTCCTCGTGGTTGTCTTGGCGTTAATCGCCAAGCTGCTCTGGCCAGTTTAAGACGTCAGGCAGGCTTACTTAAGCGCCTTCTCAATCGCGGCTTGAAGTTCGGCCGACTCCGGCGCAACGGACGAATCAAAGCGGGCGAGCAGCTTGCCGTCTTTTCCAACGAGGAACTTATTGAAGTTCCAAGACACGGGACCGGGGTGGCCAGCTTCCTTACCCGTGAACGCGACGAACAAGGGATGGGCGGCCTTGCCCTTCACACTGACTTTACTGGTCAGAGGGAAAGTGACCTGGAAACGGCTGGAACAGAATTTCTTAATCTCCGCCTCGGTGCCAGGCTCTTGGCCACCAAAGTCATTACAAGGCACGCCGACGATGACGAGGCCCTTGGCCTTGTACTTGCGGTAGAGAGCCTCGAGGCCTTCGTATTGGGCGGTATAACCACATTCGCTAGCAACGTTGACGACCAAGACGACCTTGGCCTGGTAAGCCGCGAGGGTCATCTCCTTCCCGTCGATGTCCTTGAGTGGAATGGTTAGTAGATTGGGGGATTCGGCGGCGTGCATGGAAAGGGTTAGAAAGGTAGCTAAGGCAAGGAAGAGGCGCATGACGAAACCGTAAGCGGAGTCTGACCAGATGCAAGCGGAGCGAAAGACTAGGCCAAGACATCCGTGGCGATTTCGTCCCAGAGGGCATCGGACTGGGCGGGCTTCACCGCCGGACGGCCCGCCTCCGCAAACCAATAGCGGGCGTTGCTGAGGTCGCCTTCGACGAGGTGTAGGAGCGCATGGATCCATGCGCCATGGTCATCATCCATATCCTGCGCGATATTATGAGACTTCTCCCAATCGCCCTTCTTGAGATACCAAAGAGACACTGCGGCATCGTTTAAACCAACCGGAGGTCGCGCATCCTTCAGGGCCGATTGTTTTAACTCAGCGGGCGTCATTATCTAAGCCCCTTGAGTACGAAGCTTGCACAGGCCAGCACGAAAAACAGCGTGCCGATGGCCCCCATGACGATACCGAACCAGGCCCGGCCGGCGCCTTGGAGGTGCGGCTGACGCTTCAGGTCACGCAGGGCCATGATGCCACAAAAGAGTGCGAACGGCGCCGGCAAGCAGAGGACCGAGAATAACGCCAAGTACCCCGCAGCGATGGCCCAGCCCGAGCGGTTAATCGGAAGGACCATGGAAAGAGCGTAATCCACCGACGCGGGGGGCACGGGCGGCGGGACACCATGGGATGGAGGAAAGAGCGAGGCTAACGGCTGCCAGCTAGACATACCTTCCGCCCAGGCAAGGTCACTGGGCAGTAACTCGCCACGGCTAAGCTTCGCCAGCACATCTTCCTGCGGAAAGACACCGAGTTGCTCACCTGCACGGCTGACGTGGTAATGGGGCATACAGCATCCCAACCTGTCGAACCGGGGAAGTCAAAACCTCGTGGCAAGGCTTAGCGGCGGCGCGCGACCCAAGCTAAGCTTAGCCAGCCGGCAATCAGCAGCGTGCCACCCAGCGGCGTGATGGCACCGAGCCAACGCGGTGCGCCCAAGGCCATCGCATATAAGGTTGCGGCGAAGATTAACGCTCCCGCCGACCAGAGGCGAGCGGGCCAAGCCGAGGGCGAGGCGATTGCCCCGACGGCCAACGCGTGCGATAGCAAGTAGAACGTCGCGGTCTGCCACCAGCCAGCGGCCTCGGGAATGAGGGCCAAGCGGTCTTTCAGTCCGTGGGCACCGAAGGCCCCGAGGGCGACCGCGGTCGCGCCCAGGAGCCCTGCAGTGACCAAGCGACCCGACATTAAGCCTTGGGCTCGGTATCAGCACCCGACTTCTTCTGCGTGAAGACTAGGCCCTTCTCGCCCACCGAGACGATGACCGGCTCTTCCTTGTTATAGTCGTCTCGTAAGATGGATTCGGCCAACGGATCTTCGAGGAGGCGTTCGACCGCGCGGCGGAGCGGGCGGGCACCGTACTTCTCGTCCCAACCATTATCGACGAGGTATCCACGGGCGGCTTCGTTGACAACCAGCTTCACGCCGAGGTCGAGGAGGCGCTTGGCGACCTTGGCGACTTCGATGTCGACGATCTTGGTCATGTGCGTCTTCGCGAGCTGCTGGAAGATGATAATATCGGTGAGGCGATTGAGGAACTCTGGCTTAAAGGCGCGCTTGGTCTCTTCCATGATGCGCTCCTTAAGCTTCTCGTAGTCACGGGTGGAATCCACGCCGACATCAAAGCCCACGGAGTTATTACGCTGCAGCACATCAGCGCCAACGTTGGACGTCATGATGATAATCGTGTTACGGAAATCGACCACGCGGCCGAGCGAATCGGTCAGGCGACCGTCTTCCAAGGCCTGCAAGAGCAGCTGGATGACGTCGGGGTGGGCCTTTTCGATTTCGTCGAAGAGCACCACGGAGTATGGCTTCCGGCGGACCTGTTCAGTCAGCTGGCCGCCTTCGTCATGGCCGACATAACCAGGCGGCGAACCGATCATACGGGAGACCGTAAACTTCTCCATGTACTCGGACATGTCGATTTGGATAATCGCTTCTTTCTCGCCGAACATACGCTCTGCGAGGGTGCGGGCCAAGAGCGTCTTACCGACGCCGGTCGGGCCGAGGAAGAGGAAAGAACCAATCGGACGACGCGGGTCCTTCAGGTCGGCGCGGGAGCGGCGCAACGCGCGGGCGATGACTTCACAGGCTCGTTCCTGACCAATGACGCTACCCTGCAGGTCTGTCTCGAGGTCGAGGAGCTTCTGGGTCTCCTTCTTCTCCATGCGGTTGAGCGGGACGCCCGTCCAATCGGCGACGATGTGGAGCATCTCATCTTCGTCGACGATGATGCGCTTCTCGTCGCGCTTCTTGCGCCACTCTTCGAGCATCTTCTCGCGCTTGGCGCGGAGCTTCTTCTCCTGGTCGCGCAGATTGGCGGCTTCCTCGAACTTCTGGTGACGGGAAGCGTCCTCCTTCTGGAGCACGACTGCGTCGATATCAGCCTGAGCCTTGTCGAGCTCAGGCGGTAGGTTCAGCGAACGAATACGGGCGCGGGCGCCGGCTTCATCCATCACGTCGATGGCCTTATCTGGGAGATGGCGGGCAGTGATGTAACGGTGCGAGAGGCGAACCGCGGCCTCAATGGAGGCGTCGGTGTATTCGCACTTATGGTGGTCTTCGTACTTCGAACGAATACCACGCAGGATGAGCACCGCGTCGTCTGGCGACGGATCGTCCACCTTCACGGACTGGAAGCGACGCTCCAGAGCGGCGTCCTTCTCAATGTGCTTACGGTATTCGGACAAGGTCGTCGCACCGACGCACTGGATTTCACCGCGGGACAACGCCGGCTTGAGGATATTGGAGGCATCCATCGCGCCTTCGGCCGCACCTGCACCCACGATGGTGTGCATTTCGTCGATGAACAAGATGATGTTCTTAGCGCGCTTGATCTCATCCATGATTCCCTTGATGCGCTCTTCGAACTGGCCGCGGTACTTGGTGCCTGCGACCATGAGGGCGAGGTCCAGCGTCACGACCTTGCGGTCGAGCAGGATTTCCGGAACAATGCCGGAGGCGATTTCTTGGGCCAAGCCTTCGACGATGGCAGTCTTACCGACGCCAGCTTCGCCGATGAGGACAGGGTTGTTCTTCGTCCGGCGGCAGAGGATCTGCACCACCCGGCGGATTTCTTCCTTTCGACCGATGACCGGGTCGAGTTCGCCGGCCCGGGCCATCTCGGTGAGGTCGCGGCCAAAAGTCTTCAGCAACGAGAGACGCTCGCCCCGACCGGGGCGCCCACTTTCTTCGCCGGAGCGACGCGGCGGCGGCGTATCTTCGCCATCGGACTTCTCCTCCGGCGGAGTGTCTTCCGACTTACTTTCGCCCTCAACGGAAGCGTTGGGGTCGATGTCGGCGAGGATTTCTTTGCGGCAGCGCTCGAGGTCGACGTCAAGCTGCTGGAGGACACGGGCAGCGACGCCTTCCCCTTCCTTCAGGAGGCCCAGCAAGATGTGTTCGGTGCCAACGTAGGCGTGACCGAGGCTGCGGGCTTCCGTCACGGCATGAGCCATGACCTTCTGCACACGCGGCGTGAGCGGAATGGTGTCGGGAGCCTTAGCTTCCTCCGGCCCTTGGCCCACCTGCTTCTCGACGGCAGAGCGGACACTCTTCAGGTCGAGGCCCATCCGGCCGAGGACATTGACGGCCACGCCTTCACCCAACTTGATCAGGCCGAGCAGGATGTGCTCCGTCCCGACGTAGTTGTGGTTGAATCGGCGCGCTTCGGCCCGGGCGAGCTCCACGACCTTACGGGCGCGGGGCGTGAAATTGTTGTTATTCTTGTCCTTGTCCATGGGATGGGTGGTGGGGTGGGCTTGAGAGCCTGTTAAGCAGATACTATGCCCAAGCCATTCGGGGCATCAAGCGGGGACCCTACATTGTAAATAACCTCGCCTTTTGCCTTTGCCAGCGGTCGGGCGGGCTGGTTTCTTCCTCACAACACTATGGGAATCAGCATGCAAGCAGCCGGACCTGCCCTCCGGGGGCTCGTCCAAGGCCTCCAAGGCCAGAAAGTGGCCGTATTAGGGCACATGCGGCCCGATGGCGACTGCATCGGCTCCCAAGTCGCCCTCTGCCGCATCCTGCTCGCGGCGGGGATCGACAGCATCTGCGTCAACCGCGATCGAGTCCCCCCGAACATGGTATCTTACGCCCAAGGGGTCACCTTCTTAACGGGTGAGCAATATGTCCCAGATGGCCGGGTGGCTGTCGCGGTCGACTGTGCCGATGCGTCTCGCATTGGGCCCGACCTCTTGGACAAGTTCGGGGGCAAGCTTTGGGGTAACATTGATCACCACGCATCGAATCCAGGCTATGCCCAGCACAACATCGTGGTGAAAACCGCGGCGGCCACCTGCCACGTCCTCGCTTACGGCGCGCTCCGCCATAACCTGGGCTGCGACGCCGCCACGGCCAAGGCCTTGCACCTCGGCATCGTGACCGACACCGGGCGATTCAGTTACGCCAGTGCGACCACCGAAGTTTTCGCCTTGGCCGCCGAACTAATTGAACGCGGTGCGAACCCGGCGGAGACTAACTTCCTCGTCTTCGAACACGAAAGCCGCGGCAAACTCGAACTCACCAAGCGCTTCCTCAACTCAATTCAATTTCACGAAGACGGCAAGATCTGCTCCGGCGAACTCACCCAGGCTGACTACGCCGCGACAGGCACCACGAAAGAAGATAAAGAAGGCCTCGTGGAATTCCCCCGCTCGGTCGAGGGCGTCGAGATTGCCGTGCTCATGGAAGAAGGCCATGACGGTGTTCGCGGCAGCCTACGTGGCCGCGACCCACGCCTTCGCCTCGACCTCCTTGCCGGCAAACTGAACGGCGGTGGCCATGTCCTAGCCGCTGGCTTCAATATGCTCGGCTGCACCCTGGCCAAGGACCGGGCCCGCATCATCGGCATCGTGGCCGAACATTACCGCGAGCATTCCGCCCAATGAGCGACGGACTCCCTGAACCCGAAGGCGTCCTGCTGGTCGACAAGCCACAAGGCATCACCTCGCACGACGTCGTCGACAAGGTCCGCTGGCTCTACCAGACCCGCCGGGTCGGCCACGCTGGCACGCTCGATCCGATGGCGACGGGCCTACTCATCATCCTCGTGGGCAAGGCCACCAAGGCCTCGCAATATTTGATGTCGCAGGAAAAGGAATACTTCGGCGAAGCCACGCTTGGCGTGGTCACGGATTCTCAGGACGCCGACGGCGCAACGACCGAGACTAACCTAGTACCAGAATTAACGCCGGTCGAGGTCGCGGCCGCGATGGCCACGATGCTGGGCGACCAGCATCAGCTTCCGCCGATGCACTCGGCTAAAAAGATTGGCGGTAAGAAACTCTACGAGCTCGCGCGCAAGGGCATCGAAGTCGAACGCGAGCTACGCTTTATCCGCATCGACGCCTTCGAACTGCTCGCCTGGGAGAGCCCCCGGCTCAACTTCCGCGTGCATTGCACCAAGGGCACGTATGTGCGCACCATCGCCTATGACCTCGGACGTAAGCTCGGCCCAGGGGCGCACCTCACCATGCTCCGCCGCACGCTCTCAGGCAACCTGCACGTCGACCGGTCGAAGACCCTGATGGAACTGGGGGCGATGACCCGCGAACAGCTCGTCGCGTGTTTGATTCCTGTGCACGAAGCTGTGCCGAGTATCGCCTTGGGATGAGCCACACCCCGAGCATCCACCTGGCGCTTGGTGCCTTTGACGGGGTGCACCTCGGCCATCGGGCCGTCCTCCACTCTACGCGGGCCGCCGCCCGCCAAGCCCATGGCAGCGTCGGGGTCATGACCTATGAGCCGCATCCGAGCAAAGTCCTGCGGCCGGAATCGGCGGTCCCGCTCATTCTTAATCGCACGCAGAAAGACGAGCGCCTGACCGAGGCTGGGGCCGAATTCATCCACCACCAAGAGTTCACCTTGCAACATGCAGCGATGGAAGCCGTGGACTTCCCTGCTTGGCTCTTGCATCACTTCAAAGGCTTACGCTCGGTCCACGTCGGGACAAACTTCCGTTACGGGCAAGGCCGTACGGGGGACGGCGAGTCGCTCGTACGTGATGCCGGCAAACTCGGGCTCGCCGTTCATCTCGTCGAACCCGTCGCGCTCGAGGGCGTGGCCGTGAGCAGTTCACGTATCCGTACCGCCTTGCGTCACGGCGACCTCGCCTTGGCCAACCGCATGCTACTCCGGCCCTATGAAGCCACGGGCACGATCATCGATGGCCGACGCCTCGGTCGCACCATTGGCTTCCCTACCCTAAACCTACCGTGGAACCCAGAGTTGCGCCCTGCCCTCGGCGTCTACGCGGTCGAACTCGTGAATGCCGATGGCCTCGCCGAACCTGCCGTCGCTAATTGGGGGCTTCGGCCGACGGTCGAAAGCGGGCCGGTGGAGCCGCTCCTTGAGACGCATATCCTCCGTGCCTCCGGCCCGATACCGACGACGGGCGCTGCCGTACGCATCCGCTGGTTACACTTCCTCCGGCACGAACAGAAGTTCGCAAATCTCTCAGCGCTGCAGGCTCAAATCGCCCACGACGCTCAAGCCGCCTCGGTCATTCACGGACTCGCCGGCGGACGCTGAGCGACTGCGCGTCAAGAGGCGAACTTCTTGATAATACCGCCAAAGGCCCCGTTTGAGAAGAAAACGATACAACGTGGACCCAGGCCTTCCGCGGTGTGCAGGCGTAATGCTTCTAGCAAAGCGTCGTTCGAAGCCGGGGCGAAACCGCGTCGACCCGAAGCGGTGATGGCCTGAGCCACGCCGGTGCTGTCAAAGCTTTCGCCGCCGAGCGTGTCGGCGCGATGGGCCGGTGCGAGATAGACATCGTCCGCAAGCATGAGCGCATCGCGAAAGGCATCCTGCATGACCTTACGGGCGGCGGTGTTGCTACGCGGCTCGAAGCAAGCGACGAGGCGATGGTGCGGATAACGGGCGCGTAACGATTCCAACGTGAGTTTCAGGGCCGTCGGGTGATGACCGAAATCCTCGATGACCACGCGATCGGCACGGTCAATGAGCACCTGCTGACGGCGCATGACCCCTTGGAACTTCGCCAAGGCGTCGAGCTTAAGTTTGGTCGGGTCTTGGCGATCGAGCAGAAGGCCGGCGGAAACCGCGGCCATGGCGGCATTGCGGGCATTAAACAAGCCAGGCAAGGCCCACTGCACGCGCCCCCACTCCTGCCCCTTCCAAAGAAGCGTGAAGGACGAGCCCGTGGAGGTCTCTTGAAAATCGGCGATGACCGCATCGTTGCCGGCGCCGGTTCCAACGCGAATCACCGGGGCCCACGTCACGTTCTTTACTAGGCCGAGGACGTTGGCGTCATCGCCATTGGCAACGATGGCGCCGTCGCGCGGGACAATGCGGATGACATGCGAGAACGTGCGTAGGACATCGTCGAGGTCGCGGAAGATGTCGGCGTGGTCGAACTCGCAGTTATTAATAGCGAGGACGTGCGGCAGGTACTGGATGAACTTACTGCGCTTATCGAAAAAGGCTGTGTCGTATTCGTCGCCCTCGATGACAAACGGTCCGCCGGACTTACCGGGATGCGAACTGTCGGGGAGGTCACGGGGCACCCCACCAACGAGCCACCCAGGGCTTGCGCCGTTGGCCTGCAACAGGACCGCCGCCATGCAGGTGGACGTTGTCTTCCCATGCGTACCGGCGACAACAATGTTACGGCGATCGTTCAGGAGGCGGGTGCGCAGGAGCTCCGGCAAGGAGACGTACGGTTGCGTGCGGGCTTCCAGTAACCACTCGACCTCAGGGTGCCCGCGGGACGCCACGTTGCCGACCACAACGAGGTCGGGCTTGAGCTGGGCCAAGCGTTCTGCGGACCAACCTTCCAAGATCTCGATGCCGGCGGCACGGAGGTGATCGGACATCGGCGGATAGACGCCCGTGTCGGCACCCCGCACTTCGTGACCCAGCGAACGCATCAACAAAGCGGCGTTGCCCATCGCCGTGCCGCAGATGCCCATGAAATAAATCCGCATACGGGCATAAAAGCCTGCCCGTCCCCGAGGGCGAGCCGAGAACCGCTCGGCCCCACCAAAAGGAGGACCCCGGCCACCTTGCGGCAACCGGGGTCCATAACCTTCTTAGACTTCACCTTCTGCGCTATCGGCCGAGGTTCACTGGCTTATCCTGTTTCTGACTGCCGGTTCCGTCTGACTGTCGGCTGATGCTGACTATCCGACTGATTGGACCGTCTTAAACCGACTCTGCCACTGACTGACCTTTACGCTAGCCGGCACCGTCCTTACGCCGCCCGTCCCAGGTCGCCGAGGTCCGTTGGCTTTGGGTGATTCCGCTTCTCTTTCTCTAGGCGATGGCGGCGGCGAAGTTGGCGATCGACCTTATCGATCAAAATATCAATGGATTTGTACAAATCCTCGGATTCCTCGCGGACCACGATATCCGGGCCCGCTAACTCCAACCGGATTTGGGCAGCGAACTCGCGGCTGTGGTCACGGCTGCGGTTGTAAACGAGCTCGACGTGCACGCGGATAATCCGCGGGTTGTGGCGCATCAGTCTTTCGACTTTGGCGCACACCGTATCCTTCAGGGCGTCGGTGAGGTCCATATGGACCCCGGTCACGACTACCGGAGCAATGCTCATGTGTGTTGTGTTTTGGGGTTGGGCGTGAGAACCTGCTTCCATGTCAAAGAACCAGACCATCGATGATTTCCTCAAGAGTTTTTCCTGTGTGATCATAACGGGCGCATCCTCCGGCATCGGTCGCGCGATTCTCTCGCGCATCTATAATTCTGGGACCAGTGCGGCCGTGTTCAACCTTTCCCGCACCCCACCTGAGGGGGTGCCAAATACCTGTAAGTTGACTCACCTTACTTGCGACCTCTCTCAACCCACTCAAGTGGAGGACGTTGTCCGTGAATTACATAAACTAATGCCCAGCGAAGGCAGAATACTGCTCGTTAATAACAGCGGCTTCGGCGCCTATGGGGAGTTCCCCGCGCCGGGGCTCGACCACACCTTAAAGATGGTCGACGTCAACGTGCGCGCACCAGTGCAGCTCACCGGGCTGCTGTGGGCTGAACTCAAACGTCGCGGCGGCCAAGTCGCGACCGTCGCCTCGCTCGCTGGCTATCAACCGACGCCCTTGATGACGACGTATGCGGCGACGAAAGCCTTCATGCTGCACTGGAGCATCGCGCTCGACGCGGAGGCGCAGCCCTACGGCGTGCGCTGCGTCGCCATCTGCCCAGGGCCCGTCTCGACCAACTTCTCCAAGGCAGCGGGTTTCTCTGGCCCCACTGGCCTCGGTGGCCAGACCGCGGAGGACTGCGTGGCTGAGTCACTCTACGCGATGGCTAAGTCGCGTCCGCAGATTATCCCAGGCTGGAAGAACCGCCTCCTGGGCATGTTCAGCGCACGCCTACCCAAGCCTTGGGCCGCGGCCATTGGCCTCCGGGTTATTCGGCGACTCCGGCTCGATCGGTTTGTGCAGCGCTGATTACCCCTCGGCAGACGCCAGTAGCTCGCGGGCGTGCGATAAGGCCACCTTACTCGCACGATCACCTAACATCCGGGCCAGTTCCGATTCCCGTTCTTTTCGCTTAGTATGGACGGGGGCGATGGCTACGGTCGTCGAGCGCTCGTCCTGCGTTTTCGTGACGACCAAATGCGCATGCCCTAAGGCGGCGACCTGCGGGAGGTGGGTGACGCAGAAGACTTGGTGAGCGGCACCGAGGGCGGCGAGCTCGCGGCCGACTTGCGCGCCAATTTCCCCACCGACGTTGGCATCGACCTCATCAAAGACCAGCACCGGCGTCTGATCGACCGCGGCGAGCACCGTCTTCAGCGCCAACATTACGCGGGCGGCTTCACCACTGGAGGCGATTTGATCGAGCGGCAGTAAGTCTTGCCCCGCATTCGGACAAAAGAGGAAACGCACCGCATCCGCGCCCTGCGGACCTAATTCCGCGGCGGCGACCGCAATGCGCAGATCCGCCTTCTTGAAGCCCAGCGCACCCAGCATCTTACGGACGGCACCGGCCAGCTTCTCGGCGGCCTTCGCCCGCGCCGCGTGCAAGGCGTCGGCCTGCTTGCGCAGTTCCTTCTCCACTTGGGCTGCCTCAGCGCGGAGTTTGGCCACGCGCGCCTCAACATCTCCTTGGGACAAAAGTCGCTGGGCGATGCCCTCCCGTTTGGCTCTGACGTTGGCCGCCCCTGGGCCATACTTACGGCGGAATTCCAACCACAGGTTCATCTTGGCCTCCAGCTCTCCGACCGACTCGTCGTCTTCGGACAGACCGCGGGCGAGGCGCACGTAATCGGCGCGGATATCTTCGGCCTCCGCGGCGAGCGCATTGAGGCGATCGCGGAGCGCCGTGGACTCATTGTCGATCCGGGAGACGTCATCGGAGGCCTTGAGTAACTTGGGCAGCACTTCCCCAAGGCCATCGGCGCCTAAGCCCGCATCGAGTTGCCCCAGCAAGGCGCCCAGTTCCTGAGCGCGCGAAGCCCGGGCATGGTCGCGGTCCAGTTTGGCCACCGCGTCGTCGGATAAATCCAGTGAATTTAGCTTTTCCAACTGTGAACGCAGGAACGCTTCCTCGTCTTCGGAAAGTTTTTCTGCACCAGCGGCCTCGTCGGCCTCGCGCAGTAGGCCCAAGCGCTGGCGCCAGCCAGCACGATAGGTGGCTAAGCCTTTGCCGAGGCCGGCATGCAGGTCGAGCATTGCCAGTTGCGTCTCGGCGCGCATCAGCTTCTGCGGCTCGCCGGGCCCGTGGAAATCAATCCAGAGTTCGCCGAGCTGTTGCAGCTGCGCCAGCGTGGCCGACCCTCCGTTGATGGAGATACGTCCGGCCTTGCTCGCATGGACCGAGCGCTTCAGCAGTAGCAAGCCCTCATCGCAAACCGGTAAATCGAGTTCCTGTAGTAAAACATCGAAGCGCGGGTCCTCGCCGATTTCGAACTCCGCCTCGACGACGCATTCTTCGGCCCCCTTACGCACGACCGTCTTCGCTGCGCGATGGCCAGCGAGTAAAGATAAGGCACCGAGTAGCACGGATTTGCCAGCGCCCGTCTCACCCGTGACCACGGTGAAGCCGGCGCCTAACTCCAGCTCCGCCCGATCCATCAAGGCGAGGTCACGAATGTTGAGGCGTCGAATCATAACACCGGGCGAGAGCCGTAGAGGGCGGAGCCGACGCGGACGCACGTCGAACCCTCGGCGATGGCGATTTCAAGGTCACCGCTCATACCCATCGAAAGCTCGGGCAACTTCACGCCGAAGCGCGTCTCCAGGTCGTCCCGACAACGGCGCAGCTCGGCGAAGGTCCGCCGGGCGACCGCCGGATCATCTGACAGCGGGGCGATGGCCATGAGCCCAACGACGTTGAGGGACCGGTGGGGCAGCAAGGCCTCGAGCACCGCGGGGGCCTCGGCTAGGTCGCACCCGAACTTAGCGGGGTCGTCCCCAGAGTTAACCTGCACATAAACCTCGCGAGTCAGGCCGAGGTCGGTGGCGATACGTCCCAAGCGAGCAGCCAATTCAGCAGAATCGACGGATTGCAGCACGTCGAAGGCTTGGAGGGCCTGTTTCGCTTTGTTAGACTGGAGGTGCCCAATCAGCTCCCAACGCAGCCCAGCGGGCGACTGAGGACGCTTTACTTGGGCCTCTTGCACCCGATTCTCCCCCACGGCCGCCAAACCAAAGCGGTGGGCATATTCGGCGGCTTCAAAGGGATGGGTTTTGGTTACCGGCAACAGCCGCACCGAAGACGGTGAGCGCCCGCAAGCCTGGCAGGCCTGAGCCATTCGCCCCAAAACAGCCTCGCAATGGGTGGTAAACTGGTCGTAGGTGACCATTTGAGCAGTATGAACACCCTAACTCCTTGGAGTCAACGCCTGCTATTCGTTTAAAACAGTCGATTTTGAGCTCTGAATTAGCCCTTCTACACTTGAAGGCACTTTCCATTAGATTTAGTAATCTAAGAACGCTCACCATGCACATCGAGAACCTCAAGATTTTCCGGGACCTGGTCGACAACGAAAGCTTTTCGAAGGCCGCCAAGCTGAACGCCATCACCCAGTCGGCCGTCAGCCAGCAACTCCGGTCAATGGAGAAGCATTTCAACGTCCTCATCGTGGACCGCAGCCAGAAGCAGTTTCGCCTCACCCGCGAAGGCCGGAGCCTGTACGAAGCCTCCAAGGACATCCTGAACCGCTACGAACAGGTCGCCAGCGAGATGCAGGAAATGCGTAAGGTCGTCAGCGGCACCGTTCACGTCTCTACCATCGTCTCGATCGGCCTCCATGAACTGCCCCCCTACGTGAAGCGCTTCATGCAGGAGTTCCCCCACGTCAATGTGCGCATCGAATACCGTCGCTCGAACCTTGTCTACGAAGACGTCGTCTCGAGCGCCGTCGATTTCGGCCTCGTGGCCTTCCCACAGAAATATCGCCAAGTGGAAATCATTCCTTTCATGGAAGACCAGCTCGTCGCCATCTGCGCCCCCAAGCACAAGCTCGCCTCGAAAAAGGAAATCGATCTCGCCGATCTGCAGGGCTGTAAGTTCATCGGTTTCGACCAGGATATCCCGACCCGCAAGGCACTCGACCAATTCTTCCGCGAGCAGCGTATCGAGCTCGAACCGACGATGGAGTTCGACAATATCGAGACGCTCAAGCGCGCGGTGGAAGTCGATGCCGGCGTGGCGCTCGTCCCCGAAGGCACTATTCGATCCGAGATCGAGCAAGGCACGCTCGTGAAGTTACGCCTCCGCGACCGGCGCGTGGCTCGCCCCTTGGCTATCCTACACCGTAAAGGACGCGTCCTGACCCCAGCCATGAAGCGCTTCATGGCACTCATGCTCAACGGACTGAACGGTAAAAGCGCCGAAGTCGCCTAAGTCAGATTCGGGCCGAGCGTTCGAGGCGACGGGCCAACATGAAGCCCGGGAGGGCTTGCGCAAAGAAGAAACCGAGGCCGACCCACAGGAGCGCATCGGCGTTAACGCCGGTCAAGGCGGTCGCCGCCAAGCCCCACCAGAGCAAGGCACCCACCAAGGGTTCCGGTGCCCGCTTCAGGCCAGCCCGAGCAAGCGACCAAGCGCCGAAGAGGGCCGCGGCCAACCCAGCGGTCGCCGCCGCGGAGAGATGCCCAAGGACCAAATGCGTGTAGAGCAGAAAACCTTGGGCGACCAACAAACCGCCTAAGATCGCGGAGCTGACCCGAAACTGATGCGGGAAGAGTGCAAACTGGGCGCGGTGGGCGCGGAGATAAAGCACCGTGGCGATGACGGCCATCGCCAACGTCAGGGACCAGATGTAACGGAGTCCGCTGATCGGCATGACGAACTTATCAATCGCCCACTGCGCCAAAAAGCATTTCGCCAAAATCAGCGACCAGAGGGCCCCCAGCCGATCGACGACCACGACTTCCCGATAGGCACGCTCGACTGACAGCGAGAGTTCCGTGTCAGATTCAGCGGGTAAGGAAGACGGCAAAGGCACCATAAGAGGCTTTCACCGTGAGGGCTTCCGGTGCGCCTGCAACCTCCGGCCGTCGTTTAACTCAGGAAAACCACAGTTTCGAACGCTTAATTTCCACCGCCACTGCCGGCGGCACTTCCTTCTCCCAGCCCACAAACCCCTGGCGGATGCGCTCCGCCAAGGTGCGCGGCTGGCAAGCCAAGGCGGCGGGGCTGGCCCCCGTGATGGGGATGAGGAAACCATTATTACGGAGGTGTTCAAAGAGGCCAGCGACTTTGGGCCGGACCTGCACGTCGGCCGCCGTGACGACTGCATCGAGGGCGACCTGATAGGTTTCCGGAAAACAAACCAAGCAGGCGACCGGATCCGAAATCAGCCGACGCAGCTGGTCCCCGCGCATCGGGTAAACCATGACCTTAACGCCATCCTTAAATAGACGCCCGCAAGCCTCGAGCACGCCGCCTTCGAGATGCGTGTAGTGCGCAGGATTGAAGAGGTCCACGAGGTTGTTCATGCCCGCGATTAATGTCACCTCCCCCGCCGTGTGCAGACGAAAGTAGGCGGGCAGGCGATACCAGCCACGATGACGAGTCACCAGTAAAGGTCGGCCCACCGCGGCCACTAGGCCGATGCGCGCGACGATTTCCTCTTCGGAAGCACTTTCTTGGCCCACGCACATTTCGTAGAGCGTAATAGTGTCAGCGCTCGGTGGCTGCGCGCGCTGGGCGCAGCTGATCATGTCTTCATTGACCAAGGATAAGGGCCGGAAGGTGCCACGGGCGACCAAGACGGACTTCTTGTAAAAGAACTCACCCGCCACGGCCGGGAGGCCGCGCTCATCGAACAACACCGCATCGGTGAGCCCGCGGCGCACCAGCCGGACCAAGGCCGTACGGTTATCGAAGCCAGGAAAGGCCGGCCCGCTGAAATGCGCAAAGTCTACCTCCACCCGACCAGCCCCGACGTCCTCGATGATGGCCTGCACGAATTCATCGATGGAAGAGCGCTGGTGTAAGGCCGCGTGAATAAGGTTCACGCCGACCATCCCGAGTGCGTCCTGCTGGTGGCCAGCGTCACGATCCCACAGGCGCAGGTGCAGAATAACGTCGCTCGGTGCCGCCCCCGGCTCCGACTGAAAGCGCATGCCCATCCAGGAATGCCCCTGCCCTTTGCCATCGTGCGGCGTCGTGGCCACGGTGTCAGCAAAAGCAAAAAAACGGGTCTGGGCGCCGCGCTCGGTGGCGAGGCGATCAACCAACAAGCCATACTCATGCCCCATCATCTGCTCGAGGCGTTCGCGCGAGACATAGCGCTGGGGGTGACCATAGATGGCATCGCTGATCCGCATGTCGTAAGCAGACATACTCTTGGCGACCGTCCCCGAGGCGCCGCCCGCCTTGAAGAAATGCCGGACGACTTCCTGACCAGCACCGATTTCCGCGAAGACCCCGTAGGCGGAACGGTCCAGGTTGATGGCCAGCGCTTTTCGAGCGGTCACTGCGCCGGGCTGTTCATGAGTATTCTCGGACATATCGGAATGGTAACCCCCTCTAGCGACGGAAACCAGCGGAAAGGGGTGACAAAATGGCGACTTTGGATTGGCGAACTACGAGTAGCCAGGCACAGTGGTAGATAAATTCCTCCCCGCACACCGCTCTCTGTTATCCCATGAAAGAATTCTTCAAATCAGTCCTCGCCTCTGCCGTCGGCACCTTCATCGCCGGACTCGGACTTTGCTTCCTGATGTTCGTGCTCATGGTGGGTCTCGTCAGCTCCTCGGGTAGCCAACCCGAATCGAGCCCCGTGGCCATGAAGCCCAAGACGATGCTCGTCATCGGCAATGGGCTGGCGATCAACGACACCCCCGCTCACGGGACACCCGGCCTCAGCTCTATACTCGGTGGCAGCCCGCTGCCCGAAGTAGACCTCCTCCGTGCGTTAGAAGCTATCGACCTCGCCGCCAAGGATAACAACGTCGTGGGTCTGCTTATTGCCGGAGAAATCGAAGCGGGTATCGTTCAGCTCAACGAACTACGCCAAGCCATCGTCAAGTTCAAGGAAAGCAAGAAACCCGTCATCGGCTGGGTTGAGAATACCTCCCAACGCGAATACTACCTCACCAGCGCCGCAGACAAGATTTACATGCACCCAGCGAGCGAAGTCGAACTCAAGGGCTTGGCGTCTTACCACATGTATTACGGCGAAACGCTCAAGCTGCTCGGTGTCGGCGTCCAAGTCACCAAGGTCGGCAAATACAAATCTGCCGTCGAACCCTACATTGGCGGTAAGATGAGCGACCCAGCCCGCGAACAAACCGAACTCCTCCTCAATGGCGTCTGGAACAAGCTACTGAACGACGTGGCGCTTTCCCGTAAAGTCACGACGGCCTCGCTCCGCCGTGCGGCCGATGAAGCCGGCATCTATAACGCCGAAAAGGCAAAAACCCTCAAGCTGGTGGATGGCATCCTCCAGCGCGACCAACTCATCACCGAACTCCGTAAGGTTGGCGCAGGCCCCGACGAATCAGGGACATCCTTCCGCCAGATTTCCTTGGCTAAATACGCCCATAAGGTCCAATTCCCGCACCGCGGCGAACGCATCGCCATCGTCTACGCCGAAGGCGAAATCGTCGATGGCTGGGGCGGCAGTGGTGATATCGGTGGCGACCGCTTGGCCCGCGACCTCCGTGAGCTCCGCGCCGACCCGCTCCTGCGTGCCGTGGTGCTGCGCGTGAACAGCCCAGGCGGCTCGGCCTTCGCGAGCGACATCATCGCGCGAGAAGTCGGCCTGCTCCGCGACAAGGGTATCCCTGTGGTCGTCTCCATGGGCGACCTCGCGGCCAGCGGCGGCTACTATATCGCCGCCCGTGGCTCTGTGATCATGGCCGACCCCTCGACGATCACGGGCTCCATCGGCGTCTTCGGCCTACATTTCAACTATCAGGAACTCGCCAAGAAGGTGAACCTCGGTACCGACGGCGTGAAGACCAACCGCTACGCTAACCTCTTCGACATGGACCACGTCGCGACGCCTGAAGAGATGGCCGTCGTGCAGGCCACCGTGGATAGCGTCTACGAAGACTTCCTCAAAGTCGTCAGCGAAGGCCGCAAGATGGAACGCGACAATGTCCATGAGATTGCCCAAGGGCGGGTCTGGCTGGGCCTCAACGCCCGCGAAAACCACCTCGTCGATAAGTTCGGCGGTCTCCGCGACGCCATCCGCGAAGCCAAGGAGCTCGCGAAGATTAAGGACGCCGAAATCATCCAGGTGCCGGCCCTGCACTCGGGGCGCGAAAACATCCTCCAGAAGCTACTTTCCGAAGACGGTAACGAGATGCCACTGTTTGCACGGGCCCAGTCAAAGGACCCTGCCCTGCTCTTCCTCAAGAGCCATGCGGAAACCCTCAAGGCTATCCGCTCGTTGAACGATCCGCGCGGCGTCTACCTGTCCTGCCCCGTCCGCGGAGCCGGCCGCTAAGCCCGCTTAAGGCTTCTTCGGGGCTTGTGCCTTCGCTTCAGGCATCCAGGCCTGTAGCTGGCGCACGCGCGTGTCGTCCGCAGGGTGCGTCGAGAAAAACTCTGGTGGCTTATTCCCGCCGGCCTTAGCAAAGCGCTGCCAGAAAGCAGGGGCGGCTTCGGGATTATAGCCCGCACGAGCCATAAAGGTTAGGCCGAGGTGATCGGCCTCCGACTCATGCGAACGGCTGAACGGCAGGAGGAGACCAAACTGGCTACCGAGGCCGAAACCGGCCATCCACGCCTGCCGGGTCTGCGCCGACTTATTCTTGGTCGCCTCGTCCACCGTAACGGCACCTAACTGGACCAGTAGACCTTGGGAAATGCGTTCGCTACTATGCTGGCAGAGCACGTGAGACACTTCATGACCGAGGATCACCGCGATATCATCGTCAGTGCTGGCATAGGGGAACATCCCAACATTGAAGCCGATTTTGCCTCCAGGCATCGCAAAAGCGTTCGGCGACTTATCGTCGATGACGGCGAACTGCCACTGGTTGGCGGGTGGGAGAACGCCATTTTTGTCTTCCTTGCGAGCGACGGCGACGATGCTTAGGCCGACCCGACGAATCTGGGTAAGTCGCGAATCGTTCGGGAGCTTCTTCATCTTAGAGAATTCCCCGGCCGCCATACTGGCGACTTCGGAGTTACTGACGAAGTTGAGCTGTGATCGGCCCGTACCCGGGACGGTTTCACAGCCGACACAAGCAAAGCCCAAAGCCAAGAGAAGGAAGGAACGCATGGGGAGGACGACCCGCTCATTGAAACCGCAAGGGCTCAGCCGGACGAGTCCGAATCTTGGGTATCTATATAATACTTCTTATTAGCCGGGTCGTAGGAATCCGTATAGACCGAGGCCATCCGGATAGACATCCGGTTCAGGACTGCCCCCAAAATCGGCACGCCCGTCTCGGCCAAACGGGCCAAGCAGGCGCCCGCATTACGCATGTGCACGAGGTTAAAGCGGACCACGTAGATGACCCCGTCGACCTTCGGGACTAAGTGCAACGCGTCCGAAACGGCGCCAATCGGCGGGGAGTCGATAAAGACGCGGTCATAACGCGTCTTCACCTCGTCCAACATGGCGAGGAATTTAGGGTTATTAATAACCTGCGTCGGGTTTCGGCAGCTCATGCCGACGGGCAAGACATCGAGGCCCGGAGCCACGTCGCGAACGATGGCTTCGTCCAACGTCATCTCGCCATTAAACCAACGGCTCACGCCGCCGTCGCCGGAGAAACCAAGGGATGGACCGACATTGGGCAGTCGCAAGTCGGCATCGATGACGAGTACGCGCTCCGCGTGTTGGGCAAAACTGAGCGCCAGATTAGTGGCGATGAAGGTTTTGCCTTCGCCCGGTCGCGTGGAGGTCACCAAGAAGACGCGGCTGTTCGCCGTCGCTGGGCTGACCTTCATCGCGGAGTAGATGGACCGGACGGCCTCGGTCGCGACCTTGTCCTTCTCTTGGCGGGCCAAGAGCGCCCGATCCGGACCCACCGCTTCGGTCACCTTTGGCACGGTGCCAAGCAAAGGCAGACCTAGGCCCATCTCCACGTCCTTGGCGGACTTCACACGGTCGTCAAAGGAACCCATCAGCACGATGAGCCCGAAACCGACCAGGAGGCCGAGTCCCATGCCGGTCAAGGCGTTCATGTAGTAATTCTTGTTCACCGGGCGATCGGCCACGGAAGGCATCTCCTGGATCTTAATGGAAGTGCTGGTGCCGGAGGTCGAAGAACGGAGCTTCTGTTCTTCGTAGTTTTGCTTCTGGCGGGCGAGAAACTCCTCTTGCCCGCGGATTTCCTTGTCGACGCGCTCGAGCTCGTTGTTGGCGGCCTGCAGACGATAGATTTCATCGTCCTTGCGCTCGAGGTTAGCGACGATGGCGTCGTAGCTCGAACGGGCGTTCTGGACGGAGGCTTGGATGCGATTGACCGAGTTAGCGACCGCCTGCGTCAGCTCCTTTTGGGTCTGGTCCAGCTGGGCCCGGGTCTGGATGAGCGTCGGGTGCTCGTCCGTGTATTTTTTCTCCATGGTACTCACGAGCACACGCAGTTCCGTCACCTTCGGACCTAGGGCGGCGACGCGTTCATCCGTGCGGACTTGGGCGATATCATAGGGGTCCTTGCTGGCCTTCTTATACTCCAGGATCAGCTTCCAGATAATCTCCAACTCATCAATTTGCTTACGGGCGTCTTCGCGGTTACGGACCAACACGCCACGTTCGGTGTTCAGCGTCGTCGTGTCCTTGGCAATCGAAAGGAGTTTCTGGCTCTTGATGAGGTCGCTTCGCTTATCAGACAGTTTACGAAGGCGTTCCTCGATCAGGTCGATTTCGCTCCGTAGCTTCTCGACCAGCGGGTTGGTGATGGTCAGGCGCTCGTCTTCGCTATTCTTTTGGATAGCCTTACAGAAGATACTGGCCACCTGCCGGGCCAGTTCACGGTTCGGGTGGGTGAATTCGACGGCGACCACGAAGGTCGACTTCAAGGGGGTGACGACCCGTTGCCGGCCGAAAACCTCCTGCTCGGAGAGCGGGCCGCTAAAGATATTGCCCTGCTGGTAGGGCTCAATGACGCGCTTCTTCTCGTCAATCGTGAGCTGGCGCGACACGCTTTCGATAATACTTGTGCTGCGCATGGACTCGACGGCGGTATAGAAGTCGTCGTTGGTCGTGATATTGAAGTTATTATTTGCCGCAGTGTTATTCACCGTCACGTCCGGCGCCATGCGGAACACGCGCAGTTTACCGATCGCACGGTACTCTGGCATCGTCTGATAGGTGAGGACTAAGGCGATGGTGACGCCCAGAAGCACGGCCAAGATGAGCCACCAAAAGCGCTCGCGCAGCATCGCAATATACGCGTAAAGCGGGTTGCCACCCTCCTTGACGCCATAGCGACCGTAACCGCCCTGCCCGTAGCCAGCGCCGTAGCCGCCACCGTAAGCCCCTCCATAGTTTCCGTAGTTTCCGTAGTTTCCGTAGCCACGGCCGCGGGAAGCGGAATCGTCCTGATCTTCCTCAGGCTTCTGGGGTTTTTCGGCCATAGGTTTCAGAATTTGCTGTCGTCCACGTAGATGGCGTCGTCGTCCTCGAGGACGAAGTCGGGCTCATCGCCGGAGTCGATTTTTCGGACGTCTTTGACGATCGTCACGAGCTTACCGTCGCGCATACGTTTAATGGCGACGTCGGAACGTCGGCCGCGGGCGAGGATACCGCCGGCCATGGAAAGGGCCTTGCCTAGGGTTAGGTTTTCTTCGGGCGGAATATTCACGGGGCCCGGCTTGCCGACGTACCCGGAGACATAGACGCGTCGTTCAGCGTAATTGACAATGGTGATGACGACCTGCGGCTCCTTAAAGTAACGGCGAAAGCGCTTGGTAATTTCGGCTTGGGCCTCGGTAATCGTCAGGCCGGCAATCGGGACCAAGGTCTTAAGGAAAGGAATGTCGATCGTGCCATCGGGATTGATGCGACGCTCGATGAGGGTGTCGGCTTCATTAATGACACCGACGCGAATGAAATCGCGAGAACGGAGGCAGTAGCTAGATTTTGTGGCAACCTCGGCAGGCTTCGGTACTTCTGAAGGCTTAGCGGGCTCTTCGGCGCGCGGCTTCCCGACCTGCAGGGTCTCTTCCTTTTCCGCGGCGAAGAGCGGAACGGTAGCCAGGACCATTAGGACCAGGAGCCTGATGAAAGTTAATCCGTGGGACATGGGGGAAAGATGCATGAAAAAGGGCGGTCGGTCAATCAGACCGTCCGCCCTTATGCTGGCCATGAGGCTTTCGCCTTAGTAGCGGAAAGCAGCCGAGAGCGTGAAGGTATTGGCCTTGAAGTTAGCCGAAGGGGACGCCGGAATCTTCGAATCTGTCAGGTTGTACCCGGCTTGAAGGCTCAGGTGGGAATTGTACTTATAGTCCGCACCGAAGGTGTAGACCATCGTATTGACGCCGGTCGTGCCAGAGAGCACATCGCTCTTGGTCACCGACAGATTAAGCGTCAGGTCGGTGGCCGCGTTGAAGTTCGCACCATAGGTGTAGTTCTTGGAAGCGGTGATGCCGCCAGCGGAGGAAGCGGTGGTGTCACGCGAGAAGGTTAGCGTCTGCGTGATCATTTCGGTCAGCGTGTGCGAGAGGGTCACCGAGTAGGAGGGGTCGCTCGAGGTGGGCTGAGTGTCGGTCTTGGAGACGGCATAGCCAACCTTGGCGGTGACGTTGAGCTTACCCGACTCGGTCGCCTGGCCCTTGGCGGTGAGGCCGTAGAAATCCTTCACGAGCTGCTGCGCGGGCAAGCTTGGGCGAACGGTGGTGCCCGCTGCTGGCGTGGCCGTTCCATTACCCGCTTGCGAGAAGTAAGGGGCGGCGGCGTAATCCGTGATATCGTGCTGGTACTTGAAGCCGTAGGTGATTTTTTCGCCGGGGGACTGATAATCCACACTGACCGGGATGCTCTTAGTATTCAGCTCCGTCAGGGTATTCGTGTTGTTATTGATGGTGTCCCAGAGCGGATTAAGCTTCTTGGTAGCGTAATTTAAGTCGTTCACATCACTGAACGGGAAACGCAGCTTCGTTGGGTTCAGGTAGTGGTTATAGGTGTTAATGAAGCCGACGTTAACCTTCGTGCGTTCGGTCAGCTGATAGCCGACATCAAGGTTATGGCTGTAGTTGGACTGACGGACCAGGGTGGCACCGAGGAGGACGCTGTTGACGCCCTGCGCAGCCAGCTCGTCATTACGAGCAGTGACGCGATAGGACGAATCTAGGTTAACCGTCAAGGGGCCGCCGGGAGCGTAGCGCAGGTTGCCACTGAGGTTATCGCGAGAGTCTTCTAGGGAGGCTAAGCTGGACTTATTAAAGTAAACGTATCCACGCTTGGCCGAGAGAGTCAGCGCGAGCGGGGAGTCCTTGCCGTACTCGAGCGTCAGGCCCGGGGTCACGGTCCAAGAAGTCGAGGCAGTCTTCGTCGCCGAAGAGTAAAGGTTATCGGTGACTTCCAAAGCGACGGCGGAGTCGAAGAGGATATCAAGGTCATCGCCGATCTGAATCAACGGAGACGTCGGGAAGAGATTAGCGGCGTGAGCGGAAACGGACGTGGAGAGAAGCGCAGCGGCAACAAGGAAGCGGACCTTAGACATAGGATGATCGGGGAGTAGGCTTAAAATTAAGCCCAACCCGAGCGTTCCATCAACCCCCAAACTACCCCTCGATGTTCCAAGTGGGTAAAATACAACCCCACCTCCCGCGAGGGAGATGGGGTTGTATAAGTACTTAACCTATAGGCATTTATACCTAATTATTAGCCAGCGGACTCGGCCGTGGGGCTGACCTTAATGCGACGATACAGGGGCAGGCCCGTACCAGCTGGAACGAGGTGACCCATGATAACGTTCTCCTTAAAGCCCGTCAGCATATCGCGCTTGGCCATCGTAGCTGCATCGGTGAGGACGCGGGTCGTTTCTTGGAAGGAAGCGGCCGAGATGAAGGATTCAGTCTCCAAGGAAGCCTTGGTGATGCCCAAGAGGATCGGCTCGTACTCGGCGATTTGGCCACCGCGCTCGTGGATGGAGCGGTTGACTTCAGCCAGAGTGGTACGGTCTACCTGTTCGCCCCAGAGGTAATCGGAGTCACCGGGCTCGGAGATACGGACCTTACGGAGCATACGCGAGACGATGATTTCGATGTGCTTGTCGTTAATGACAACACCCTGCGAGCGGTACACCTTTTGAATTTCGGTGATGAGGTAGTCTTGGACGCGGGACTGGCCCAAGATGTCGAGAATATCGTGCGGGTCGACGGCGCCTTCGGTCAGGCACTGGCCCTGCTTCACCTTTTCGCCGGCAGCGACGATGATATGCTTGCCGTGCGGGATGAGGTGCTCCTCTTCGCGGCCGATGGAGTCCTTAATGACGAGGCGCTTCTTGCCGCGAATCGAAGGCTGGAATTCAACTTCCCCGTCAATCTTAGCGATTTCGGCAGCGTCCTTCGGCGGACGGGCTTCGAAGAGCTCGGAGATGCGCGGAAGGCCCGCGGTAATGTCCTGCGTCTTGGCAGCCTGGCGAGGAATCTTAGCAAGTTCGCTACCCTGGGCGACAACGTCACCTTCGTCCACGAGGACGCGGGCGCCGGCGGGGATGGAGAACGTACCGAGGTTCGCACCCTGCGCGTCGACAATCTGAATCTGAGGATTCTGTTCGTCGGAGTGCTCAATCACAGACTTGTAGAACGCGTTGTTGGAAGGGTCGCGCTCTTCGTTATAGGTCACGCCCGAGATCATGTCCAAGAGGCGGATGCGGCCCGCGCTGTTCGCGAGAATCGAAGTGTTGTTCGGATCCCACGCAGCGATGAGCTCGTCCTTCTTCACGTTCTTACCGTCCTTCACGTTGATAACCGTACCGGCGAGGATACGGTATTCTTCGAGCGACTGGTTGGCTTCGTTAAGGACGCGAATGGAGCCCGTGCCGTTGACGGCGACGAAGGCATCCTTCAGCTCGACGGTATTGAGGTCGATGAACTGGACGCGGCCGGCGTTCTTGGCCTTGATTTCAGGGGTCTTGAGCTGAGCGACGCCACCGATGTGGAACGTACGCATGGTCAGCTGCGTGCCAGGCTCACCAATCGACTGGGCTGCGATGATGCCGACCGCCGTACCGCGTTCCACGATGCGACCCGTGGAAGGATCGAGGCCGTAGGACTTCGGCGGGATGGCGTTCACCTTCATGTGGGTGAGCGGGGAGAGAACCTTAACGCGGTCGAGGCCGGCCTTCTCAATCTGCTTAGCGATGTCTTCG
Source organism: uncultured Opitutia bacterium (assembly GCA_903919185.1). Classification (GTDB taxonomy): domain Bacteria; phylum Verrucomicrobiota; class Verrucomicrobiia; order Opitutales; family UBA953; genus UBA953. The sequence goes on along the minus strand of CAIXHF010000007.1, from coordinate 84,493 downwards.
GTAATCAGTTCGCCCGAGCGGACGATGATTTCGGAAGGACTCAGCGGATTGAAGACGTCATCGGACGGGCAACGACCCACAATACGGTCAGCCAGCGGGACAAGGATTTCGTCGCCATCGTAGATGGTGTTCTTCCAAACGCCGTTAGGCATGCGGACGGCCACGCGATCCACGCCAGCGTCACGCAACTTGGCAACCAGCTCCTCGGTGAGGGCCGTTTCGGCCTTGGCGAGCGGCTTCGCTGCGCCGGAAGGATTAGAGACATCAAGCGAGACGTGGCGGCCGATAGCGGCGTCACCGAGGGTGATGACTTCGGTGCCGGAGCTCAGGTTGTGGTCGTCGGTGACGATCACATCCATGGCCACGTCACACAACTTACGGGTCATGTAACCAGCGTCAGCGGTCTTCAGCGCCGTGTCGGAGAGACCCTTACGGGCACCGTGCGTCGAGATGAAGTATTCGAGCACCGAGAGGCCTTCGCGGAACGAAGACAAGATCGGGCGTTCGATGATTTCGCCGGAAGGCTTGGCCATGAGGCCGCGAGCGCCGCAGAGCTGCTTCACCTGGGCCTTATTACCACGGGCGCCGGAATCCATCATGGCGTACACTGGGTTAATAATCATGCGGTGGGCGTTGCGCGGGTCGCCCTTCCGGACGCCTGCCACCTTCGCAGACTCGGAGAGGGTGTTGTAGACCGACTGAGCGATGGTGTTCGTCGCGCCAGACCAGGTATCGACGACCTTATTACGACGTTCGTCGTTGGTAATCGTACCGGCTTCGTTCTGGCGCTGGAACTCGCGAACCTTCGCGGTCGCCTGCTTGACGACATCGTCCTTCTCCTTCGGGTAAATCATGTCGCTCACGCCGATCGAGATACCGGCGCGGGTCGCAATGCGGAAGCCCGTGTCCTTGAGGGCATCCAAGACCGGGATGGAAGCCTCGCGGCCCACCGACTTGTACGTCTTTAAGATGAGGTCACCCAGCTGGCCCTTCTTTACCGTCTCGTTGAAGAAGCCGAGTTCGATAGGCCAGATGGTATTGAAGATGATGCGGCCGACCGTCGTCACAATTGTGCGCGAGGTCTTGTCGCCATGGACGGTGTCGCGACCGAAGTCTGGGTTGGCGTAGCGCACCCAGTCATGGAAGTGCAGCGCGCCTTCGGCTTCGGCGTAATTAGCTTCGTCCACCGAACCAATCACCGGGAGGTGGGTCGCGGCGGCGGGCTTATTGGCGGGCTCAAGGGTGAGGTAGTACGCACCGAGCACGATGTCCTGCGAGGGCGTGAGAATCGGCTTACCGCTCGAGGGCGAGAAGATGTTGTTCGTCGACATCATCAGGAGCTTGCACTCCATGATGGCTTCCAACGACAGCGGGACGTGCACGGCCATTTGGTCACCGTCGAAGTCCGCGTTATAAGCGGTACACACGAGCGGGTGCAGGCGGATGGCGTCCCCTTCGATGAGGACCGGCTCGAAAGCCTGGATCGAGAGACGGTGGAGCGTCGGGGCGCGGTTCAGGAAGACCGGGTGGCCGCTAGTGACTTCTTCTAAGATATCCCATACTTCGGGCTTCTTCTGCTCGATGTGCTTACGGGCGCCGCGCACGGTGTGGGCGAGGCCGAGGTCTTTCAGACGACGGATGATGAACGGCTCAAAGAGGACGAGGGCCATCTTCTTCGGGAGACCGCACTGGTTGAGCTTGAGCTCCGGACCAATGACGATGACCGAGCGACCGGAGTAGTCGACGCGTTTACCGAGTAAGTTCTGACGGAAGCGACCGTGCTTACCCTTCAGCATGTCGCTGATGGACTTGAGCTGACGATCGCGATCCTTGACCGGCTTGCCGTGACGACCGTTGTCGAGGAGCGCGTCAACCGCTTCCTGAAGCATGCGCATTTCATTATGGATGATGACGTCGGGCGTCTTCATCTGGATGAGTTGCTTGAGGCGGTTGTTACGGTTGATGACGCGACGGTAGAGGTCGTTTAAGTCGGAGGTAGCAAAGCGACCACCTTCGAGGGGCACGAGCGGACGGAGGTCCGGTGGGATCACCGGGAGAATCGTCAGAATCATGTGCTCGGGGCGCTTACCGGAAGCCAGGAAGCCCTGGATAATCTTCATGCGGCGGGCGACCTTCTTCTTGATCTGCTTAGAGCGAGTGGAGCGGAGCTGATCGCGGAGCGCTTCGACGGTCGAGGCGAGATCCATCTTTTTCAGGAGTTGCTGGAGGGCTTCCGCCCCCATGCGTGCCTTGAAAGCGTCCGGGCCATGCTGTTCAACGGCACGGCGGTAGTTTTCCTCGTCGAGGAGTTCCTTTTCCTGCATGCCCGTCTGGCCCGGATCGACGACCAGATACTTCTGGTAGTAGATGACCTGTTCGAGCTGGCGGGTAGTCATGTCGAGCATCAGCGACAAACGGCTGGGCATGCTCTTCAGGAACCAGATGTGGGACACCGGAATGGCCATCCGGATGTAACCCATGCGTTCGCGACGAACGCGGGAAACGGTGACTTCGACGCCGCACTTATCGCAAACGACGTCCTTATATTTCACCTTCTTGTACTTGCCACAGTAGCACTCGTAGTCGCGCACCGGACCGAAGATGCGCTGACAGAAGAGGCCGTTGGGCTCGGGCTTGAAGGAACGGTAGTTGATGGTCTCAGGGCTCTTTACTTCCTTGAGGCCCTTGACCTTGCGATTGCCGTGTTCGTCGACTTCGTCGAGGAACTGTTCGCCAGTCCAAGCAACGATTTCCTCGGGTGAGGCAATCGAGATGGACACGAAGTCGAAGGACTGTTCCTTGGCTTCGTTGGGCGTGAACTCGGGGGTGTGCTCCGGATGAATCATGTCTGTAAGGATTTAGTCGTGGTTCGCGGGGCGGATTAGCTGCGTTCAGGCGAGGTGGTGGAGCCGAGGCGGACATCCAAGCAGAGGGCCTGCATTTCCTTCATCAGAACGTTGAAGGACTGCGGGGTACCGCTGACGAGGGTGTTGTCGCCCTTGACGAGCTGTTCGTAGATCTTGGTGCGGCCGGCGACGTCGTCGGACTTGACCGTAAGGAGTTCCTGGAGCGTGTAGGCAGCCCCGTAAGCTTCGAGTGCCCAAACTTCCATTTCGCCGAAGCGCTGGCCACCGTACTGGGCCTTACCGCCGAGCGGCTGCTGGGTGATGAGGCTGTACGGACCGGTGGCGCGGGCGTGGATCTTGTCAGCGACCAAGTGGTTCAGCTTCATCATGTAGATGTAGCCGACAACGACGTCTTGGTCGAAAGCTTCACCATTGTGACCGTTGGTCAGCATGGCCTTACCAGTTTCGGGCAGGCCTGCCTGCTTGAGGTATTCGCGGATCTTCTGTTCAGGGATACCGTCGAAGATCGGAGTCGCGACCTTGAGGCCGAGCTTGGAACAAGCCCAACCGAGGTGCGTTTCAAGCACCTGGCCGACGTTCATACGCGAAGGAACGCCGAGCGGATTAAGGCAGATATCGACCGGCGTACCGTCCGCGAGGAACGGCATGTCTTCGACCGGAACAATGCGGGCGACGACGCCCTTATTACCGTGGCGACCGGCCATCTTGTCACCGACCTGAATCTTACGCTTGGTGGCGATGTAGACCTTAACGTTCTTGATGGCGCCGCCCTCGTCGATGCCCTGTTCGATGGCTTCGACCTTACGGGCGCGCTCCTGCTCGAGTTCGTCGAAACGGCGATGGTAGCCGTCGACAATCTGGCGGATCTTCTGCTTCACCGGCGAGTCGTTCATCTCGATGGTGCGAGAGACGGAGGCCAGGCGACGCAGCAGCGTCTTGGTGATTTTGCGGTTGGCCGGGATGATGGCTTCACCGGTTTCGGAGTTCTTGACGTCCAGCGGAATCTTTTCGCCGAGGAGGATGTTCGAGAGGGACTCCGTCATTTCCTCGCGGAGGCGGGAATCGGCGGTGCGATACTCTTCGTTAACCTTCTTGAGGGCACGACGCTGGTCGTTCGGGGAGAGGCGGCCGTCATCCTTATCGGTGCGCGAAGAGACCTTCACGTCCATGATGATGCCAGAGATGCCGGAAGGCACGCGGAGGGAGGTGTCCTTCACGTCGCGGGCTTTTTCGCCGAAGATGGCGCGGAGGAGCTTTTCTTCGGGAGCGAGGTCGCCTTCGGACTTCGGGGTAATCTTACCGACGAGGATATCGTCCGGCTTGACCTCGGCACCGATGCGGATGACGCCGTCACGGTTCAGGTTGCGGAGCGCTTCTTCACCGAGGTTCGGGATATCGCGCGTGATCTGTTCTGGCCCGAGCTTGGTGTCGCGGGCGGTGACTTCGAACTCTTCGATGTGAATCGAGGTGAACACGTCATCCTTAAGCATACGCTCGGAGAGGAGAATGGCGTCTTCGAAGTTGTAACCGTTCCAAGGCATGAAGCCGACGAGGACATTGCGGCCGAGGGCGAGTTCGCCCTTATCGGTGGCGGCACCATCAGCGATGATGTCGCCCGCCTTCACCTTGTCACCACGACGAACCAGCGGACGCTGATTGAAGCAGGTCGAGGAATTGGTCTTCAGGAACTTGCGGAGGTCGTAGACGTAAACGCCCTTGGCCGGCTCGCTCTTGAACTTCTTGTTCTCAAGGGAGTTGGCAGGCACTTCGCCATCCTTCGTCACGATGATGCGGCGGGCGTCGGCGGCGGCCACGATGCCGGGGCCTTCGGAGACGACGACGGTCTTGGAGTCGATCGCCACGCGGCGTTCGAGCCCCGTTCCGACGTAAGGAGCTTCGGTGATAACGAGCGGCACGCCTTGGCGCTGCATGTTAGAACCCATGAGTGCGCGATTCGCGTCGTCATGCTCCAGGAAGGGGATGAGGGCGGCAGCGACCGAGACGACTTGCTGCGGGGAGACGTCCATGTAGTCGACGTCTTCTGGGTCGACTTCGAGAATGTCGTCGCGCGAACGGACGGTGACCTTTCCCTTGAGGCGGCTAGAATCGTCGAGTTCGGAGTTAGCCTGAGCGACCTTGAACTTTTCTTCTTGGTCGGCCGTCATGAACTCGACCTTGTCGGTAACCTTACCGCGCACGACCTTACGGTACGGAGCTTCAATGAAGCCGAACTCGTTGATACGGGAGTAGGTCGAGAGGGAGTTGATTAGGCCGATGTTCGGACCTTCCGGGGTCTCGATCGGGCAGATGCGCCCGTAGTGCGAAGGATGGACGTCGCGGACTTCGAAGCCGGCGCGATCACGGTTGAGGCCACCAGGTCCGAGGGCGGAAAGACGACGCTTGTGGGTCAGCTCGGCGAGCGGATTGATTTGGTCCATCAGTTGGGACAGCTGACTCCGGGCAAAGAATTCGCGGATCGAGTTACCGAAGGGCTTCGGGTTAACCAGCTTCTGCGGGGTGATGGAGTCGACGCTCTGGTCGTACTCGTTAATGCGGGCCTTAACGGTCTTGATGACGTTCTTCAGGCCGGCACGGCACTGGTTCGCAAGGAGTTCGCCGACATTACGGACGCGGCGGCTGCCGAGGTGATCGATGTCGTCGCTCTTGGCTTCGGACGAACGCTGGCGGCAGAGGAGCTTGGTGGCTTCCACGATATCCTCAGGGGTAATCGTGCGGGTATCGAGGGAGACCGCGAGGCCCAGCTTCTGGTTCAACTTATAACGGCCGACGCGACCAAGGTCGTAACGGAGGGCGTCCTGGAAGAGACGCTGCATGTGCGCACGGGCGCTCTTGACGTTGACGGGTTCGCCGGGGCGAAGTTTACGGAAGATTTCCTTCAGGGCTTCCTCTTCATTGCGGACGGCACCGATGTCCTTACGGAGGGAGAGGATGACGGCTCCTTCGTCGAAGCTCGTGTCAAACACGCCAAACTTCTGCTTCGGCAGCTGCTTGTGGATCTCCTTGAGCGTTTCGCGGGAAAGTTTGTCGTACTGCTTGGCAACGACCTTGCCGGTCTCAACGTCGACAATCGGGTCAGCGTAAACGAGGTGGGCGAGTTCTTCGGGCTCGAGATCGAGGGCCGCCTTAGCGGTCAGGTCACGGGACTTATAGAAGAGGCCAAGGATATCCTTGTCGTCCTTGTAACCGAACGCACGCAGCAACGTCGTGACAAGGAACTTACGGCGACGGCGACGGCGGTCGAGGTAGACCCAGAGGAGGTCGTTCTGGTCGAACTGGACTTCAATCCAAGTGCCACGGTCAGGGATAATGCGGAAAGCATGGAGCGTCTTGCCGCTCGTGTGGGCCGACTCTTCGAAGCAGATGCCCGGGCTGCGGTGCAGCTGGGAGACCACGACGCGCTCGGCGCCGTTGACGATGAAGGAACCACGATCCGTGATCATGGGGACTTCGCCCATGAGGATTTCTTCGTCCTTAAAGGCACCCTTTTCACGGAGGCGGAGTTTGAGCATCACGGAGATCGCGAAAGTCGTGCCTTCGCGGATGCACTCGAGCTCGGTGGTCTTAGGGAGAACTAAAGCGTACTCGAGGTACTCGAGACGGAAGTTGCCGTTATTACTCTCGACTGGGAAGGCCTCGCGGAAGACCGCCTCGAGACCGAGGTTATTGCGGGCGGGGGCGTTCGTGTCTAACTGCAGAAAGTCATTGAACGAGAAAATCTGGTTCTCGATGAGGTTCGGCGGAGGAATGACTTCGCTGAGTTTACCGAAGTTATTGCGAGCTTGCGACATGACGTGGAGGATTCTCGAGAGTGGCTGGTGTAGTGTTTGCCTGAAGGGGACGGTTCAGGCGGCCGGGGGAAAACAAGAGGGAGAGGGGGTGACCTTGGAGGGTCACTCCCCTCCCCGCTTGGAAAAACGCGCTAACGCACGTAGTTAAGGTTACTTGACTTCGACTTCGGCACCGGCGGCCTTGAGCTTGGCCTCGATGTCCTTGGCTTCGTCCTTGGAGACGCCTTCCTTGACGGGCTTCGGAGCACTGTCGACGAGGTCCTTGGCTTCCTTGAGGCCCAGGCCAGTGATGGCGCGGACTTCCTTAATGACGTTGATCGGGGTAGCACCCTTGGCCTTGAGGATGATATCGAAGGTGGTCTTTTCTTCGGCAGGGGCGGCGGCGGCGGCACCGGCGACGGCGACGGCGACAGGAGCGGCGGCGGAAACGCCCCACTTGGTTTCGAGTTCCTTAACGAGGCCGGCGATTTCGAGGACGCTCTGGGCGCTCAGAAAATCAATGACTTGTTCTTTGGTGATGTTGCTCATGGTACTGGGTTCCTTGAACGGTTAGCGTCCTGCGAGGAGGACAATTGAGAGCGCGAGGCCCCTAACCGGTATTCTTTGGATGTGTGTTGGTTTTTGGTTTTGGGTTTCCCCCCGCGCGCACTGACCCACATGGACCAGCGTTTGCGGGGAAAGGGTCTTAGGCGGCCGTCTCGTCCTTCTGGCGCTTCGCGTCCAGGAGGCGGACAAGCGAGGAAGCCGGGGTGGAGAGGAGCGAGAGGAGCTGGGCACGGATGCCGTCGAGGGAAGGCAGTTTGGAGAGCATTTCGACTTCCGCCTTGGTGAGGATCTTGGAGTCGAGGACGCCGGCCTTCACTTCGAGCTTGGAGAAGTCCTTGAAGAAGGTGACGAGGATCTTGGCGACGCCCGTCGGGTTCTTGCCGCCAGTCACGAGGGCCGTATGGCCCACGAGCTGCTGCGAGAAGTCAGGGAGATTCGCCTGCTTGGCGGCGATGCTCAGGATGCTGTTCTTAACGACGTGGTACTCGGCGCCGTGTTCACGGAGCTGGGTACGCACCTTGGTCGCGTCTTCAACGGTGACGCCGGTGAAGTTGGCAATGAGGAGGTAGTTCGAGGTGGCTAACTGGGCGGCCACTTCGTCGACGAGGAATTGTTTTTCAGCGCGCATGTTCGTGTGCTTTCGGTGAGGAGGGGGTGATTAGGCGACGACCGCAGCCGTGTAAGGCTTGAGGTCGATGTTCACGCCGGGGCTCATCGACGCGCTGAGGGTGAGGGACTTGATGAAACGGCCGCCGGCGAAGCCAGCAGGCTGGGCCTTGACGAGGGCGGCGAGCGCCACGGCGGCGTTCTCGGAGAGTTGCTGAACCGTGAAGGACTTCTTACCGACGACGACCACGATGTTGGCCGTCTTGTCCATCTTGAACTCAACGCGACCGGCTTTGACTTCCTTGATGGTCTTTGGGATATCGTCGGAAACCGTGCCGGACTTGGGGTTAGGCATGAGGCCCTTTGGACCGAGGACGCGGGCGACCTGGCGGACGTCCTTCATGGCGGAGGTGGTCGAGATGGCGACGTCGAAGTCAAGGAAGCCACCGTTGACCTTAGCGATCAGGTCAGCGAGGCCAGCGTAGTCAGCGCCAGCAGCGAGGGCTTCGGCAGCGTTTTCGGTAAAGGCGAGGACCTTGATTTTCTTACCCGAACCATTCGGGAGGGAGACGGTACCACGGACCATCTGGTCCGACTGCTTGGGATCAACGCCCAAGAAGGCGGAGATCTCCACGGTTTCGTCGAACTTGGCGCCGGGCATCTTTTTGATGATTTCGGCGGCTTGGTTGACGTCATACTTGGCCTTCAGATCGGCGACCTGTTGGGCAGCGCGGTAGCGCTTGCTGGGTTTTTTGCTCATAGCGACTTTTGGTCTCCTGCGGGATGCAGTGGGTAGTTGGGTTTAGGGTTGGGTGAAAATTAACCGACGACTTCGATGCCCATCGAGCGCGCGGTGCCGGCAATCATGCGGGCGGCGTTCGCAGGGTTGATGGCGTTGAGGTCCTTCTTCTTCAGCTCGACGATTTCGAGGAGCTGCTTCTGGGTGACCTTGCCGACCTTGTCGCGGTTCGGCACAGCGGCGCCGCTCTCAATCTTCGCAGCCTTCTTGAGGAGGATAGATGCGGGCGGGGACTTGAGGATGAACGTGAAGGACTTGTCCTGATAGACGGAAATGATGACCGGGAGGATCATGCCCGCTTGGTCCTTGGTCTTCGCGTTGAACTCCTTACAGAACGCCATAATATTGACGCCCTTGGCACCCAGTGCGGGGCCGACAGGAGGAGCAGGGTTAGCGGCACCTGCGGGGAGCTGGAGCCTGATTTCAGCGACGACTTTCTTAGCCATGGTTGTGTAGAATGAGTGGGTTTAGTTGAAAAAGGAATTATTCGCGGTCATCGCGTTCGACCTGCCAGAACTCGAGCTCGACGGGCGCCAAGCGACCGAAGATGTCCACCGAGACCTGCAACCGGCCGCGGTCGGGGTCGATGGTGTCGATGTTGCCAGAAAGGTTGGCGAAAGGGCCGTCGGTGATCTTGACGCGCTCGCCGACGTGGAAACTGATCTTCGGGACGACCTTGTCGGCCGCATCCGCCATCTGCTGGATGATGGTATTAATCTCTTCCTGGCGGAGGGGCACAGGGTTCATACCGCCAATGAGACCGATGACCCCATCGGTCTTCTTCAGGAAGTTCCAGGGGCCTTCGAGCAGGCTGCCTTCGTCATCGAAGAGACGGGCACGGACGAAGAGGTACGATGGGTACAGCTTCATCTCACTCTCGCGCTTCTTGCCGTTACGGAAATCTTTGACCGTCTTGACGGGCATCAAAATCTCGGCAACGAAGTCCCCCATCTCCTCTTCCTTGATGGTACGGTCGAGGGTACGCTTCACCTTGCTCTCGTTGTTCGAGAGAGTCTGGAGCGTGTACCAGCGGAAATCAGAAGAGGGGTTCGACATGGGGGTTTAGCGGACCTTGTTGGTCGCGAACTGCACTAAGTTGGAGAGGGAAAAATCGCAGAGGAAAACGATGGCACCCAGAAGGGCGACCGCCGCGATCACGATGAGGGTGGAATCCGCCAGCTCCGTCCACGACGGCCATGTTGCCTTAACGAAGACCTCAGTGAGAGTCTCGTTCCAGAAAGTACGGAGGCGGCCGAACATGGTAGTGGTTGAAGGAGTTTAAAGTGGAAGGTGGCAGGACGGGGGGGAGTTGAACCCCCAACCAACGGTTTTGGAGACCGCTACTCTGCCAATTGAGCTACCGTCCTGTGCTGGTTGTTAGAAAGTGACAAATGCCGGGCTCCTTTTTAGGGAACCACGGCACCATAGTCAGGCCTTCCGGCGGTTGATTACTTGATGATTTCAAGAATCTGGCCGGCGCCGATGGTCTTACCACCTTCGCGGAGGGCGAAGCGCTGGCCCTTTTCCATCGCAACCGGCTTCTGGAGGTCAACCGTGATAGTGACGTTATCACCAGGCATCACCATTTCGACACCCTCAGGGAGGATGACGGTGCCGGTGACGTCGCAGGTTCCGAAGAAGAACTGCGGGCGATAGTTGTTCGTAAAGGAGGTGTGGCGGCCACCTTCGTCCTGCTTGAGAACGTAGATTTGGGCCTTACCTTGAGTGTGCGGCTTGATGCTGCCCGTCTTGGCGAGCACTTGGCCACGCTCAACCTGGCTCTTTTCGACGCCACGGAGGAGGAGGCCGACGTTGTCGCCTGCCTGACCCTGATCGAGCTCCTTACGGAACATTTCGACACCGGTGACGGTGGTCTTGATGGTGTCGCGCACACCAACGATTTCAATTTCTTCGCCAACCTTGACGACGCCACGCTCGATACGGCCAGTAGCGACGGTGCCGCGACCGGTGATGGAGAAGACGTCTTCGATGGACATCATGAAGGGCTTATCGGTTTCGCGCTTAGGCTCAGCGATTTCGGTGTCGAGAGCGTCTAGGAGGTTCTGGATGGCCTGCTCGCCTTCGGGCGTAGCGTCGAGAGCGGCGGTGGCGGAACCACGAACGATCTTGGCGGTGTCGCCGTCGTACTGGTACTTATTGAGGAGGTCGCGGACTTCCATTTCGACGAGCTCGATGAGGTCGGGCTCGGAGAGGTCGACCTTATTGAGCCAGACAACGATCTTCGGCACGCCCACCTGGCGGGCGAGGAGGATGTGTTCCTTGGTCTGGGGCATCACGCCGTCGGCAGCGGAGACGACGAGGATGGCGCCATCCATCTGGGCAGCACCCGTGATCATGTTCTTAACGAAGTCGGCGTGGCCCGGGCAGTCAACGTGGGCGTAGTGACGGTTAGCGGACTCGTACTCAACGTGCGAGGCAGCGATGGTCACGGTCTTGGTGGCGTCACGGACGGTACCACCCTTGGTGATTTCGGCGTAGGACTTATTTTCAGCCAGACCCTTGCGGGCCTGAACGGCAACGATGGCCGCAGTCGTGGTGGACTTGCCATGGTCGATGTGACCGATGGTGCCGACATTCACGTGAGGCTTGGTACGATTGAACTTCTCTTTGGCCATGGTTTTGTGTGGGGAGGAGGTTGTTTTGCTATTGTTCTGGTGTGGAAGTGGTGGAGCCCCCGACTGGATTTGAACCAGCGACCTCGTCCTTACCAAGGACGCGCTCTACCAACTGAGCTACAGGGGCGAACCGTCGACGTTGATTGGGAACGTGAAGGGAGGGTTTGAATGACCACCGCCCATCCCATCGTCAAGAGGATTTTTGCAACCCTTTTACAGGGTGGTTTCCCCCCCGTCAGGGGCCCACGGTTAGCCGATAGGACCCCGGGGGGAGGCGCTTAGCCCAAGGGAGCTGGGTCGACCAAGATACCACGGCCGCATCTACCCCGGGATTGCCCGAAGATCGTACAATCTGGGCCGGCGCCTGCAAACCCATGGAATCAATGCCGATAATAAGCTCTAAAGTTGATAATAATGGGGCGTCTTTATCATTTTTAGCCCCATTCTTATCTGTTTTAATGATAATATTTCCTATTTTCCCATTCAAAATAGGCTTTCTTGCTCCACCGATATCAGAAACGCTATAGTAGAGGCTGCGGGGAGGGATAGAGCCTTGAGTCAAATTGGCACTACCCAGGGTGCGAAAGGGTTCCCACTGATTCAGGGGAATGGCCGCATAAGGCACAACGGCCACGGGCTTTTCGGACTCGAGAGTCAAATCGACCGGCCTACCAGGAGTGAAGCGCAAGATAGGCTCAAAGCCAGGCAAGGGTGAATCTTCGACCTGGACGTCGTCCACCACGGCCAAGGGGGACTTAGCGGACCCGGCAGGCAAATAGGCCGCTGAGGGATCCAGCAGGGCCTGGGTCTCGGCCAAGGCATTCCCCGGAGGAAGCAAGACCGTACCGGAGGTCAAGGGCTTGGCGGCCGGCGCACCACCGGAGACCGGCTTAAAGACCAAAAGTCCGACAACGAAGACCCCGAAGCCACAAAGTACGGCAAAACGCGTGGCCGGGGGAAGTCGGCCACCCGCGACATTACGGACAGTGCTTAGTAATCCCATAGTTTAGCTTCCAGCGGGTCGCTCAGCGACGGAGATACGCACCAGCGAACCCTGCCCTTTCCGGATAATCGACATCAAGATGACGTCGCCCGGCCGTCGCTTGGCGATGGTGAGGCGAAGTTCGTTCCAGTTTTCGAAAGCCTTATTATTAACCGCCACGATGACGTCATCCTTGCGCAACCCGCCGCGGGCCGCTGGGGAATCTGCAGTCACATCCGTGATCCGCACGGCACCATTGCGAGACTGCGTGAGCTTCGCCGATTCTTCCACGGGGAGGTCTTCGCCGAAGAGGCCGACGTAGCCGCGGACAACTTTACCCGAGTTCGCCAGGTCCGAGGCGATGCTCAACATAAGATTAGAAGGGATGGAGAAGCCGATGCCAATGTTGCCTTCACTGCGCCCATCGGTGCGAATCATGGTGTTCATGCCGAGGATACGGCCTTCAAAGTCCACCAACGGGCCGCCGGAGTTACCGTGGTTGATGGCGGCGTCGGTCTGGATGAAATCCTCATAGTTCAGGCCTAAACCGGAGCGTCCCAAGGCCGAAACGATTCCAGAGGAGACGGACATGCCGACCCCCAACGGATTGCCGATGGCGTACACCGGGTCACCCACGCGAGCCTTATCGCTATCGGCGAAACGAGCAAAGGGGAGGTTGCGCTCCTCGACCTTGAGGATGGCGATATCCGTCTTGTCGTCCACCGCAAGGACGCGGGCCTTGAATTCGCGGCGATCCGAAAGGGTCACGTAGGCCAACTTCGCAATCGTGTTGTCGGGCATCATGACCACGTGGCGATTGGAGATGATGTAGCCGTCGGAATTGATAATCGTGCCCGAACCAAGGCCGACGAACATCTGGACTTCGCCCGTCTTAGGGTCGGTCTTGGTGTTCGACTTCAAATCATCCGGGGTGACGCGGGTCTTGAGGCGACGTAAGTAATCCGGCGGGATGGTGGCGGCGGTCCGGATGCTGACGACGGCGGGCATCACCCGGGCCAACATGTCAGCGGTGCCAGCGCCCGGTTGCGCCCGGTTAATATCCCTACCGTCAACCTGGAAGGAAACGGCGGCCAGCAGCAGGGCCGGCGCCAGGCAAAGCACGGCAAGAAAACGACGCATACCTCCAGAGTTTAGGAGGCGACCGAGCCAAGGCAAGCGACCTCAGCGGGCCATCGTGAAGCCAGACCCCGGGGAGGTGGGCTCCGCCTCATCGCGTTCCTTATTGAATCGCATGGAGAAGAGGCGGGTAACGCCCTTTTCCTGCATCGTCGCCCCGAAGATGTCGTCAGCCGCCGAAACAGTGCGCTTATTGTGGGTGATGACGACAAACTGAGAGAAACGGGTGAACTCGCGGATGATTTCCGTGAAGCGGCCGACGTTGGCATCGTCCAGGGGGGCGTCGAGTTCGTCGAGCACGCACAAGGGCGAGGGTTTCACCATATAGATAGCGAAAAGCAAGGCCACGGCGGTCATGGTACGCTGACCACCAGAAAGGAGGGAAATACCCCGAAGCTTGGTGCCGGGTGGCTGGGCGATAATCTCAATCCCGCTTTCCAAGGGGTCTTCAGCCTGGACCATGGTCAAGTCAGCCGACCCACCCACGAACAACCGTTCGAAGGTGAACTTAAAGTTCTTCCGGACCTGCTCAAAGGTATCGGTGAAAAGTTTGAGTGAGGTCTGATTGAGTTCGTCGATAGCCTTGGTGAGCTCTTCCTTGGCCTTCCAAAGGTCATCGCTCTGCTTGGTCAAGAAGTCATGGCGATCGCGCAGGGAGGAATATTCCTCGACGGCGACGAGGTTGATGGAGCCCATCCCAGCCATGCGTTCACGGAGCTCAGCAATTTCGCGGACCAGCGGCGGCCAGTCCATCGTCGTCAAGGCAGCGAGGTCTTCTTCGGTGGGTTCACCGCGCCGAATAATGGCAGCGCGCGAAGGGCGACTGCCCTCCTCTTCGGACTCTTCGAGATCACCAAAGCCCGCGGCACCGTCTGGCTCGCCCTCGGATAGCCAAAGTTGCGTGCGCCAATCCACGGTGACGACGTCTAATTGATGATCAGCTTGCACCTTTTCGACGATGAAGCTGCACTGCGAGGTCTGCTCTGCGAGGGTCACTTCCAGCGACTTAAGGCGGGCATCCATCTCGCGTAAGCGATCGCGGTCGACGGTCAGGACTTTATCTTCACTTTCTAAGAGTCCGTCCTTCTGGGCCAGCTCGTCGCGCAAGGCCGCCAAAGCGTCCGCGGCCACCTCGATTTCTGCGGCCAAACGGACCGAGGTCTCGCGGGCGGTGACGCTTTGTCCCTTCAAGTCAGCGATTAAACTTTCGTTGCTTTGGGCTTCCTGACGGCGAGCGGCCAAGCGATGCGCGGCTTCAGATCGGCGGGACTCCAGGTCGGAGACTTCGCGGCCAACCAGTTCAAGGCGCTGACGCTGCTCAGCCAACGAGAGGCGAACATCGCCAAGGGAATTACGGCGCAAGTCGGCTTCGGCCCGGCGGACTTCCACGTCTTTTTCGCCTTCAGTGATGGCCTGCCGGAGGGTCGCTACCTGCGTGTCCTTGGTCGTCAGGGTTTCCTGCGCGCGGTCGCGACGCAATAAGGCCTCGGTTTTGGAAGCCTCGATTTCGTTTAGTTGGCGCTGCTCACGGCTGATACGCTCATCCGCAGTGACCAAGGTCGACCGGGCCGAACGTTCATCGGCCTGCGAGACGGAAAGTTCTTGCGCGGCGAGCTGGGTCGCGGCGCGCAGGTTGGTCACCTCGACTTCATTGGCGTCGATCGCAGACTGCAGCCCCAAGGCCTGCTCGTTCAGCGTGGTAAGCTTGTCGTTCTCGCTCTCTAATTTGGCACGAACGGTGCGGATTTCGCTCTCGCGCGAAAAGACGCTGGAGCCAGCGCCGGAAGCGGCCTTGCGGGGGCGGCCAGCGAAGACCAACCCACGACGATCAACGAGGTCGCCCTCCGTCGTCGCCACGAGGAAAAATTCGAAGCCCGGATTCGCACGCCACCAGCCCAAGAAATCGCCGAGACTATCACAGACATAACAACCATCGAAAAGATTGGCGACTAAGCGGGCATGCGCAGGAGCCTTCGGGGCGACCGCGGAACTCGCAGCGCGCAACCAGGCCGGAGCGGCGGCGCCGGAACGGGAAGCCGGTGGGGCTTCCACTTGGAACACCGCGCGGCCGAGCTGGCGTTCGCCGAGCTTAGCAACGATACCCGGTAGAAATTCTGCGCTCTCGAGAGCAACGGCCTCAGAGGCTGCACCCAAGATGCTCTCCAAGGGGCCAGCAATGGAGGCGTCGGTCACCGTGACAAGGTCCGCCAAGGCGGCGGCTTTACCCGCGGGCATGCTCTCAGCGAACTCGCCCCGCAGGACGGCCTTGGCGGCATCGGAGAAACCTTCGAGGCGCGCCTGCATCTGCTCGAGGAGACCCAGTTGCGCGGAAAGCTTAGCGACTTGGCGATCCTGTTCGGAAATCGTCTGTTGCAACGCGCGGAAATCACCGAGGAGGGCCTTGGCCTTATCGGTCCCTGCTTGTTCATTAACCCGGGCAGTCTGCAATTCTGCATGCCGCGTGGTGACGACGGCGGCGCTGTCCTGCGCCCGTCGTTCGAGACCTTCGCGCTCGGCCTTAGCCTGAGTCAACGAGGCCGAAAGATCGACATGACGCTGCTGGTAGCCACGGAGATCGACTTCCAGATTGGTCACGTCGGCGCGGGCGCGGGTCATCTCGCCTTCAGCGATGAGAATGTCCTGGCGGGCGCGGCGTAGGCGATTCTCCGCATCCAGTAGCTGGCGCAAAGACTGGTCGACCTCAGCGGTCTTCTCACGGAAGGTGGCATCGGCAGCGGTGACGTCGCCAGCCGCGGCCGACTTGACGTCGGACGTGCCCTGTAAACGCGTGTTGAATTCAATTATCGCCTGTTCGGCTTCAGCGGCTTCGCGACGGATTTCGAGGAGACGGGTCGAGAGGTCATCCGAACGTAAGTCCGCCGTCCGCGCCGAGGCTTCCGCATTTTCGCGCGTCGTGCGCAAGTCGAAGAGAGCCTGCTGCGACTGTTGCACGCGTTCGGCCAGTTCTAGCCGCAGGGCACGCGTGGCTGCCAAGGCCGCCTCGCGGGTCCGCAAGTCATTAGATAAAGTAGCGACTTCGGTGCGGCAGGCGGTCGCATCGAGATCTAAGCGCTCAATCTGCGTCTTCCGGTCCAAGAACTGCTTAGATTGCCAAGCGAGGTCGAGGTGCGTAAAACGGTGGCGGAGGCGACGATAGCGCAAGGCCTTCGCGGCTTGGCGACGCAACGTCGCGATTTGGCGGCCGACTTCGCCGATGACATCTGTCACCCGGGCCAGGTTAGTGTCGACGCCGGCCAACTTATTCAGCGCTTCCTTGCGTTGGGACTTATAGCGGGTGATGCCGGCAGCTTCTTCAAAAAGATAACGGCGCTCGGCGGGGTTCGCGGAGAGGATCTGGTCAATCTGACCCTGCACCATGAACGAATAGGACATGCGACCAATGCCGGTGTCCATGAAGAGCCGCTGGATGTCCTTCAGGCGGGCAGGCTTCCCGTTCAGGAAATAGTCGCTGGTGCCTTCGCGATAAATGCGGCGCATGACCGAGACCTCGGCAAAGGCCGTGCCCAGTTCCTTTTCACAGTCCGCAAAGATTAGTTCGACCTCGCACTGCGGGAGGGGTTTACGACGGTCCGTCCCCGAAAAGATGACGTCCTGCATGCTCGTGCCGCGGAGCGACTTGGCGCTCTGCTCGCCGAGCACCCAACGGATCGCGTCGACGATGTTGGACTTACCGCAGCCATTAGGGCCAACGACAGCTGTGACGCCAGGACGGAGCTCGATACGAGTCCGGTCGGCGAAGCTTTTGAATCCGTTGGCGACGATTTCCTTGAGGTACATCGAGGGGTTGTCCCGAACGATTGCCCCGCCCACCCCCTCCCGCAAGCGTCTACTACCCCGTTTTGAAGCGAGTTATTCACGGTTTCTGCGGTGATTTAAAAGGTAGTTTATGGGTTGACGAACCCCCAGCCCGCCTGTTGCCTCGACCCTCCAACTGCCAACATGTCTGTAGAAATCAAGATCCGCAAGGGCGAGACCATCGACAAGGCTCTCCGCCGCCTCAAGAAGAAGATCGATCGCGAAGGCGTCATCAAGGACGCCCGTGCGAAGCGCGGCTATGAAAAGCCCTGCGAGCGCCGTCGTCGTAAGACGAAGGTTAAGAACTTCAACAGCTACCTCCGCAAGAAGTGGGATAACGCCTAAGGCTCGTCCTTAGCGCCCGCGCCAAAGGCCCGACGTCTCGACGTCGGGCCTTTTTGCTTGGCGGGCTAGGCACCGGGTAAGCAGGCAACAAAAAGGGCCGAACCCAGAGGTTCGGCCCTTGTGCGCACTAAGCGCGGCGGCTTAGCGGAGGAACAGGAGTTCCTGGTAGGACGGCAACGGCCAGTATTCGTCGGCAACGATTTCTTCGAGCGCATCAGCGGCGGCACGCACCTTGAGCATGGCCGGGAGGACCTTGTCGCAGGAGTGCTTAGCTTGGGCATGCGTGTCGGACTTGAGGACGTCGCGGGCAGCATTGAGGGCGTCGATCGCAGCGGCGAGTTCGTCGGCCAGGCCGATGACTTGCTTGCGGAGCTTGCCGCCGGACTTGGTCTTCTCGACCGGGGTCAGGTCAGCGGCGTACTTGAGGGCAGCCGGGAGCAGGAGGGTCTGGGCAATGTCGGAGACGAGCTTCGACTCCGTGTTGACCGTGAGCACGTAGGAGTGCGTGTAGATCTCTTCGCGGGACTCGAGTTCGGCCTTGGAGAGGACGCTCTGGCGCTCGAACACGTCGATCGTCGACTTGGCGATAATTTCGGGAAGCGCGTCCGGGGTCGTACGGAGGTTCTTGAGGCCACGCTTAGCGGCTTCCTTATGCCACTCTTCGGAGTAGCCGTTGCCATTGAAGATCACGCGACCATGCTTAGTCAGGATGTTCTTTAGAACGACCTGAAGGGCAGCGTTGAAGTCACCCTTCTTGGACTTGATCTCATCGGTAAGGTCGTCGGCGAGTTTATCGAGGGAGTCAGCCATGATCGTGTTGAGGACGGTCAGCGGGCCAGCCACCGAGAAGGCGGAACCCACCGCACGGAACTCGAACTTATTACCGGTGAAGGCAAACGGGCTGGTGCGGTTACGGTCGCCAGCGTCCTTCGGGAGGATCGGGAGCGTGTCGACGCCGAGGGTCATGTGGCCGCCCTTACGGGAGGTCGAAGCGGAACCACTCTTCTTTACCTGCTCAATGACTTCGTTGAGCATGTCGCCCAGGTAAATCGAGATGATGGCAGGCGGAGCTTCGTTGGCGCCGAGGCGGTGGTCATTACCCGCGGAAGCGACGGAGGCACGGAGGAGGCCCTGGTGGAGGTCAACGGCACGGACTACGGCGGAGCAGAAAGTCAGGAACTGCGCGTTCTCGTGCGGGCTGTGGCCGGGCTCGAGGAGGTTACCGACGCCAGCACCACCGATGGACCAGTTGACGTGCTTACCGGAACCGTTAACGCCTGCGAAGGGCTTTTCGGCGAGAAGGCAGACGAAACCATGCTGGGTCGCGACGCGGCGGAGCAGCGTCATCGTGAGCATCTGGTGATCGTGCGCGACGTTGGCAGATTCGTAAATCGGAGCCACTTCGTACTGGGACGGAGCCACTTCGTTGTGGCGGGTCTTAATCGGAATCCCGAGCTTGAAGCACTCGCGCTCGGTTTCCATCATGCAGGCGAGCACGCGGTCAGGGATGGTGCCGAAGTACTGGTCTTCGAACTCCTGGCCCTTCGCCGGCTTCGATCCAAAGAGGGAGCGACCGCAGGTGTAGAGGTCGGGACGGAGGTGGAAAAGACGAGCGTCGATGAGGAAATACTCCTGCTCCGGGCCGCAGGAAGCGGAGATGAAGCCGTGCTTCTTGCCGAAAAGCGAAAGCACACGGGTGGCGGACTTGTTGACGGCAGCCATCGAGCGGAGCAACGGGGTCTTCTTGTCGAGGGCCTCGCCCTTCCACGACACGAAGGCCGTCGGGATGCAGAGCGTCGAGCCGTTTTCAGTATCGAAGATGTAAGCCGGGGAAGTAACATCCCAAGCCGTGTAACCACGCGCTTCGAAGGTAGAGCGGAGGCCACCATTCGGGAAGGAGGAGGCGTCGGGCTCAGCCTGGATCAGCGCCTTGCCCGAGAACTGGGCGAGCGTGCCGTTACCGTTAGGCTCGAAGAAGGTGTCATGCTTTTCAGCGGTGAAACCGGTCAGCGGGTAGAAGACGTGCGCATAGTGCGTCGCACCACGTTCGAGCGCCCAATCCTTAATGGCAGCGGCAACGACATCAGCGGAGGCGGCGTCCAACTTCGTACCCGACTCGATGTTAGCCTTGAGGGACTTGAAGACGTCCTTCGGTAGGCGCTTTTCCATCTTATCGAGGGAGAAGACATTCTGGCCGTAGATCAGGTCGATCTTCTCATTACGGAAGTCGAAGCTGCCCTGGAGGCGAGGCTGAGAAGCAATCGCCTCGATGGCGTTGCGGCGGGCTGGGTTGGTGCTCATGGATTAGGGGATTGGAAAGCGTTGGTCTGCACGTACTGAAAAGCACCCCTTGTGCCACGCTTCAATAGGCAACCATTCACAGGGGGTATTGCTTAATTTTAATCAGTAGTGCTTAATTTATAGCAAATCGGCTCTGCCTATTTCCAGACATAGGTTAAGCGAACGAAGTAGGCCGTGTCTAACTTCACCTGGCCTGCCTGAGGGTGAGAGCGAAAATCGTTAGAAATACCTAAGCGTAGGGAAAGCGGCCCCGGCCCCCGCATTAAGTTGATGGAAGACTCATGCCGAAGGTAGAAATCCCCAGACTTCTGGAAAGAAGGGACTATGGAAATGGCCGAGTCCAAGGCGGCCCAACCTAATTCCCGGGTCAACACCAAGCCCAAGTCCGCCGAGGGGGCGGAGAGATTAGCCTGTCCGACGGTCGCATAGCGCTCCGTGCGATGAGCCAGACCCACGCGAGCGTCGAGTTTGCCGGATCCATCCGTGAAGAGCCGCAAGCCGAGACCAACGGCATTGATCGAGAAGAAGTCGACGGCCCGCGCGTTGTCGTAGCCACTATCGGTGCGCGCATACCAGAAGATGATGTTCGTCGGGTTGGTCTCGTAAGCGAGATTGACATGCAGGTCATCGGCGGAGGTCTGCGTGCCGGCGCTCGTGCGTACAACCCGGATGCTCGCCAGGAGCGTATCAACCTCGCGGACGCCCTTCGCTTGAAAGCCCGCGCTGAAGCCACTGCCTTGTGTCGCACCCGAGCGACCCGAAAGGTCGAAGTCCGCCTGGATGGTCCACTGACGCTGTCCGCGCAGCTCCATGGGCCGGAGCTCCGGCTCACGCCACAGCTCGAACTTCCCGTTAAGGTCGCAAGTTTCAACGCCCCCGGAAGAGGCCACTCGACCCGCGACCGCCGAGGCAATGCCTCGCTGCACCACTCCGCCCACACTGACGGCGACCGCGGACTCAGTCCGGAATGACTCGACTTTCGTCAGGGGAATCCGTTGCGGTAAGCCACCGAGCGCGGGCACGCTGACCTCCAGATACCCATCGGCAGCGCGCTCAATTTTACCGCGTAAGAAAGTGCCATCCGACAAAGTCACCGTATCGGCAAATACCCAGAGGGGGGCAAAGAGTAGCCAGAAGTGCTTCATCAAGGAATCCAGACATACCAATGGACGCAGGGTTGCCAACCTTCGTGTGGGCCGTTGTCCTAGAAGCATGCAACTGGATGCCATCATCTTGGGCGCTGGTCCCGCCGGCTTGGCGGTGGCCAATGCCATGGTGAGAAAAGGGGCCCAAGTGAAGGTCATCGAACCATCGAACCGTCCGGGCGGATCGATTCGGACCGTCCGTGAGGCGGGCTGGCTCGTCGAGACGGGCCCCAACACGCTCCAAATCGAAGGAGAAGCGGACCAAGCCCTCCTTGACGGCTACGGCCTGGGGAAGGCTGTACAAGTGGCGGACCATGCCTCGGCCCAGCGTTTCATCTTATCGAAAGGGAAGCTACATGCGCTGACCAATAAGCCGACGTCCCTATTCAAAGGCGACCTGCTTAGCTGGCGCGGTAAGCTCCGCTTTATCTCGGAAATCTTCCGGCCCTGCGGCGGCACCGCCGAAGAAACGGTGCAAGCGTTCATGACGCGGCGCTTTGGAGCCGAAGCCGCGGACCTCCTCATGGACCCCGTGGTTTCAGGTGTGCACGCCGGCGACCCGAGCCGTCTGTGCATGGCGAATAGTTTCCCGTCCATTCCAGCCCTCGAGGCCAGCCACCGCTCCGTCATCCTCGGGCTCATGCGCCAACCGCCCAAGGGCCGACAGATTATTGGCTTCCCGGCCGGCATGCAGCAACTCGCCGACGCTATGGCCGCCCCGCTCCAGACCGAGGCGCTGCAGTTAGGCTCGATGGCGACGCTCATCCGAAAAGACGCGCGCGGCTGGAACGTAGCTTGGCGTAACGCCCAGGGACAAGACGAAGGTGCCTTCGCAAAACACCTGATTGTGACCGCGCCACATTGGCAGTGGGCTTCCCTGCCCTTCGATGAAGAACTGAAAAAGACTTTCCGGGAATGGGAGCGGGCCGAAGCGCCGCCCGTGACCGTCGTCGCTCGCGGCTACGACCGCTCGGCCGTCGCCCATCCGCTCGATGGTTTCGGCTATCTCATCCCTGGTAAGGAAAAGCGGCAAATCCTCGGGTGCCTCTTCCCTTCCACGGTACTCCCGGGCCGCACGCCCGACGGCAAAGTCCTGCTTTGCTGCTTCATTGGCGGCGCTCGCTATCCCGCCCTCGCCCGCCAGACAGACGAACAGCTCCGCGCCGCCGTCGACCGCGAACTCTCGGAAACCCTTGGCGTCAGCGGCCCACCCGAGAAGGAATGGATTCAACGCTGGGACCGGGCGATTCCTCAGTACGGCGTCGACCAATCACGCCGCGAAGCGGCCTTGTCCCGGGCCGAAGCAGAAAATCCCGGACTCCATTTCCACGGCGCCTTCCGCGGCGGTATCGCCTTGATGCACGTCATCCGCGCCGGCGACGCCCTCGGACGATCCTTGGCTAAAGGTTAAGCCTTTAGTCGCTCGGATTCTGGTTCAGGTAGGCCGCGGACGACCCAGATCGCAGGCAACATCAGCAACGCGCCGCCGATGTAGACCCAGAAGTGAGACCCGAAGTGAAAATAAAGTAAGGCTGCCGTCACCGGACCGATGACGCGTGCCAATGAGCCAGCGGAACGCAGGATGCCAAGATTACGGCCCTGCTCGGAAGCATCCGAGTAGAGCGAGACGAGGGCCGATACGCTCGGCAAGATCAGGCCCGTCGCAAAGGAGATCAGGCCAAGTCCAAGATAGAAGGTCGTCTTGGCGCCATCGCCGGCGACGGCGGGCGTGGCCGGAATCCAGGCGACCACGAAGAAGGCGACGGCGGCGATCAGCATCCCCAGCATGATGACTTTGCGCTGCCCCAGTCGCTTGACGAGCTGGCGGGCGAGGCCTTGGGCGAAGATCATGCACGCGCCGTTGAAAAGGAAGAGCCACGCATTATCGCGCGGACTGTAGACGAACAGCGCGAAGGTCAGGAACACGATGGTGTTCTCCATGCCGGTGAAGGCGACTTGGTAAACCAGATTGGCGAAGGACGTGCGACGGACGGCGGAAGAACGGACCGTGGCGAGGTCGAAAATCGAGGGCCGCTTGGCATCGGCGGCGGCCCGTCGCTCTGGGGCCAAGGTCTCCGGGAAGAATTTCACGACCAATAGAAAATTTAGAAGCGCCATCGACGCGGCGATGAGGGCCGGCACCGAGAAAGGGTTAAGCCCGAAGGAACCGAGGAACGTTCCGTGGGCTAATTGCAAGGACTTGGGATCAATCCCGAAGAAGCCGAGGAAATCGGCGGGGGTGACAGACGACGCCAATCCGCCGATAACTGGTCCGAACACGAAGCCGAGGCCAATCGCGATGCCGACCACTGCCATCCCTTTAGTACGATCCTTCTCGTCGGTGACGTCCGCCGCCGCAGCGCTCGCAACCGCAATATTACCAGCCATCATGCCGCAGACCAACCGGGTTAACACGACGACCCAAAACTGCGCGGCAAAAATCCAAACCAGGTAGGACAAGGCGTTCCCGGCCAAAGTCAGGGTAAGGACTCGGCGACGGCCGATCCGATCGGAGAGTGCACCCCACAGCGGGGAGAATATAAACTGTAACAGTGAGTAGAGAGTGCTCAATAACCCCCCGAAAAGTACGGTCTTCTTAAAGTCTGTGTCCCCACCCATCCATTCAGCGGCCGCGTTCAAGGCTCCAATCAAGGTCCCCGCCGACCCTTCGGCCTTGATGTAGTAATCCAGGAGGTGGGGGAACAGCGGGATAACGATACTGAACCCGATGATATCCATGAAGACCGTCAGGAAAATCAGCCCGAGGATGCGGCGTTGGGGTAACGGGGAACTGGCAGACATGCGGTCAAAATGGGCATGCCCCCCTGAACCGCAAACAAAAGAGCGGCCTTGCGAGCACCCCGAGATGGCCAAGAATAGCGAGATGCGACTGTCCGTCCTTCTCCTCCTTCTCGCTGGCTGGGGCCAAACCATGGCGGCCACCGACCCCAAGTTACTCCTCATCGAACAAAAACTGAAAGGCTTTAGCGACGGGGATTATGCGCCGGCCGTCGAGCGACTCCTCGCCGAGTTTGAGCTCAGCACGGGGGTCGGCCTCAAGCCTGGCACCCTACGCAAGTGCGGTCTCAAAATCTCCTCGGAGGCTGGGCTCGGGCTGGCCACGCCCAAGCCACTGATACGCGCCCTCGGCACCGGCCTCATAAAGCGCGGCTTTACCCAGGACGCGATCATCCTCTGCGACGTCCGGCAGCAGAGCCTACAACAGTGCGGCTTCCTCCCGCCCTTCAGCACGGAACGACAGAACTTCGAGGGCTTCCCCGTCGTCGCCTATGAACCGAACGCCCCAAAGTGGGCCGAAGAAAAGAAACTCTGGTTCGAGAACCAAGTCCTCCCTCGCCCAGGCGTCCCGACTCCGCCGTGGGGTGATGCCCGCATCAGCGTCCTCCCGAAGACGCTGTTCGACGAGGTCGACTTCTGGATTAACCTGCCCGTCTTGAGCGACAGCAAGTCCTTGGGTGTGCATGGCGCTATCGCCGCCGCCTCGCTTGGCAATATGGCCAACGCCGAACGGTTCTTGGATAACCCCGCTAGCGCCACCAAGGCCGCCATCGAGGTCTGCGCCATCCCCGGACTAGCGAAGAAGAATGTCCTGACGATCCTCTCACTGGAACGCTACCAAATCCTCGGTGGCCCTGGGTTTGATGCTAACTGGTGCCTCTCTGAGAAGACTATTCTGGCCAGCGCTAATCCCGTGATTCTGGATTTTATCGGGCTGCAAAAAATCAATGCCGGCCGGACGGCCAGAGCTGTCGCGATTATCCATCCCGAGCCCCCTATCTTCTCGGCGGCCAATGCCGGCGAGATTCGCCTCGGCACCTGCCGCCCGTCTGAAATTAAGTTGGTTCGTCTCGCGGCCGAATAAGGACCCAACAAAAAAGGGCGACCGAGGCCTAGCCTCAATCGCCCCTTGCAAGTTGGTCCGTAACTTAGAGCTGCAGGCCGAGTGCTTCCGAAGCCGTGGCACGCTCTTCGAGCAATTCCTTCTCGGTGATGGCAATCTTCTCCTTGGAGAAGGCGTCGAGCGGGAGGCCTTGGACGATTTCCCAAGAGCCATCAGCCTTGGTGCGAAGGGGGTAGCCGAACATGATGCCGGGAGTAATGCCGTAGTCGCCCTTAGAAAGGACGGCCGCTGAATGCCAATCGCCCGCCGGGGTTGGGAAGTGCAGGCTACGGAGCGTATCGAGGGCGGCGTTGGCCGCTGAAGCTGCGGAGGAGGCACCGCGGGCCTTAATGACGGCGGCACCGCGCTTTTGCACATCGGGCACGAAGGTCTCCTTTAACCAAGCGTGGTCCGTAATGACCTGCGTGGCTGGTTTGCCTTCAATGGTGGCGTTGGTGAAGTCCGGGTATTGGGTGGACGAGTGGTTACCCCAGATGGCGACATTCTTGACGACGGAGTTATGAACGCCGGCCTTGCCCGCGAGCTGCGACTTCGCGCGGTTCTCGTCGAGACGGGTCATGGCGAAGAAATTCTCGGCGGGGAGGTTGGCGGCGGAGCGGAGGGCGATGAGGCAGTTCGTGTTGCAGGGGTTGCCAACGACGAGGACCTTCACCGACTGCTTGGCACTGCGCGCGATGGCTTGGCCTTGGCCGATGAAAATCTTGCCGTTGATGCCGAGGAGGTCCTTTCGCTCCATGCCTTCCTTGCGTGGGACAGCGCCGATGAGCAGGCACCAATCCGCATTCTTGAAACCCTCATCGAGATCGCCCGTGGCAACGACGTCGGCAAGCAACGGGAACGCACAGTCCTGAAGTTCCATCACGACGCCAGCGAGGGCGTTTAGACCCGGGCCAACTTCGATGAGGTTCAGGGCGACGGGCTGGTCAGCGCCGAATACTGCGCCTGAGGCGAGACGGAAGATTGCCGCGTAACCGATATTGCCGGCAGCGCCGGTGACCGCGACGCGGATAGGAGTCTTAGAAGCCATGGTGAAGGCCTATCTAGTTACGGACCGACCAAGGTGTGAAGCGGAAAAGTCAGAGACCCAACTCGCCCTGCGACAAGTCGTCCGCCGCCGGGGCCGAAAGGCTGTCCTTCGCCAATTGCGCCAAGGTCGCCGCCGAACGCCCTTCGACCGAGCAAAGCGCCCGTAAGACCAAGGCCGAAGCCAAGGCATCGTACAGCGCACAATGGTATTTACGGCGATTCGGGGGACAATGCTTGGCGGCCAGGGAATCCAGCCGGGCACCTAACCGAAAGACCGATACCAAGGCCTGTAGGCGATAGTCCCCTAAGCTCGGGACCCAAGCCCGAGCGAGGCGGCAGGTATCCACCCAAGCCCCCCACTCGGCGACCTCGGTATCGGAGTCGATAAAGGAGGAGACCGCCGGCGGCCGCAACCAGGTCCCGCGGAGTAGGCCTGACTCCACCGAGGCGTTATGCGCAGCCAGGAGTCCAGTCTTCCGGAGCGACACCCAGAGATCCCATTCGGACTCGAAGGGGGGCAGCCCTTTGAGCTCTTTCTCCGAGAGTCCGTGGCATTGAGTGTCGATCGGCGGTACCGGCGTCCGTGCGGCATGTAACCTCGTCGAGGTATTGATGATGTCACCGCCTAACAACGTCGCGACCCCATACTCGACCACCCCGGTGCGCAGACTTCCTTCAAAGTCGACGACATGAATGGGGATCTCGGTCCACAGAGGAGACGGCCGGCTCATAGTCAGAGGGTGCGGTAATAATCCCCGAGGCCCTTCTTCCGGGAAGGCTTAGTGACGGGAGCGACTTGGGCGCCCAAGGCTATGGCCAGCGACAGCGTAGAGGCGGTAGTGAGGAAGTCGCGGCGACGCATGGCAGGAGGCAGATGAACTATCGCCACTCGTGCTTGGGGTAGCGACCCCGAAGTTCTTTCTTCACCAATTCGTAGGAGCCCTTCCAAAAGGCATCTAGGTCGCGCGTCCGCTGCTGGGTCCGGCGAGCAGGCGACTGAATACAGATGATCATGGGCACCTTCCCCTGGCAGACCCGAAGCTTGCTTCCCGGAAAATCATAGAGCTCCTGAACGGTGGCCTCGATTTCAGCTTCACCGTCCTCGGTATACTCGATCTTCGCGGGGTGCTTCTTGCGGGGGAGAATAATTTTCTCAGGGCAATAGGACTCCAAGGCCATGGCTTGCTCATGGGTCAACCAGCCACGCACGATAGGAAAAACGGGCTTCTCCCGAATATCCCGGTAGGCCGTGGCGCCCGCACAGATTTCTTCGATCACCAAGCGCCGCCCTGCGTCGTCGAAGGGCGGGATACCCAGTTCGGGGCAATGCTTCGCCAGAAAGTTCATGCGGCGAATCCAAGCGTCGACCTGACTGTCCCACCGTTCAAGTTCGAGCCGGCCGGCACTGACTTCGTCCGCCAAGATTCGGCTGCCCGCATCGGAAGAAGCATCATCGCGTTCGATGGCGGTCAGCACAAGGTCACGAAACCGACGCTCCGTCCGCGTGAGGACCCTTCGCTGGGTCGCGTCGTAACGCACGGAACAGACTTCGGAGAAATCCGCCGGAAAGAGTTCCTGCAGCCAAGCCTCTTCGATGGCGGTGGCCAAGGAGAGGTAGGTGGTAACTTCACCGCGCGTCTGGATCTCGTCGACTTCAGCGGCGACGAGTAATTTCGCAGAGCGAATGGAGGACTCGCGGCGTAGTTCGCCGCGCCGGCCATGGACGAGCGCACACCGTAATGTACCGGCGTCGAGCCGTACCGCGAGTCGGTCCGAGAAGCCGAGCAGCAGGCAGCGACGGATATTTTCTGGAGCCGCTGCTCGGTCGGATACACGGAGCCCCTGCCCTTGCGCTAAGCGCAGGAATTGTCGGGCGGCCTGCTCGGCCTGGCGGGCAGCCTGACCATGCACGCCAATCCGGTCGCAGGCATCGGGGTCGAACTTTAACTCCGACGCCCGTTGCAGCAAGGCCAAGCGGGTGAAGAAATCGGAGCCTTCTTCGGCCGGGATGGCGTCGCGTTCACGCTCCGCACGTTCATCGACTTTGCGTAGCATCAAATCCCGCCCTTGGGAAAGACCGGCGATGGCCGCTACTTCGGCGACGCAATCCAACTCATCCGCTGCCATGAGCATGCGGGCATAACGTGGGTGCGCCGGAAAGATGGCCATCCGCCGACCCAACGTGGTTAACGCGCCACGCCCATCTAAAGCCCCTAGGTCCGTCAAGACGGTGACCGCGCGCTGTAGCGCTATCGGCTCGGGCTTTTCATACCAGGGGAAGGTCGCTGGGTCGCCCCAACCGGAAGAGAGCAGCAGCAGGATAGTCTCCGCCAAGTCGACGCGTTTTATTTCCGGGACTTCCCGCAAGGGGCGGGCTTGGTGATCTGTATGGGACCAGAGGCGGATGCAACGCCCGGGCCCCGTCCGGCCCGCGCGGCCGGCACGCTGTTCGGCGGAAGCCTGCGAGACCGCTTCGACCATCAAAGTATCGATGCCACGCAAGGCGTCGAAACGGGCGATGCGGGCCAAGCCGGCATCAACGACCGCACGGACGCCCGGGATGGTCAGCGAGGTCTCGGCGACATTGGTCGCGACGATGACTTTACGGCGGGGGCCAGGGCGAACGGCGCGGTCTTGTTCCTCCGGGGGTAATTCGCCATAGAGCGGCAAGATATCGACGCCGCCAGATTCGCGGAGGTTACGAACCGCACCAATGGTGCGCATAATCTCATAGCCTCCCGGCATGAAGACGAGGACGTCGCCCTCCGGTTCCTCGTGCAGGATGCGGCCGACCTGCTCAGCCGCCAGATCCCAGACCGGACGCGTGGACGTGCGGGCGACCGGCACATACTCGACATCAACCGGGTAAGCCCGGCCATCGGCAGCTAAGGTCTCGGCATTGCCCATCCAGCGAGCCACGCCTTCCGTGTCGAGGGTAGCAGACATCGCGATAATGAGTAGGTCCGGCCGACCGGACTCCTGGAGCTGACGGGCCAACGCCAAGGCGACGTCAGAATGTAAGTTCCGCTCATGGAATTCATCAAAGACCACCGCGCCGATACCCTTGAGTTGTGGATCCGAAGCCATCTGCCGCAGTAGCAAGGCCTCGGTGACAAACTTGATGCGCGTCTCCGCGGATTCGACGCGCTCAAATCGTATCTGGTAACCGACTTCACCACCCAGCTTAACGCCACGCTCTTGGGCAATCCGTGCGGCCAAGAGACGCGCAGCGATACGGCGAGGCTGTAGGACGACAATTTGCCCCTGCACTAAGCCGAGGTCCAAAAGCATCTGCGGAATCCGGGTCGACTTACCCGACCCCGTCGGGGCCCGGAGCACAATCCGGCGGGTACGTCCGCAGGCCGCGACCAATGGCTCTCTCAGGGCGTCGATGGGTAAAGCCTGGCTCATACGACAGCGAGTTCGATGATTCGGGCGGTCGGGCGGCCAGCGCAAATCGTGAGCCGCGCGACCGTCACCGGAAGATTGAAACGGCGCGGCCCCGCACTACCCGGGTTAATATAAAGCACGGAGCCGACCTGCTCGATCTTGGGGACGTGCGTATGACCTGTCACCACAACATCGGGACGGAAACGGGCCATATCTACTGGCAAGTGGCCATGATGAATGAGCACCCGGATACCGGCGACCTCCTGCTGAATCGTCAGAGGTAGTTCGGGATCAGTGTCGCAATTACCGGCCACGGCGTGGCATGGAGCCAATGCCGCGAGATCAGCCAAGACGGCCGCACCACACACATCGCCCGCGTGAAAAATAAGCGCACAGCCTTCGAGCGCTGTGAGTGCTTCGGGGCGCATCTTCCCGTGCGTATCAGAAATCAGGCCGACCTCGAAAACCTTGGCCACGTTTAGAGCGGCTTGCGGAGCTTACCGGCGGGAATGGGGCGCAAGGCCGTGAACTCGGCGCCCAAGGTGATACGCAGCTTCTCGGCGAGCCCCGGCGGCAGTGAAGCCAGGGCATTATCGAAATCCTCTTCGCCCGGGAAGGACGCCTTGCCGACCTCCGCAACGGTGACCGCGGGTAAGGCGGGTAAAACGAAGTTGAAGGATTCCGCTTCTCGGTTTTCCGCGATGATGGTCTCCTCCTCTGACAGTTGAGGAATCGGCAACTCTTCGGCCTCGTCTACGCGTGAAGCAGCAACGGACATGGACACGGGCTTGGCGACCACAATGACGGGTTCGGCCACGGGGCTAGGCATCGACTCAGGCGACCGTGGTGCCGCCACCGTCACCGCTGGTGTCGCCGGCGATGGGTTTATTTTTTTTTGGCCGGGCTCCCGAGGGAGACCGGCTGCGGCAGCGGCGATGTCTTTGATGAGGCTATCGATAGATCGCGATCTACTTTGCTCGATGGCCTTCAATAACGTCACCTCGAAGTTCGCCCGAGGCGAAAGCCCTTGGCGAATCCCCTGCTCGCCCGCCTGCAGGCATTCCAAAAGACGCACCAACTGCTCGGTCGCCAAACTACCGCCCAACAGGGCGCTCGTGCCACCCGACTTCACCGAGTCCAAGACCGTCTGACGGACACGACTTTGTAGGTCGGCCAGCACCCGGAGTAAGTCGCGGCCTTCGGCATGGAAGGCGTCGCACAAAGCCAAAACCGTCTTGCCGTCGCCCGTAGCGATAGCCTTCCCGAGGTCTTGGACCTGTTGGGCGGAAGCGAGGCCGTAAATCGAAAGCACATCGGCTTCGGTGACCTTCTTGCCGGCGAACGAAATGACTTGGTCGAGGATGGACTGCGAGTCACGCATCCCGCCATTGGCGAGACGGGCGATGGCGGTAAGCGCATCCTGATCGGCCGTGACGCCGTCGGCCTTGACGATGCGCGTCAACTGGGCGGCGATGACTTCCTCAGAGATCGGGTGGAATTCAAGACGCTGGCAACGCGAAGTGATCGTCGGGAGGACCTTATCGGCCTCGGTCGTCGCTAAGATAAACTTCACCCAGGGCGGCGGCTCTTCGAGCGTCTTGAGCAAAGCGTTGAAGGCCTCCTTCGTCAGTTGGTGGACTTCGTCGATGATGAAGACCTTATACGGGCAGTTAGAGGGAGCGAACTGGCACTCCTCGCGGATCTTCTGGGCGTCCTCGAGCTTACGGTTGGAAGCGGCGTCGATTTCGATGACATCGAGGCAGCTGCCGGCTTCGATGGCCAGGCAGACCGGGTCATCCAAGGAAAAGTCGGCTTTAGGGCCACCCGAGCAATTCAAGGCCTTGGCGAGCACGCGGGCCGTCGTCGTCTTACCCGTGCCACGCGGACCCACGAACAAGTAGGCGTGGGCCAGCTGCTTACTCGTCAAGGCGTTCCGGAGGGTCCGCACGATGTGCTCCTGCCCGACGAGTTCGTCGAAGCGGCGGGGGCGCCAGCGGCGCGCGATGACCTGGAAAGCGGGTTCAGCCACGAGCCTGCAAGGAAAAGGGGCGCGGCGAAGGTGTCAACGGGGCAAACCTCAGCCTATTCCCATTCGATAG
This sequence comes from uncultured Opitutia bacterium, assembly GCA_903919185.1. Taxonomy (GTDB): domain Bacteria; phylum Verrucomicrobiota; class Verrucomicrobiia; order Opitutales; family UBA953; genus UBA953. The sequence goes on along the minus strand of CAIXHF010000007.1, from coordinate 53,067 downwards.
TCGCCGGCGGCTTGGAAGAGACGTCGTAGACCACGCGATTGATGCCCTTCACTTCGTTAATGATACGCGTCGAGGCACGCTGGAGGACATCATAGGGCAAACGGGCCCAATCGGCCGTCATGGCATCGGAAGAAGTCACCGCGCGTAGGGCGCAAACATTGTCGTAGGTGCGACCATCGCCCATGACACCAACGCTGCGGACCGGGAGGAAGACAGCGAATGCTTGCCAGACCTTGGCGTATTGCCCCGAGGTACGTAGTTCGCTGATGAAGATGTCGTCGGCCTTACGGAGCACCTCGAGGCGCTCCTTGGTGATATCGCCGCAGATACGGACGGCCAGGCCAGGGCCTGGGAACGGGTGACGCCAGACCATGTCATGCGGCAGGCCGAGGGCTTCGCCGAGGGCACGGACCTCATCCTTGAAGAGCTCGCGCAAAGGCTCGAGCAGCTTCAGTTTCATATGCTTGGGTAGGCCGCCTACATTATGGTGGCTCTTGATGGTGGCCGCAGGGCCGCCGTTAGGCGAAAGCGATTCAATGACGTCCGGGTAGAGCGTCCCTTGGGCGAGGAATTCGACCTTCCCCTTCTTCTTTCCCTGGACCTCCTTGATGGAGCGCTCGAAGACCTTGATGAACTCATGGCCGATGATCTTGCGCTTGCGCTCGGGGTCAGTGACGCCCTTGAGCTTACGGAGGAAGGCCTCCGAAGCGTCGACCACGCGGAGGTCGACCTTGAACTTGCCGCGGAACATTTTCTCAACCTGGGCGCGCTCGTTGAGACGGAGCAGGCCGTTGTCGACGAAGACGCAGGTCAGTTGCTTGCCAATGGCGCGCTGAATCAGGGCCGCGGCCACGGAGGAATCGACGCCGCCGGATAGTCCAAGGATGACTTGGGCTTTACCCACCTTCTCACGGATTTCGCGTACGGCCGTTTCGACGTAGTCGTCCATCTTCCAGGTCGGTTTGGCGCCGCAGATGCGGAACAAGAAGTTGCGGAGGATATCGATGCCGCGTTCCGAATGGGCCACTTCCGGATGGAACTGAATCCCATAGAAACGACGCTTCGGATCCTCAATCACCGCACACTCGGAGTTTTCGGTAGAGGCGACGGCCTTGAAGCCATGCGGCAGGCGCGTGATCTTGTCGCCGTGAGAATTCCAGATGCGTAACGGAGACTTAAGCCCTTGGAGCAGTTGCGAACCCTTGCGAAACGACAGAGTGCCATGACCGTATTCGCGGTGCGAGCTGCTGGCGACGTTACCGCCAAGCATCTGGCCCATCAGTTGGACCCCGTAGCAGATGCCTAAGACCGGCAGGCCCATCTCAAAGATACCAGCGTGCGGGTGCGGCGAACCCTTCGCTTTCACACTATCGGGACCACCGGAGAGGATGACGCCAACGACGCCATCAGCGCGCAGGGTTTCGGGCGTGACGCCGAAGGGATAAATGCGGGAGTGGACGTTGCACTCGCGGACGCGGCGGGCAATGACCTTGGTCAACTGGGAGCCAAAATCGAGAATCGCGATGGACTGGGGAGCCATGGAAGGAAAGTTAAAGGGGTTCAGAACTTGAGGCGAACATTGTTCCAGCCGCAGCGGGGGCAGGTTGCCTCTTCGCGGCGACGCGGCCGCACAAAGGTCAGGGAGCACCGGGTGCAGTAGAACGCCGAATTTAGGCGGCGGTGATCGAACAGGAGGGCATCCCGACGATCATACCAAGTTTGGAGGCCAAACAGCCCCAGCACGACGAGCCCGGCGACAAAGGCCAGGAAGACACTGAGGTCGACGGGCTGAAGCATGGCTGGTGGTGGGAGGGGTTAAAAAGGCGAGACGCGCCGCCAGTGAAGGCGAACGCGTCTCGGATAGGCGCCTAAGCCAAGGAGGTTAGGCCTGTGCGGCCACTTCCTTCTTCACTTTAGGCTTACGGGCCGTCTTGGCCTTGGGCGTCATGGCCGGGGTCTTGTCGTCCTTGCCCACGAGCTCGATGAGCGCCGTTTCCGCAGCGTCACCCTTACGGTTGCCGATCTTGTAGATTCGGGTGAAACCGCCGTTACGGGCGAGGAACTGCTTCACGCGCTCAGTGAAGAGCAGGTGGCAAGCGTCCTCGTTACGGATACGGGCGAGGGCGAGACGGTAGTAGTGCAGCTTGACGCCTTTGTCGGTGGCCTGTTCAGCCTTCTTGGCGAGCGTGATGAGGCGCTCAGCATACGGACGGACAGCACGGGCACGGGCAAGCGTGGTCGTGATGCGAGCGTTGGTGAAGAGCGCAGCCGCGAGATTCGCGACGAGGGAGCGACGGTGGGCCGTCTTGACCCCCAGGACATTGTGGTGAGTGCGGTGACGCATGAGAGGGTGTGGTGATTAGGAGTTAACGCCCTTGTCGAGCAGGCGCTCGTCGATCTTCTGGCCGAGGGACAGGCCGAGCTGTTCGAGCTTAGCCTTGATTTCGTTCAATGACTTCTTGCCGAAGTTGCGATACTTGAGCATCTCCTGCTCCGTCTTCATCGCCAGTTCACCCACGGTGTTGATGTTGGCGTTGTTGAGGCAATTAGCGGCACGAACCGAGAGCTCGATTTCGTTGACCGACATATTGAGAAGCTTGCGGAGGCGATTGACCTCTTCGGTGACCTCGGACTTACCGGATTCGAATTCGACCGGCTCGGCGGAGACGGTATCGAATACGGCGAGGTGGTGACGCAGAATGGCGGACGCTTCCTTGAGGGCTTCGTCCGGGGTGATGCGACCGTCCGTGGAAATTTCGAGAACCAGCTTATCGTAGTCGGTCATCTGGCCAACGCGGGTGCTTTCAACGGCGTACTTGACGACGGTGACCGGCGAGAAGAGCGAGTCGACAGGGATCGAGCCGATCGCCTGTTCAGGCTTCTTGTTTTCCTCGGCGGAAGCCCAGCTACGGCCGATGCTCACTTCCACTTCAGCGAAGAAGCGGCGCTTGCGGTCGAGCGTGCAGATAACGGTGTCGGGATTGACTAGGGACACCGAAGCGCCCTTGGTCTCAAACTTGATATCGGAGGCTTTGATGACGCCGGCCTTATTGACGTCGATCGTGCCCTTGAAGGCCTCGCGCTTGTTCGCTTCGGTGCGGATGCGGACTTTCTTGAGATTCAGAACGATCTCAGTGACGTCTTCGACGACACCTTCGATCGGCTGGAACTCATGCTGGACGCCTTCGATGGTGACAGCCGAGATGGCGGCGCCTTCGATGGAGCTCAGGAGCACGCGACGCAACGAATTGCCGATCGTGTGACCGAAGCCTGTCTCAAAAGGCTCGGCGCTGTAACGGGCGAAAGTGCCGGAAGCGGATGCTTCCTCTTTCTTGAGGCCCTTGGGGAGTTCGAATTTTCCGAGTCGCTTAGACATGACGTTGGTTCCGTGAGGATGGGCTGGGGGTTAGCGGCTGTAGAATTCGACGATGATCTGGACGTTGATGTCGCGCGGGAGTTCTTCCTTCGCGGGTTCACGAACCATCTGACCCTTGAGCTGATCGGTCAAGGTGACGAGCCAAGCCGGGGCGGCCCGACCCTGGCCTTCTTCGATGGCGCGGGTGGCGAGCTGCTTAGAGGAGGTACGGTCGCGGATTTCAATCTCGTGGCCGGGGGCGACGGTGAAGCTGGCGACGTCCACCTTGCGGCCATCGATACGGACGTGGCCGTGGGAGACGAGTTGGCGAGCAGCGGAGCGGGAGTTAGCGAAACCGAGGCGGAAGACGACGTTGTCGAGGCGGGTCTCCAAGATGCGCAGGAAGTTGTCGCCGGCGACGCCGCCTTGGCGCTTAGCGCGTTCAAAGGAAAGGCGAAACTGCTTTTCAGTCATGCCGTACATCATGCGAAGCTTCTGCTTCTCATTGAGGCCGACGCCGTATTCGGACACCTTGCGGCGCGTCGTCTTACCGTGGATACCCGGAGGGTATGGACGGCGCTCTTCACCCTTGGAGGTGGGGAAAATATTCTGACCGAAGCGACGGTTAAGCTTCGTAGTGGGACCGGTGTAACGAGACATAGGAGTTTTTTATGAGTAGAGGTGGCGGAGGGAAGGACCCGCCCGGGTTGCCATAACCGGACGGTGATGCGGAAAGCGGGAAAGACTTAGACGCGGCGACGCTTGGGCGGGCGGCAGCCGTTGTGAGGGATCGGCGTGGTGTCGACGATCGAAGAGACATTGAGGCCGAGGAGCTGCAAGGCACGGATGGCGCTATCGCGACCCATACCTGGACCCTTCACGCGAACGGAGACGTCCTTGAGGCCGTGGGCCATGGCGAGCTTGGCGGCTTCTTGGCAGACAACCTGAGCGGCGTAAGCGGTGGACTTGCGGGAACCACGGAACTGGTGGCGACCGGCGCTACCCCAAGAAATCACGTTGCCGTTGGCATCGGTGATAGTAACCTTGGTGTTATTGAAAGTCGCGAGGACGTGGACGATACCAACGGTGATGTTCTTCGAGCCCTTGGCGCGACGCACCTTGATCTCGCCGATTTCTTCGCCAAGGAGTTCCTTGGCCGTGATCTCCTTGCGCTCAGGAGCGGCCGCGGGGGCAGCGCCCGCAGCAGCGGTCACGTCGGTCACCGGTGCGGTAACAGGGGCAGCAGCATCAGGCGCGGCAGCCTTAGGCTTGCGTGCCTTGGGGGTCTTGGGGGCTTCTTCGCTCATCGGGAAATATATGTAGTGGTTAAATGTTTACTTAGCAGGGGCCGCGGCGACGCCGACGGTCTTCCGCTTACCCTTACGGGTACGAGCGTTGGTACGGGTACGCTGACCACGGACCGGGAGGCCACGGAAGTGGCGGAGGCCGCGGTAGCACTTGATGGCCTGGAGGCGCTTCAAGTTCTGCGCGATGTCACGGCGCAGGTCACCCTCGCACTTGTAGCCCATGCGGACGATGTACTCGACAATCTTGTTGAGCTGCTCTTCCGACAGATTCGACGCGCGCATGGCGGGGTCGAAGCCGAGGGCATCGCAAATCTCTGTGGCGCGGCAGGGGCCGATACCATAGATATAGCGGAGCGAGTACTCTACTTTCTTGTTGTTGGGAATGTCTACGCCGAGGATTCGTGGCATGGTGTCCGTGCTGGTTGGAAGGTGGGAAAGAGGTCGGAACTTGAAGGTTCTGGGTGGATTTGGAAGCAAAAAATATACTTTATGGCAGGGTCAGGATTTCAGCCCCATTTTCGGTCACTAAAACTGTGTGTTCGAAGTGGGCGGAAACCTTCCCGTCAGCGGTCCGGGCGGTCCAACCGTCTGCACCCATGACGATCTTGTGGGTGCCTAAATTAACCATCGGCTCAATAGCTAAAGCCATACCAGGCAATAGTTTAGCACCCGTACCCGCCTTGCCAAAATTAGGGATTTGCGGCTCTTCGTGCATGTGGCGCCCAACACCATGGCCCACGAAGTCGCGGACGATGCCATACCCTTGGGGGCTTAAGGCTGCCTGGATGGCGGCCGAAATGTCCCCCACCCTATTCCCGGGCTTCACGGCCGCGATGCCGGCATGGAGAGCATTTTGGGTATCCCGGCAGAGGGCTTGAGCTTCGGCGGGGGCGTTACCGACCACGATGGTTCGGGCGTTGTCGCCGATGAACCCATCGCGGCGGACGACAACGTCGAGCGAGACCAGGTCACCGTCGCGGATGATTCGGTCAGGGGCACCGATCCCATGGACGATTTCGTCGTTCACGGAGATGCAGACGTAACCGGGGTAGGTCAGGCGGCCCACCACGTAGCCGTGGCAGGCGCTCTCGCAGCCATGGCGAGTCATGAGGCCGCGGGCGGCGGCGTCGAGGCCAGCGGTCGAAACGCCTGGAACAACCAGAGACGAGAGATCTTGGAGTACCCGGGCGGCAGCGGCACAAGCAGCCCGCATCCGGCTTACCTCCTCCTCCGACTTTAGATCAATCATCCGAGGAAAGGCTTACTTAGCGAACGAACCCCAGTGGTTGGCAATCCAAGCGGCCACCCCGAGGACGAAGAGCACCATGCAGGTCCTCTCCATGGAACCGAGGGCGGAAGCGGAATCAGCCGGACGCTGGGCAGGAGCCGGCACTGGCAAGCTGCCGATCCGACCCTTTTTCAAAAAACCGTCGTAGTTACGCTGCAGGAGGTAGGTCTCAATCTGGCGCATCGTGTCGAGCATGACGCCAACGGTGATGAGGCCACCCGTGCCACCGAGGAAGGTAGCGAGACGAGCCGGGAATTCCAGCTGCAGCATGAACAAGTCAGGCATCAGCGCGATGATGAGCAGGAAGAGTGAACCCGCCACCGTCAGGCGGGTCATCACGAAATCTAGGAAGGCCGCGGTGTGTTCGCCAGGACGCACGCCGAGGATGTAACCGTTGTTCTTCTTGAGGTCATCCGCGATCTGCACCGGGCGGAACATGATGGAAATCCAGAAGTAACTGAAGCCGAAGATGAGGACCGCGTACGAGATGTAGTGGAACCAACCGCGACTCTGGAAGAGATCAGCCAAACCGCGCAGGAATTCGACGTGAGATCGCTTGAGGGTTGGCAGCGTACTCAATGGGTTGAGGAGCATCGGCGGGAAGCTGAGAATCGCCCCGGCGAAGATAACCGGCATCACGCCCGCATAGTTCACCTTGAGCGGCAGGTAATTAGTCTGCGCCCCATACATCTTTTTCCCGACCATGCGCTGGGCGTACTGGATAGGAATCTTACGGACGGCCTGATTGATGGCGACCATCGCCGCAGTCACGAGGACGAAGAGGATAATCATGCCCGCAGCCTTTTCCCACCCATGGCCGCCCCCGGCGGCGGCGCCGATTTTACCTCCAAAAGTCATATCGACAAAACTGGTGATCGCACCGGGGATGTCGGCCAAGATGCCAATGGTAATCAGAACGGAAGTGCCATTACCAATACCGCGCTGGGTGATTTGCTCCCCCAACCACAGCATGACGATGGAACCGGCAGTCAGGAGCGTCACGCCGAGACAAACGAAGAGAGTCTTATTCTCCATGATCACAATCTGGCCGGCGAAGCCATTTAAGCCGAGGGCCATACCAGCCTTACCAGGATTACAGAAGGCGCCTAATAGTAAGGCCGACTGGACTACCGCGATGATAATGGTCAGATAGCGGGAATACTGGGCGACCTTTTGGCGGCCGACATCGCCTTCCTGCTGGAGGCGGGCGATGGAAGGCACCACCGCCGACATCAACTGCATGATGATCGAAGCACTAATGTAGGGCATGATACCCAAGGAGAAGATGGCGCCCTTGAGGAGCGCACCGCCTGTAAACATGTTATACATGGCCACCACGCCGCCCGACGACCTGTCAGATAACGTGTGGTAGTAGTCCATGATCTCCTTCGGGTCGATGCCCGGCAACGGGATGTTCGCCCCGATACGCGCCACGAACACGAGGGCGACCGTCGCTAGCAGACGGGCCCTGAGTTCAGGAATCCTCCAGCAATTGGCAAAAGCCGAAAACATCGCGGAAGGCGTCTTTCCGAAGGTTACTCCGCCTTCGTCGCCTTGACTGCGAGCTCGATGACCTTACCGCCAGCGGCGAGGATCTTCTGCTTAGCAGCTTCGGAGAAACGATGGGCCGAAACGGTGACGGCGCGGGTGATTTCGCCCGTTGCCAGCACCTTAAGGAGCGGGGCGTTGGAGCGGAGTACGCCCTGGGCCTTGAACTCAGCGAGGCCAAGGGTGGAGCCTTCGAGCGCTTCGATATCGCGGAGGTTAACCACGGCGTAATCAATACGGTTCACGTTATTGAAACCACGCTTAGGCAGACGACGGTAAAGGGGCATCTGGCCGCCTTCGAAACCGGGGCGGTGGCCGCCACCAGAACGGGCCTTCATGCCCTTGTGACCACGACCGGAAGTCTTACCGTGACCCGTACCGCGGCCGCGGCCGAGGATCTTGTGACGGTGAGTGGAGCCCTTAATAGCGGGCAAAGAATGGAGCTTCATAGTTGGGAGGTCCGCTTAAGCGCGGAGGGACTTGATTTGTTCGAGCGTGCGGAGCTGGGCGAGACCATCGAGGGTCGCCTTCACGATGGCCTGAGGGTTATTAGACCCCATGGACTTCGAGAGGACGTCCTTAAGTCCGACCACTTCGAGGACAGCACGGACGCCGCCGCCGGCGATGAGGCCGGTACCTGGCGAAGCCGGACGGAGCATGACGACACCACCATCAGCGCGGCCGATGACTTCGTGCGGGATGGTGTTATTGCGAAGATTGACGTGGACGAGGGCGCGGTGAGCACGGTCGGTACCCTTGCGGATAGCATCGGGCACTTCCTTGGCCTTGCCGTAACCGACGCCGACGCGACCTTTGCCATCACCGGCCACGATGAGCGCAGCGAAGTTGAAACGACGGCCACCTTTGACGACCTTCGAGCAACGGTTGATGTGCACGACCTTGTCGTTGTATTCGGAAGCAGGACCTTCGTTGCGGTTGTCGCGGCGTGGGCCGCGGGGACCGCCCGGGCCACCAGGACCACGACGGTTATTGTTACCGCCAGGACCACGACGGTCGCCGCCAGGGCCAGGACCGGCGTTACCAGCAGGACTGGTGTTGCCAGCAGGGGTGGCTGGGGCCGCAGCTTTCTTGGTTTCTTCGCTCATGGAATTTTTATTAGAAGAGGAGGCCAGCGGCGCGGGCGGCATCGGCAAACGCCTTGACGGCGCCATGGTAACGGCGACCAGCACGGTCGAAGACCACGGTGGTGAGACCAGCGGCTTTGGCCTTCGCGCCGAAAGCGGCACCGAAAGCGGTGGCACCGGCGACGGTCGGACGGAGCTTTTGGCCGCGGAAATCCTTCGAGGTAGTGGCAGTGGCCACGAGGGTCACACCACGGTCGTCGTCGATCGCTTGGGCGTAGAGGTGGAGATGGGTCAGCTTGAGCGCGAGGCGCGGACGGGCGGCGGTGCCTTGCACCGTCTTGCGGATGCGCCAGCGGCGCTTCTGCACGAGCAGGTTCTTCTTGGAAATATTCATGAAGGTGAGTGGCGAGCGGGTTAGGCAGTCTTCTTGCCTTCCTTGCGGCGGACGTATTCGCCTTCGACGCGAACACCCTTGCCCTTATAAGGCTCGACCGGCTTGTAGAGTTTGATGGAGGCAGCGACCTGGCCAACCATGTGGCGATCGGCACCGGAGATGAGGAGCTTCGTGCCGTCGGTGACGACGACCGTGACGCCCACAGGTACGGTATAACGAATCGGGTGGGAGTAACCGAGGGCGAGATCGAGGACGTTACCCTTGAGGGCGGCCTTGAAACCGACGCCTTCAATGAGGAGGGTCTTGCTGTAGCCCTTCTCAACGCCTTCCACCATGTTACGGATGATGGCGCGAGTGGTACCAAAGACAGGACCAGCGTCCTTCTTTTCAGAGAGGTCAGCGACTTGGACGACGGACTTGTCGACGGTCACGCCAATCTGGGCAGGGAACGTGTGCGAAAGCTTACCCTTCGGGCCTTCGATAGAGATGGTCTGACCGTTAATCGCTACCTTGACGGAGGCGGGGACGGGGACGGGTTGTTTGCCAATGCGGCTCATGACTTTTTTGTTAGGGGGTTGGGTTACCAGACCTTGGCGAGGAGTTCGCCGCCAACCTTCTGGCGACGAGCTTCGGCATCGGTCATGACGCCACGGGAAGTGGTAAGGATGGAGACACCCATGCCACCGATCACCTTCGGCACGGTGGTGTAGCCAGCGTAGACGCGGCGGCCAGGGGTCGAGACGCGCTCGATGCTGGTGATAGCAGGCACGCCAGAGACGTACTTGAGGGTGAGTTCGAGGACGGGCTTTTCTTCGCGCTCAGCCTTGCGGAAACTGGCAACGTAGCCGGCCTCCGTGAGGATGCGGGCCACGCCTTCGCGGAGGCGCGACCACTGGACGACAATCGTAGCCCTCTCGGCCTTAGATGCGTTGCGGATGGAGGTCAGGAAATCTCCGATGGTATCGTTAGAAGCGGACATAGTCGTTGCGGTCGGAGGTTACCAGGATGCCTTGGTGACACCAGGAATCTGGCCACCAAGGGCCAGTTCGCGGAAGGTGATACGGGAGAGGCCGAACTTGCGAATGAACGCACGTGGACGACCCGAGATGGCGCAGCGATTCTTATGACGAACCTTCGACGAGTTGCGGGGCAACTCGGTGAGCTTGCGCTGGGCAACGTAGAATTCTTCCTCAGTGGTCTTCGGGCTGAGGAGGATTGCCTTGAGCTCAGCGCGCTTGGCAGCGTGCTTGGCGACGAGGCGATCGCGCTTGAGGGCGCGTTGAATGACAGACTTCTTGGCCATACTGGTGTGTAAGGTGAGGGGTTAGGCCTTCGCGGTGGCGGCGGCTTCGGTGGCGGCAGAGGAGCGGCGGAACGGCATGCCGAGCATGCGGAGTAGTTCGCGGCCTTCGTCGTCGGTCGTGGCGGTCGTCACGATGACGACGTCCATGCCGATATTCGCACGCTGCGAACCGTCGGCTTGGGTTTCGGGGAAGATGGTGTGGTCCACAATCCCGAGGGAGAAGTTACCCCGACCGTCGAGACGGTTACTGACGCCGCGGAAGTCGCGAATCATCGGGAGAGCCACCGCGGTGAGGCGGAGCATGAATTCCCACATGCGGGCACCCCGGAGGGTAACCACGCAGCCGAGGGGCATGCCTTCACGCACCTTAAAGCTCGCGACGCTCTTGGAAGCGTAGGTGATGATCGGCTTTTGACCGGACAGCTTGGTAATTTCCTTCACGACTTCGGCCATGTGGGCCTTATCAGCTTCAGCCTTAAAAGCTGAGTTAAGGACAATCTTGGTGAGGTTCGGGACCTGGTGGACGTTCTTGTAACCGCGGGCCTTGATGAGCTCGGGGACGACCTTCTCGAGGTAGGCCTTCTTAAGGTAGGGCTTGGTAGACATCTTCGTGTAAATCTCGGGTGGTTTCGTCGGGGTTACTTAGCGGCCTTCTTGGCCGGCTTCTTGGCACGACGAGCGTCCCAGAGGGAACCGAGCATCACGTTCGAGCGATGAATCGGAGCTTCCTTCTCGGTGATGCCGCCAGTGCCTTCCTGCGTGCGCTTAAGGTGGCGCTTGACGAGGTTAAGGCCTTTGATGGTGACGCGTTCCGCATCCCGATCGTAGGTGAGGATTTCACCGCGCTTGCCCTTATCGGCACCGGCGATGATGACGACTTCGTCGCCTCGTTTGATATCAGTCTTAGACATGGCGGATTAGAGGACCTCGGGAGCGAGGGAAATGATCTTCATGAAGTTCTTGCCGCGGAGTTCGCGGGCGACGGGCCCGAAGATGCGGGTACCCTTCGGGTTGCCGTTGTCGTCCAGGATGACGACCGCGTTCGAGTCGAAGCGCAAGTAGCTGCCGTCGTTACGACGAATCGGTGCTACGGTGCGAACGATGACGGCGCGGACAACGCTGCCCTTCTTGCACTGGGCATCGGGGGTCGAGTCCTTGACGGAGCAAATGATGACGTCGCCGATACCGGCGGTGTCGGTGATCTGGCCAAGGCGGCGGATCATCTGGACCTGACGAGCGCCGGTATTATCGGCGACGTCGAGTCGGGAAAGCATCTGAAGCATAAAAGTAGGTAGTGGGGGTGATTAGCCGTCAATCGGCTGGGCAGCCACCTTCGCGGCTTCGACGACGCGAATCACGCGCCAGCGCTTGAGCTTGGACAGTGGGCGAGTCTCCATAATCTCGACCTTATCGCCCACCTTGCATTCGTTCTTCTCGTCATGGGCGTGGAGCACGGTGCGGCGCTTCACTTCCTTGCCGTAAACGGGGTGAAGGACGGTGTATTGGAAATTAACCTTCACGGACTTGTCGCCCGAACGGGTGGCGACGAAGCCGATGAGGGTCTTGCGGTTGGAGCGGGTCTCGGACATCGGAATAATGGTTTAAGGGTTACTTAGCGGCGGTGGCCTGAGCCTTCAGCACCGTCAGGCATCGGGCGATGTCGGCGCGGAGGAAACGGAAACGGGCAGAGTTTTCGACAGCGCCGGTCGCCTTACGAAGACGGAGCTGGAGGAGTTCCTCGCGGGCTTCGCGCACGCGCTTCAGGAGCTCAGCGGCGGCGAGGGGACGCAGCGCGGAGGCGGGGGAAGGCTTGCCTTTTTGGTAGGTACGCATCGGGAAAAGAGGTCAGTTATGAGTGAGGAAGGCCTTAGGCATCAATACTTTTCGAGTTCTTCACGGGCGAGGAAGCGGCAACGGACCTGGAGCTTCGTGTCGGCTAGGCGCATGGCCTCGCGGGCGACGGTGATCGTCACGCCACCCACCTCAAAAAGCATGGTGCCAGGCTTAATCACAGCCACGTAGTACTCGACGCTACCCTTACCAGAGCCCATTCGGACTTCGGCGGGCTTCCGGGTCACCGGGGTGTGGGGGAAGATACGCATCCACATCTTGCCCTTACGCTTCAAGGCGCGGGAGATGGCGATACGGGCAGCCTCGATCTGGTTGGCAGGAATACGGGCACGGTCCAGCGACTGGATACCGAAATCACCGAAAGCGAGGGTGTTGCAGGTCGTGGCATTACCGCGAATCTTGCCTTTGCGGTGTTTGCGCCACTTAGTGCGGGCGGGTTGAAGATTGGCCATGGAAGCGGGTCTTTAGTTAGAGGGGGACGGGGGCGGTTTAGAACTCGGAGTCCTTAGCGCAAATCCAGCACTTGATGCCGAGTTTGCCGTAGAGGGTGCGGGCTTCGGCGAAACCGTAGTCAATGTTCTCGCGCAGGGTGTGGAGCGGAACGCGACCGACGCGCGCGGACTCAACACGGGCGATTTCAGCACCACCGAGGCGACCGCCGAGGCGGAGACGGATGCCATCGGCACCGTTCTGCATCGTGGACTGGATGGCCTTCTTCATAGCGCGGCGGAAAGAGATGCGGCGCTCAAGCTGCAGGGCGACGTTTTCGGCCACGAGCTGGGCCACGAGGTCGGGGCGCTTCACTTCGTTGACTTCGAGGATGACGTCCTCGGCCTTCGCCTTACCGGCGACGACGGCGATTTCCTCGCGGAGCTTCTTGAGTTCATCGCCCTTGCGGCCGATGACGACGCCCGGACGGGCGGTCCAAATACGGACGCGGACCTTCGGGCCGGCGCGTTCGATGAAGATGCGGGGGACAGCAGCCTGGCGGAGCTTTTCCTTGAGAAACTCGCGGATGCGGTAGTCCTCGAGGATGTTGCGAGCGAAGGCGCCATCGCGCGTCGTTGCGAACCAGCGAGATTCCCAGTTGCGGCGGACGGCTAGACGGAAGCCGATCGGATTTACTTTCTGTCCCATTGTGTGGTTTGTAAGGGGGTTACTTAGTGGCCGAGCCCAGCGCGATGCGGATGTGGCTCATAGACTTGTGGATTGGGTGGGCCGAGCCGCGCGCGGCCGGCATCGAGCGCTTAAGCACGGGACCTTGGTTCACCGTGGCGGAAACGATGATGAGATCAGCGCTGGAGAGCTGGTGGTTGTTCTCGGCGTTGGCAATCGCACTGGCCAAGGTCTTGGACAGGAGGCGAGCTGACTTGCGAGGGATGAAGCGGAGGAGCTGGACGGCTTCCTCGGCAGGGAGACCCTGAATCTGGCGGGCGACTTCGCGCACCTTCTGGGGCGACATGCGGGCAAAACGGGTGAGAGCGTGGACTTCCATGACGGTTATAAAAGGGTGTTTAGGTTAGATGCGGGGATTAGCGCGAAGAGTAACGGTGTCGCCCGGATTAATGCGGGCGCCGCCGTCGAGCGAAAGAATCAAGGCCACGGCGCGATGCTCAGAGGCATCAGCGACGACAATCGAACCGAAGGCTTGGCCCGCGCGGAAGACCGTACAAACGGTACCCGGACGGAGACCTGCGTCATAACCGCTGGCGAGGACCACAAGGTCCGCACTGCGACCGACGACCACTTCGACGACATTGGCCTGACCATTCGACTCGGCCGACCCCAACGTACGGTTGCCTGCGCAAACCGCAGCAGCGGAAGCGAGCAAGACCGACATGGAGAGGGCGAAGCGCATGAACAGGATTATTGGGCTTCCTTACGAGAAGGCTGGGTGTGCTGGCGGAAGGTACGCGTCGGAGCGAACTCGCCGAGCTTGTGGCCGACCATGTTTTCCGTCACATAGACGGGAACGAAGGCCTTGCCGTTGTGGACTTCTAGGTTGAGGCCGATGAAGTCCGGGGTGACCGTCGAGCGACGGGACCAAGTCTTGATTGGTTTACGGCTGTTGGCCTTTTGGGCCACCATAACCTTGTCGAGGATATGCGGGTCGACGAAGAAACCTTTTTTACGAGAGCGTGCCATGTGCTTGGGTAACGTTTAAGAGTTAGACCTTCTTCGTCTTGCGGCCGTTGCGGCGCAGGATGATTTGGTTGTTGGAAGCCTTGGCCTTGGTGCGCGTCGGGAAACCCTTCGCAAGCTGACCCCAGGGGGACTTGAGGTGCTGGCGACCGCCACCACCCTTTTTCTTACCACCGCCACCACCGTTCGGGTGGTCGACCGGGTTCATGGACATACCACGCTGACGAGGGCGGATGCCCTTCCAGCGGCTACGACCGGCCTTACCGAGGCTAGCGTTATGGTGATCGACGTTACCGACGATACCGACGGTGGCGCGGCAATCCGCGTTGATGTAACGCTGTTCGCCCGAAGGCATACGGAGAATCGCACGGGCGTCTTCGATGCCAAGGAGCTGCGCGAAGCCGCCAGCGGAACGGGCGACCTGGGCACCCTTGCCGGGCTCGAGTTCGATGCAGTGGATGAAGGTTGACGGAGCAATCAGACGGAGCGGCAGCGAAAGACCAGGGGTCAAACGCTCCTGCGGCTTCGTGGTGCTGACGACAACATCACCGACCTTCAGGCCATCAGGGGCGAGAATGTACGAGTGGGTCGTGTCGGCGTACTCAATGAGAGCCAAGTGCGCGGTACGGTTAGGATCGTACTCGATACGGAGCACGGTGGCCGGAGCGTCCAAGCGATCACGACGGAAGTCGATGGTACGATAGAGCTTTTTATGACCTCCACCCCGACGGCGGGAGGTGATGCGGCCGTAGCAATTACGGCCCATGGCGCGGTGATTGCTCTCCGTAAGGGAGCGCTCAGGGCGACCAGGGTGCAGGCCCTCGGTCTTCACGCGAACGAGGAAGCGTGTGCCGGGGGTGATAGGACGATGGGTGACGATTGGCATGGCGGTGTCTACTCCGAAAATTAGGCGAGGGAGATGACGTCGCCCTTCTTCAGGGTGACGATGGCACGACGCGAGCGGGTCTCTTGGTAGACCGAGCCACCGCTGAGGCGGCTGCGGCGCATCTTACCCTTGCGGATAAGGATGTTCACCTTGAGGACGGACACCTTAAAGGCGGCCTCGATGGCGGTCTTCACCTGGGCGCGGTCACAACCGGGCAGGATCTCGAAGACGTACTTGTTGGCTTCAGCCAAGCCGGAGGCCTTTTCCGTGAGGATCGGGCGGCTGATGATTTCGGAAGCGGGCTTCATTGTTCGATTAGTTCTTGGTGCGCTCGAGCACCTTGGTGAGACCTTCGAGGGTGATCAGGACGCGGGGGGTCTTGACGAGGTCGAGGGCGTTGAGGTTGGAGGAATTAGAGAACAGGGCGCGGCTGATGTTGCGGCTCGCACGGAGAACCGGCTCGCTCCAAGTGCTGTCGACGACGAGGAGGCGTTTGCCTTCAGGGCTGACGTTCTTGAGCACCTTCACGAACAGGGCAGTCTTGGGCTTAGCGACTTCGAAGCGCTCGATAACGGCAAGGCCGCCGTCGGTGGCGAGGTCGAAGAGGGCACGCTGGAGAGCGATCTTCTTGGCCTGCACGGTGATGGTCTTGGACCAATCGCGCGGACGCGGGCCAAAGACGATACCACCCTTGTAGAGCTGCGGAGCGCGCTTGTCACCGTGGCGGGAACCGCCGGAGCCCTTCTGCGGGAGCATCTTCTTACCAGAACCGGCGACTTCGCCGTAGTCCTTGGTCTTAGAAGTACCCTGGCGCTTGTTGGCCTGGTAGGAGACGATGACCTGCTTCAGGAGGGCGACACCCTTGTCGCCTTCAAAGGAAGTGATGTCGAATTCCTGCTCCGTGAAGGAGGATCCGTCGGTCTTATAAACTTTAAGCTTCATGGCTGCGTAAGTACGTTAGGGGTTACTTGGACTTCTTGGCCGGACGAACGAGCACAAGCTCGCCGTTGGCACCAGGGAAGCTGCCCTTGATGAGGAGGAGATTCTTCTCGGCGAGCACCTGCACGACGCGAAGGTTTTGGACGGTGCGCTGGACGGAGCCCATGTGGCCCGGCATACGCTTACCCTTAAAGACGTGACCAGGGGTCTGACGCATACCGATCGAGCCGATACGGCGGTGCATCATGTGACCGTGGGAGTCCGGCTGGCCATCCATGTCGTGGCGCTTCATAACGCCTTGGAAGCCGCGGCCCTTAACGGTGCCGATGACGTCGACCATCTGGCCGACGGTGAACTTCTCAACGGTGAAGATGTCGCCTACCTTGACTTCAGGGGCGGCCGAGAGGCGGATTTCCTGAAGGTGGCTGACCGGGGTGACGCCAGCCTTCTTAAGGTGGCCGAGTTCGCCGCCAGTGAGACGGCTCTCCTTCTGTTCGCCAAAGCCGATCTGGACGGCGTTGTAACCGTCGCTGAGGACGGTCTTAACCTGTGTGACGGGACACGGGCCAGCTTGGACGACCGTAACAGGGACGAGGTTATTTTCCCCGTCGTATACCTGGGTCATTCCGATTTTCTTACCGAGTAGTTGGTGCTTCATTTTCTAAGAGGCAGGTGATTCCTTGCGGAATCTTTAGGTCAGTGATGACCTGCGTTAGGCTTTGGATGTCCTTGCGGAATCTTGGTCCTGTCGTAGGGTCGCGTGGCGCCTGCTTTGGGGGTTGAGGTTGAAGGTGAGGGTTAGGCGATGATGTTGAAATTCACGCCGGAGGGCATGTTGAGCTTACGCAGCTCATCCACCGTCTGGGAGTTCGGATCGATGATTTCGATCAGGCGCTTGTGGGTGCGGATCTCGAACTGGTCCATCGACTTCTTGTCGACGTGCGGGGAACGATTAACGGTGAGACGCTCAATCGAGGTCGGGAGAACGATCGGGCCCGAAACACGGGCACCGGTACGCTTGGCGGTGTCGACAATCTCGTTGGCGGAGTGATCCACCATGCGGTAGTCGAAGCCCTTAAGCTTAATACGAATCTTGGTTTTGCTGGCCATCTTGGGAGGAAGTGTGGGGAGTTAAGTACGGGCAGGGGCGCGCGAGGAAGTCTCGACGACCTGCTTGAGGATCTGTTCAGGAACCCGCTCGTAAGTGGCAGGCTCCATGGAGTAGGAGGCACGGCCCTTGGAAAGGGAACGGACGTCGGTCGAGTAACCGAACATTTCGGCGAGCGGGACACGCGCCTCTATGTTGCAGAGGCCCATCTTGGTTTCCATGCCCTGAATCTGGCCGCGGCGGCGATTCAAGTCACCCATGATGTCACCCTGGTATTCTTCCGGGGTCACGACTTCGACCTTCATGACGGGCTCGAGGAGCTGAGGCTTGGCATCCTTCATGGCGTCCTTGAACGCGAAGATGCCTGCCATCTTGAAGGCCATTTCGTTCGAGTCCACTTCGTGGTAGGAACCGAAGACGATGCTGACCTTGAAATCAATGACCGGATAGCCGGCGATGGTGCCGTTCTTTGCGGCATCCTTGATGCCTTCGATGGTCGGCTTGATAAATTCCTTGGGGATGACGCCACCCACAATTTCGTTGATGATTTCTTCGCCGGGAACGCCAGGCAAACGGGCGGAGCCTGGGTTTGGTTCGAGTTTAATCTCAACGTGGCCGTACTGGCCCTTACCACCGGACTGGCGGATGAACTTGCCCACGCCTTCGGCCTTGGCCGTGATGGTTTCGCGGTAGGAAATCTGTGGCTTACCGGACTTCGCTTCGACGCGGAATTCGCGCTTCAGACGGTCAACGATGATTTCGAGGTGGAGCTCGCCCATGCCCGAGATGAGGGTCTGGCCCGTCTCAGGATTCGAGGTCACGCGGAAAGTCGGGTCTTCCTGAGCGAGGCGCTGCAAGCCGAGCGAAAGACGTTCTTGGTCACCTTTCGAGTTCGGCTCGATCGACATCGAGATCACCGGCTCAGCGAAGGTGGTCTTTTCGAGGATGAGGTCATCTTCGGCGGTCAGCGTGTCGCCGGTGGCGATGTCCTTCGGGCCAATGATGGCACAGATGTCACCCGAGTAGGCGACGTCGATTTCTTCGCGGTCCATCGCACGGAGGAGCACGATGCGGGAGACGCGTTCGTTCTTGCGGGTGCGTGGGTTGTAGAGGGCTTCGCCCTTCTTGAGCTGACCGCGGTACACGCGGTAGAAGACCAACTGGCCGACGTGTGGGTCGGACCAAAGCTTGAAGCAGAGGCCGGTGACCTTGGCCTTGTCGTCGGGACCGATCGTGATTTCCGTGTCACCGCCGTCGGTGAACGCCTTCTGGGGGCGCATGTCGACCGGGGAGGGGAGGAAGTCGACGACGCAGTCGAGGAGCATCTGGACACCCTTGTTCTTGAAAGCCGAACCTGGGATGACGCCGATAAAGTTCAAGGACAGGGTGGCCTTACGGATGCCAGTGCGCATCTCCTCAATGGTCACTTCTTGGCCGTCGAGGTACTTCGCGGCGAGAACGTCGTCGAAGTCAGCAAGCCCTTCGATGAGCTTGGTGCGCCATTCAGCGGCTTCCTTCTTCTGGCCTTCGGGGATTTCGACAGTGTCGAACTTCATCCCCTTCGGGTCGGTCTCGTCGTAAACGTAAGCGACGTTCTTGATCAGGTCGATCATGCCCTTAAAGTCTTCGCCCTGGCCGATAGGGATGAAGAGCGGGTGGGCATTGCCCTTAAGCTTGGTGCGGATGTCGTCCACGGCGCCGAAGTAATCGGCACCGGTACGGTCCATCTTATTGACGAAAGCAACGCGCGGTACACCGTACTTGTTCATCTGGCGCCAGACCGTTTCGGACTGGGGCTGAACGCCGGCCACGGCGCAGAAGACGGCAACCGCACCATCGAGGACGCGCAAGGAGCGCTCCACCTCGGCCGTGAAGTCCACGTGACCAGGGGTGTCGATGATGTTGATGCGGTGATCAATATTGGCGAAGTGACCTTCCTTGGTCGTCCAGCCAGCGGAAATAGCGGCCGCGGTAATCGTGATACCACGCTCGCGCTCCTGCTCCATCCAGTCGGTGGTCGCAGTACCATCGTGCACTTCGCCCATCTTATGGACGACGCCCGTGTAGAAAAGAATCCGCTCCGTGGTGGTCGTCTTGCCGGCGTCGATGTGGGCAGCGATACCGATATTGCGCGTGTGCTCCAGGGGGAACGCGCGGGACGGAGAGTTGAGCTCGGAAAGTTTAGCCATGGTCGGAACCAAAAATCAGACGGGAAAGGAGGGGTCGAATTACCAGCGGAGGTGAGCGAAAGCACGGTTGGCCTGAGCCATCTTGTGCGTTTCTTCGCGCTTCTTCACGACGTTGCCCGTGTTGTTATAGGCATCGACGATTTCAGAGGCGAGGGCTTCGGCCATCGGGGAACCCTTGCGGCCTTGGGCAGCGAGGACGACCCAGCGGAGGGCGATGCTGTTCTGACGTTCGTGGCTGACTTCGACGGGGACTTGGTAAGTGGCACCACCGACGCGGCGGCTCTTGACCTCCAGCTTCGGACGGCAGTTTTCAAGGGCGCCGAGCAGGAGCTCGACCGGGTTGCCCTTCATGAGCTTCTCGGAAACCTTCTCGATCGCACCGTAGACGATGGTTTGGGCGATGGACTTCTTGCCCGACTTCATCACCATGTTGATGAGCTGGCTGACCAGAGGGCTACCATAACGAGCGTCCGGCTGGTGGACGCGCTTAACTGCTTTACGACGACGAGACATGAGGAGGGTGTGCTAAAAGTTAGGGACTGAGATTAGGCCTTCTTTTCCTTCGGGCGCTTCACGCCATACTTGGAGCGGGAGCGACGACGCTTTTCGACGCCGGAGCAATCGAGCGGACCACGGACGATGTGGTAACGGACGCCAGGAAGGTCCTTCACGCGACCACCGCGGACGAGGACGACCGAGTGCTCTTGGAGCTTATGGCCTTCGTCGGGGATGTAGGAAATGACTTCCTGGCCATTCGTGAGGCGCACTTTGGCGACCTTACGCTGAGCCGAATTCGGCTTCTTAGGCGTGCGGATCATGACCTGCACGCAGACGCCACGGCGGAAGGGGGAGTTGTTCAAGGCCGGGGACTTGGACTTGGACTTGGGTTGTACGCGTGGATTGCGGACGAGCTGGTTGATGGTAGGCATGGACCGAAGGAAATAGGGAAAAGAGGGTTTGGGCATAGGGTTCGGGAGACCTCGTGCAAGCGGAAAGTGCGCAGGTTTTAAGATTTCTTTACTCGAGTGCTGGCTAGGCCCTCCCCCTCCCCGTTTTTGGGCGAGACAATTGAGGGCGGGTTTCCCATGATGCCCGTCCTCGTATGTCCCCCCCCCGCCCGCTTCTCGTCTTCAGCCTGTGCGCCCTTTGCTTACAGGGGTGGGCCCAATCCCCTGCCCCCGCCCCTGCCGCAAGCAAAGATAAGCCGGCCGCCCCGATCAACAGTAAGGAGGAGGTCGATGCCGAGTTCATCATCCTAGCAGGGCTGCCAATTACCAAATCCACGGAAGAGATTCTCCGCTACAGCCGCCTGACCTATGTAAAGTCCGACTTGGTTAAGGACGTCGTCCTGCGCCAATGGGTCCGGCTCGCCCTCTCCCGCATCGAAGATCAACCCGATAAGGCGGCCCTCATTCGCGAGGAGCACCTCATCAAAGTGGGCGAGTACTTCTTGGGCCAAGCGCAAGAGGCCCTGCAGGCCAACCGGATTGATGAGGCCTTTAAATTGGCCCAAATTACGGTCCGTATCAGCCCAGGTAATGTAAAAGGTAAGTTGTTCTTTGCCAACATCTTACATAGTAACTTTAACCGGACAGACGACGGTATCCAGACTCTGCGACACGGCCTTGAATTCCTTAACGTCAATGACCCGCTCGGCCGGGATTATCTCGATCGCTATTTCCAGCTCCTGCAACTCCGCGAGCGCGACGCTGAAGTGGTCGATCAAAGCCTAAAACTACTCCAAAAGGGGAAGGACCTCCCCCCATCCACCCGCCAGACCATTGCCCTCGCCGCCGCGACGTCACTTTACTGGGTTGGCCGTTACGCAGAGTCAGTTAACATCATCAATATTAACAACTTAGATGCTAATGTCGGTGGACTTTTGCTTAAAGCGAAAGCCCTCTTCGACGGGGGCAAGACCCAGGAAGCGGTCAGCCTGCTCGAATCCAAGACATCGCTCTTTAGTGGCTCGGCCAAAGACGCCCTCTACGCCCAACAGGCCCGCTTCCAAATCTTGCTCGGTAAATCCAAGGTCG
This sequence comes from uncultured Opitutia bacterium, assembly GCA_903919185.1. GTDB lineage: Bacteria > Verrucomicrobiota > Verrucomicrobiia > Opitutales > UBA953 > UBA953. Next base: position 31,636 of record CAIXHF010000007.1, on the reverse strand, counting down.
CCTTGACCGTGACCAATGAGCGCATCGCCATCGATGACAAGGCCCCCTTCCCGCATATCCAGCGGTTGATGCTACTCGACCGCTTGAATCTTAAAGACGAATACGACAAAGAGCTGCAGTTAATCGCCGAACGTTTTTCCGGTAACGCCGGGGCGATGATTGCGCTCGCGAATTTCGCCGCCGAACGCGGCTACGATGGCCTCACTTCCACCTTGGCCGAGGCTTCCGCCAGTCGCGGCTTCGAGCGTTCTACGTTCGCGGCCCTCCACCTAGAAGCATTACTGAACGGACAGCAGCCCGAGCAGGTGATCTCGCAATATCAGCAAGTGAACGCCGCCGACCGCGGCTACTTCTCCTCCAACCAGCCGATCGTCAATGCCCTGCTGGGCATCTCCTACCATGCACGGACGAAGAAGGATGAAGTCGCCGCCAAGAGCGACCGCAATATCGGTGACCGTTATCTCAAAGAGTTCCTCGCGGCAAAGAACCTCGGGCCCGAAGCCTATCGCTCCGTCGGTAAGCACCTAAAACGCATCCGCGCCACCGAGGCCGCAGTCCGCGTGCTGGAAGCCGGAGTCCAACTCTTCCCCCGCTACGCCCAACTGCGCGCCGACTACATCGGCGCCCGCCTACTGGCTGGCCAAACCGACAGCTACGGCACCCGCCAATCCGTCGCCGATGAACTGGAGGAACTACTGAAGATGCGCCGGCCGTCGCCACTCATTTGGCACGAAGCCCTTTCCTGGCTGCGCAGCGAGGCGAAGCTTCCCAAGGAACAGGCCGAGCGCCTAGACCGAGCCATCACACCGCTGGCCCGTCCGGACCTCGATCAAGAAGCGCTCAACGGTCGCTAAACAACATGAGCCTCGCCGCCAAGCGTGCGCAACTAATCGCCGAACTGGAACCGTTCGGCGACCACCACGAACGCTTCCAATACATCATCGACCGCGCGAAGACCGCCCCAGGGCTCGACACCGCACTCAAGCTCGACGCTTTCCTCGTCGAGGGCTGCACCTCTAATCTTTGGCTATTGCCGTCGCTCGATAATGGCGTCTGCCGCTTCCGTTGCGACGCAGACTCGCTTATCACCAAGGGCATCGCTTCGCTGGTCTGCGAACTCTATGACGGGGGCTCCCCTCAGGAGGTCGCCGCCACGGACGCCAACTTCCTTGCCGAAGTCGGCGTGACCCAACACCTCTCCCCCAATCGCCGCAACGGTCTCACCAATTTAGTCGGTAAAATCCGCGCCTTCGGCCAAGTCGCGGGCCGCTAAAACGCCCGATGGGGTGGATTTCATCGAAACGGATTTGCACCTTCGGCCTCCGCAAGTCTGATGAAGGGATGCAAACGTCGGCTAACCCAACCTCCTCCACGGCGTCCTCGGGACAGCCGGATGCGTGGCTGAAGTGGCTCTGCTTTGCAACGCTGGCCTGGGCCGTCTTGGTTCTCCAAGCGGGCGGCTTCACTACCAGTATCCACGCGGGCATGGCCTTCCTCGATTGGCCGCTCTCCAACGGCTCCGCCAACCCACCGGGTTGGCTAACCGAAATCGATAAGTTCGCCGAACATTCGCACCGCCTAGCCGCCACCGGACTCGGTCTACTTTGTATCGCCATCGCGATCCTGCATTACAGTCGCGAACCGCGCCGCGGTGTGCGTCTCGCGGCCTACAGCTTAGTCGGCTTGGTCATTTTACAAGGTGGACTCGGCGGCCTACGCGTGCTGCTCGATAAACTGAACATCGGCGGAGATGGCAACCTGAAGGCCATCTGTTTTGCCATTGGACATGCGGTCAATGCCCAGCTCACCATCGCACTGCTCGCCGTCATCGCCGCCAGCCATACGCTCGCCTGGCGTCAAGCGAACCCAACCCAACCGCAGGAACGGCTCGCCGCCAAGATCGCCGCCGGGGCGGTCTTGGCGGTCATCATTTTTGGGGCGATTATGCGCCAGAACCATTTTACCTCTTGGGTGACTAGCGGAAGCCTCACCGAACTGTTCCTGCCGGCCGGCGACGGGCTGCCCTGGTTAATGAATCTATTCCACCGCTCCGGCGCGCTCGTCGCCGGCGTAACGGTACTCGTCTTTGCCGCCACCGGGGAAAGACGCGCCAGTCGATGGGTGCCACTCGCCCTGCTCCTAGGCTTCCAGATTTCGCTGGGTGTTCTTAGCATCCGCCTCCCGCTTAATCCGCACGTCCGCACCATTCACCTAGTAGTGGGTGCCGCCTTATTCTCGACCCTTTGCGCCCATGCCGCCCTGGTCCACCGAGCTAAGTCTTCCGAAGCCTGAGCGCCGCGCTCCGATTTACCTTTAACCCGTTGAGGAAAGTCGCCACGACAAGTGCATGAGCGAACGCGCTGGATCTCTTCCTGCCGCCCTCTGGGAGTTAACCAAGCCCCGGTTGTCGTTCCTTTCCGTCCTGACGGCGCTGGCCGGCTACTTTTGCAGTAATCCCCAAGGCTTAACCGACGCCCGCGTACTCGTCTCGCTCGCCGTGGGCACGGCCTTGGCCGCTGGCGGTTGTGGCGCGCTGAACATGTGGTGGGAAAGCGAAGCCGACGCGCGGATGGAACGGACGAAAAACCGCCCCATTCCTGCCAAGGTCATCCCCCCAGGGGTCGTCTTGCTTTTCGGGGGCGCGCTCTGCATCGCCGGCGTGACGCTCGTCTGGTTCGGCGCCAACGCCCTCGCGGGCTTCCTGACGCTGGCCACCATCGTCAGCTACCTGCTTTTTTACACACCACTTAAGTCGGTGACGTCTTGGTGCACGCTCGTCGGCTCTTTGCCCGGCGCCATCCCACCCATTATCGGCACGGCCGCCAAGCTCGGCCAAGACCATCCGAATGGCGATATCGATGCCATGGGCTGGCTCCTCTTCGCCCTGCTATTCTGCTGGCAGATTCCGCATTTCATGGCCCTCGCCGTGATGTGCCGCGACGACTACGCCCGCGGCGGCTTCAAGGTAGCGACCGTCGATGACCCCTCCGGCCGATCCGCCTCGCTCTGGGCCACGGCCTTCATCATCCCAATGATTTTCGTCGCAGGTAAGATCGCGATGACGTTCTTCGAGCCGGGCTACACCGGGCAGCTCGGAGGCTTCAAGAGCCCCTATCTCTGGATTTCGCTGCTCGCGGGGGCGTGGTTCTTCAAACTGAGCCTCGACTTCGCATTGCCGCACCGCCGGGCAGAGGTCGCTAAACCATTCTTCCTCGCGTCGATTCTCTACCTCCCGGTGGTCCTGTTGACTCTGACGTTAAATCGGCTTTTCTAGGGACATGGACTTGCGTGCGGCCAAAGCCCAGTTCCGCGCCGAAATGAAAGCGTTACGGGCTGAGCTCTCGCCTGCAGCGCACGAGCAGCAGGCGGCCCAAGCGGCAAGTGTCCTATTATCATTACCGCAGTGGTCAGTAGCCCGAGTCGTCTGCCTCTACGCATCATTTAAACACGAACTAGGGACCCACCGATTACTCCAGACGGCGTTAGGTGAAGGCAAGGTCCTAGTCCTGCCACGCGCCCGGCCCGACGGCACCTTGAGCCTGCACGAGGTCTCCGACCTGAGTTCCCTGACCTCCTCTCATCTCGGAATCTTAGAGCCTGCCCCCGACGCACCGCGACGCGACGTACCCGAGGTCGACCTCTTCTTAGTCCCCGGGCTCGCCTTCGCCGCCGACGGACACCGCCTGGGCTACGGCGCTGGCTTTTACGATCGTCTGCTCAACCAAGCCAAGCCGACCGCTTTCACCGTGGGCTATGGCTTCGAGTTCCAAGTCGCCCCCGAGGTCCCGGTCGAAAGCCACGACTACTGCCTCCATGCGATCGTCACCCCGGCTGGAGTGGTGCCTAAGGTCTCTCGCTAGGAGGTTTGCCTATTGGGCGGTTTCATGTCCTTTGGCGAGTCGCCGATGCCTGCCGCCCAACCCGATGCCATTCGACTCCGCGGAGTCCGCCAGAACAACCTAAAGGGTTTCGATATCGATATCCCCATCGGGAAGCTGGTGGTCGTGACGGGCCTCAGCGGTGCCGGTAAATCCTCGCTCGTCTTCGACACTTTGCATGCCGAGGGCCAACGCCGTTACGTCGAAACCTTCAGCCCCTACGTCCGGCAATTCCTCGAGCTCCTGCCAGCGCCCGCCCTCGATTCGGCCGAAAACGTCCGTCCGTCCGTCGCCATCAAACAAGGCAATGCGGTCCGGACCTCGCGCTCAACGGTCGGAACGATGACCGAACTTTGCGATTGGTTTAAGGTCTGGTTCGCCCACCGCGCGGAATTGCTTGATCCCGCCAGCGGTCAACCCGTCATCCCGCAAGGCCCTGCGGCCGCTTGGGATACTTGTCTACAAGCACACGTCGGCCAAGCGGTCGTCCTAGCCTTCGCCGTGCAGAAGCCAGCTGGGCTGGCTTGGCCAACCATCGCCGAAGAATTTGTGCGCGCCGGTTTCACGCGGGCGTTCGTGTCCGGTAAACGGCTCCGCCTCGGCGAAGAAGCCATTCCTGAGGCCGCCGACGAGGCGCTCATCATTCAAGATCGCCTGACCATCTCCGCCGCAGAGGCTTCGCGCTTCCATGAAGCCGCCTTGGTTGCCTTCCGTCTTGGCGGTGGCCGCATGCGCCTGCTGACGGACGGGGGCGTCGAGATCGGGCGCTTTAGCGAGATCCTCGAATCCCCAGTCGATGGCCGCCGCTTCCGCCCAGCAACGCCAGCACTCTTCTCGTTTAATTCCCCCATCGGTGCTTGTCCCGATTGTCGGGGCTTTGGCCGCGTCATCGGCCTCGACTGGAAGAAAATCATCCCAGACCCCAAGCTCACGCTCACCGAAGGCGCGGTCGCTCCCTTCCAAGGAAATGTCTACGGCGAGAGCCAGCGTGATTTAGCCAAGGCGTGTAAGAAGAAAGGTATCCCGCTGGATGTACCTTGGAATAAACTGACCGCAGCCCACCGTCGCTACCTTGAAGACGGTGACCCTACGTACGTGCCCGGCGAATGGGAGTCGAAGTGGTATGGCATCCGTGGCTTTTTCCGCTGGCTCGAATCAAGCACCTACAAGATGCACGTCCGCGTGTTCCTGTCGCGCTGGCGCGCCTACGAGGAATGCCCCAAGTGTCGTGGCCAACGTTTCCGCGAGGAGTCGCTCTGGTGGCGCTGGCAAGGCCGGAGCCTGCCAGAACTTTATGCACTGCCGGTGACCGAACTGCGAACGCTCCTCCGCCCCTACGCGCCCAAGGACTCGCGCCACCCAGCCGACCACGCGCTCGAGGCCATGCTCGCCCGCCTGGGCTACCTCGAAGCCGTCGGCCTCGGCTACCTCGCGCTCGATCGTCTCTCGCGGACGCTTTCCGGCGGCGAAGTCCAACGCGTGAACCTGACCTCCTGCCTCGGCGCCTGCCTAGCGGATACGGTCTTCGTGCTCGATGAACCCAGCGTCGGCATGCACGCACGCGACCTTTCACGGATGGTCGGAATCCTCCGCAGCCTCGTCGAACAAGGAAATACCGTTGTCGTCGTCGAACATGATGAATCCGTCATGCGCGCGGCCGATTGGCTCATCGAAATCGGTCCACGGCCAGGGGCAGCCGGTGGTCATCTCGTTTACGCGGGGAAGCCAACAGGTATCCTCAAGGCCAAAGATTCCGTAACCGGCGCCTGGCTGAGCGGCCGCAGCCAACCGGCCACGCGGGCGCCCCGCCCGGTCACCGACACCACGCCGCGCCTCCGCATTGAAGGCGCCACCGTCAACAATCTACGCGACTTCTCCTGCTCCCTCCCGCTGGGTCGGCTCGTCGGCCTCTGCGGCGTTTCCGGCTCAGGTAAATCCACGCTCTTGCACCAAGTCATCGGCCGCCGTGATCCAGAATCAGGCGACACATCGGCCCAAGGGCATGGGAAACTCAAGTTCGATCGCGAGCACGAGGAAGTTGCGCTCGTCGACCAATCACCCGCGACCCGCACCCCACGTTCGAACCCTGCATTGTATGTAGGGGCTTGGGATGCGATTCGTAACTTACTCGGTAACTCCGAAGAGGCGAAGGCCGCGGGCTTAACGCCTTCGCACTTTTCGTTCAACGCCGGCGAAGGGCGTTGCGAGCGCTGCGGCGGCGCAGGCTGGGAGACGGTCGAGATGCAATTCGTCTCCGACGTGGCGCTGCCTTGCCCATCCTGTAACGGTAAGCGCTTCCGGGACGAGGTGCTGGCCTTTCAGTTTGACGGCAAGTCGGTGGGGGACCTCATGGCCATGTCTGTCACGGAAGTGCGGGCGTTCCTCGGCGGACGGACGCCAGCCAGCCAACAGCTCGCTGTCCTGGAGGAGGTCGGCCTCGGCTACCTTTCACTCGGACAACCGCTGACCACACTTTCCGGCGGCGAAGCCCAGCGCCTCAAACTCGTCCGCTACCTCGGTCGCCTCGACCCACGTAAGCCCGGCGCCTTGTTGCTGCTCGATGAACCAACGACCGGCCTGCACCGCGAAGACGTCGCCCGCTTGATTGCTCTGCTCCATCGTCTAGCTGACGCTGGCCATTCGCTCATCGTCGTGGAGCACCACCTCGACGTGCTCAAGGCTTGCGACTGGATTTTAGAAATGGGCCCCGAAGCCGGCCCTGGCGGCGGCCTGCTGGTCGCCGAAGGCACGCCCGCACAGGTGGCCAAAGCGGGTACGACGACGGGGAATTTTCTGGCGGCGGGCGACGCTGCGTTTGCGACGCCGGATACGCGGACAGCCAAACCTCGACCAACCAGTATTTCCTTGCGAGGCGCCCGTGAGCATAACCTGCGCGATGTCTCGCTCGAGATTCCGCACGGCTCCCTAACGGTCATGACCGGCGTGTCGGGCTCGGGCAAATCGTCCTTAGCTTTCGATATTCTTTTCTCCGAAGGCCAACGGCGCTTCCTGGAGTGCGTCTCCGCCTACGCGCGCCAATTCGTCGAGCAGTTACCTAAGCCAGACATCGACTCCTTAACTGGCCTGCCGCCGACCGTGGCCATTGAACAGCGCGTCACGCGGGGCTCCTCTAAGTCAACCGTCGCCACCGTCACGGAAGTCGCCCAATACCTACGCGTCTTGTTCGCGCGAGCGGGCGTACTCCATAGCCCCGTCACCGGCGAACCACTGGAGGAGATGACGGAAGACGCCGTCATCCGACTCGTCGCCAAACGCTTACAGGCTTTAAAGAAAGGCAAGTTACTCTTGGCGGCGCCGCTGGTTCGGTCCCGCAAAGGCCATCACCGTCCACTCGCCGAATGGGCGGAAAACAAGGGGCTCCGCCTCATGCGCTGCGACGGTAAACTGACGCCCGTCGCCGGCTTCGAAGGGCTGGACCGATACCGCGAACACGATGTCGACGCGGTCTTCGCGGTGCTGCGTGCAGACGGCACCATCGTACACCCCGATGAAACCGAAGAGAGCGGAGAGAAAGCCCTACGCACGCTGGTGCGCGTGACGCTCCTCGCTGGCAAAGGGGCCTGTCTGCTTATTGACGAACGTGGCCAGCAGGTCGCCTTCCTCTCCACCTCACGCAGCGACCCCGCGACCGGCGAATCTTATCCAGAGGTCGACCCCAAGCATCTCTCTTGGAACTCCCCTCGTGGCTGGTGTCCGGACTGTCGCGGGCACGGTCTCGAAGTCACTACTTTCGCCGCCGACGAAGAAGAAACCCTGAACGAAAATGCGCTGGCCGATCGCGTCGGTGAAGCCGTCTGTCCCACATGCCGAGGCGAACGCCTGGGTCCCATCGGCCGCTCGGTTAAATTACACAGCAAGGGCGGCAAGAGCCTTTCGCTCCCGAATCTCCTGCGCCTCCAACCCGATGAGGCACTCACTTACCTCGGCGGCCTAACCTTGGGCCCCCGCGAAAAGGCGGTGGTCGGAGCGCTCCTGCCTGAGATTGCCGCCCGCCTGAAGTTCCTGAGTTCCGTGGGCCTAGGCTACCTCGCCTTGGACCGTGGCGCCGACACACTTTCGGGTGGTGAAGCCCAACGCATCCGTCTCGCCGCTCAGCTCGGTTCGACCCTTTCGGGCGCGCTGTATGTTCTCGATGAACCCAGTATCGGCCTGCACCCGCGGGACAACGACCGCCTCATCGAGTCGCTCCGTGACCTCCGCGACCGCGGCAACACCGTCCTCGTGGTCGAACACGACGAAGACACCATGCGCGCCGCCGATCGCATCATCGACCTCGGGCCGGGCGCGGGCGTCCACGGCGGACGAATCATCGCCGAGGGCACGGCGCACGACCTCGAAAGTAATCCTGCTTCGGTCACCGGACAGTCACTGAAGTCAGCCATTCCGCACCCTTTGCGCGGGACGCGCCGGGCCATTGCCGGTAAGGATGCGCCCGCGGAATGGATTCGTGTGAAACAAGCTTCGCTGCGCAACCTCAAGCACTTCGATGTGGCCTTCCCGACCGGACGACTTTCGGTGGTCTGTGGCGTATCGGGCGCTGGGAAGAGCACCCTCATGACGGACTTGGTCGCCCCGGCGGCACGCCTCGCCATTTCCAAGAAGAAGGACGGCCTGCACGGGAAGGAAGCCACCGAAGTCATCGCCAACGGCGGCAAGCCAGCGTTCCAAAATCTGACTGGCCTGAAGTCCTTCCGCCAACTCGTGATTGTCGACCAAGAGCCCATCGGCAAGACGCCGCGCTCGACGCCGGCGACGTATATCGGCGCCTGGGATTTAATCCGTGAACGCTTAGCCGCGTTGCCCGAAGCCTCGATTCGTGGACATGGCGCCGGCTTCTTTTCCTTCAACACCTCTGGCGGTCGCTGTGAAGCCTGCTCCGGCGCTGGGCGGATCAAACTGGAAATGAGTTTCCTACCGGACACCTATGTACCTTGCGAAGAATGTCAGGGCACGCGCTACGGCACCGTCGCTCGCGCGATCCGCTGGAACGGAAAATCCGCCGCCGACTTGCTGGCGATGACCTTCGAGGAAGGCGCCGAGTTCTTCTCCTTCGACGCCAAGCTGCGCGACCTCTGCGGGTTGATGACCAAGACCGGCTTGGGTTACCTAACGCTCGGACAAAGCAGCCCGACACTTTCCGGTGGCGAAGCTCAACGCCTCAAGCTCGTCAGTGAACTCGCCAAGGGACTACCGACCTTCCGGGAGCGTGCACGCGGACAGATTCGTCCTAACCTGTACCTCCTCGAGGAACCGACCATCGGGCTGCACCAATCCGATTGCCGTCGCCTCATCGAGCTCTTGCACGCCCTCGTTGACCAAGGGCACACCGTGGTGGTCATCGAGCACCACCCGGATGTTATCGCGGAAGCGGATTGGGTCGTGGAAATCGGACCTGAGGGCGGCCAGGCAGGCGGGCAACTCGTCCACCAAGGCGATCCCGAGTCCCTGGCGGCCAAGAAAGGCTCCCCCACGGCACCCGCCTTGGCTTTGACCTTAAAACGCGGGAAGATGAAGGCCGCGCCCAAGAAGAAAGCCTGAAGGAAATACCTTAGCCGCAGGCAGGAATGCCTACGAATAGCGAACGATACGACCTGCCCCACTGCATTCGTAACCTTCTCGTCGCGCTTTCGCACTAGGTTCGCTTTGACCCGCCCTAGTTTCGGGTTATCTCTCGGCCTAGCACCATGTCTGGCTCCCCTCAAAAACCGCGCCCTCGCGTCACCGCACCCCAGCCGCGCAATAATGCCGATCTGTGGATCATCGGCATTCTCTTCCCAATCCTCGTCGTCGGTGGCTGGTTCGGCTGGCAAGTTTATGAACGCGCTACAGCGCAGGCCAAACTCCCGCCCGAGGCGGAACGTAGCCTCATCGATAACCTCGCGGGCGTCTTCCGCCCAGCTGAAGGCATTGAAGCGAAGCCCGAAGTCGCCCCGGTGGTTATCGTCCCGCCGAAACCGACCATCGAGCCCGAGCCAGCTAAGCCCATCGTCGTAGTGCCACCCAAGGTCGTCGAAGAACCCCTACCGTCGCTCGCCCTGCAGCCTTACCCCTTCACGGGACCGGACCTCCGCGACCCGCAACGTCTAGCCACGCTCCTCAAAGACACGAAGGCACGCACCTTCGACGGGAAGTGGGAAAGCCACTCCGATCGCGTCAAGTACGGCCTCTATCCCGCACTCACCGGCACCTCGAAGAACGATGGCGTCCGCCGCTTTGACAGCCTTTGGGAGAGTCCCTACTTCGCGCTGGGCATGACCCAATACGCGTTCATCCAGCGCGTCACGCCGGCCACCTTGCGCACCTTCAGCACGCAGGAAGAGACCCTACCGTTCCTGCAGGAACTCATGGCAAACTCCGAGCTGATGGAGAAATTCTTGGCCAATATCAAGGCCGAGGATAACGCTAGCGAAGCCATTAAAGTCTGGGCCAAGCTCGTGGCCGACGATGCCAAAGAACTCAAAGGTAAGTACGTCAACCTCCAGCTCGCCGTGGCCTTTGTCTTCGACCAGAAGTTCCGCTTCCGCCGCGCCCGCGACCCCAAGGGCGAGTCCTTCACCGTCAACCCGCTCGAGCGCTACCGCTATTTCCGCGACAACGCACAGCGGCAACGCCTCGAAACCGACATCAAGCGGCTGGAGCCCTATGAACTCGTCTGGGTGGTCAGTGCCGAAGCCACCGCAGAGGAAATGGAATGGGCCCTCAAGGAAAACGACCTGAAAAAGCTCAAGCTCGTCACGGCTGACCAGAAGAACGACTGGAGTGAAGCCTACCCGATGATCAACTACCGTATGGACTTCGTCACCGGTGCCAAGCCACCGAAGGCTCCGCCTGGCAAGAAGGCCTACAAGCCGCTCGTCGAGAGTTTCACGCGGGGGACCTTGGAAGAAATCCATGAAGTCGGCGGCATCTGCATGGACCAATCGCACTTTGGTACCACCGCCGCCCGCGCCTACGGTATCCCCGCCGCCTCCGTCGGCGGTGACGGCAACCGCGGCGGTCACGCCTGGTTCGCGTACATGATGCCCACTAACCAGTGGAACATGGGGAACAGTTTCCACCCCTTCAACGAACCGCGCAATCTTCCTGGCACGGGCCGCTACGCTGATGGCTACGCCAATGGCCACACTAGGGATCCGCAGACCGGCAAGGGTATCGGCGAATTCGAGGTTCAACTCACGGGCGACCCCGAGCGCCGTATGTCCGAGCACTACCCCAAGAGCCTCCGCCTCCGCTTCGCCGCCAAAGTTTTCCAAGGCAACAAAGACCAAGAAGGCCAATTGGAATGCCTGCAGTTCTCGACCCAGGTCGCCAAGATGTCCCTGGATGCGTGGCTCGAGACCGCTTCCTGCCTAGAAGCGATGGACACGAAGATCTCCTATGACCGCTGGCGCGAATTCGTTATGTCTATGCGCTCGGCGTTCCATGTCTTTGAAGAAGATAAGCGTTGGCCCGACATGATCAAAATCGCCGATGACTTCGCCGAGAAGCACATTTGGACGGACCCTAAAATGACCGCCGAGCAAGTGTACATGGAATGTAAGAACTCCTACAACCAGTTCATGAGCGAGAAGAAGCGCATCAAGAGCCAGACCTTCGATAAGACGCGCTACGACCTCATCGTGGTCGCTGTCGAACGCACCGCCCGTCAGCTCGTGAAGGACAAGTCGGCCAAGGGCCAGGAAACCCTCTTCTTCTTCATGCGCCACGGCTTGAAGGATAACATCGAACATCTCCCGACGTTCCGGAGCCTCTTGGATAACTTCTACGATACGGTCAAAGGCAACGCCACCTTGGAGCTGAGTTATGTGCGCGAAATCCGCCGGCTCTATCAAAATGAAATGGCCGACACGGGGCACGACGTCTTCCGCATGAAGACAGTGCTGGGTTTGATCGAGACGATGGAACCTTACTTCGATAAGTGCAACCAGCCCGAGATGAAGAAGGAATTTGAACGCGATAAGGCGAAGATTCAGAAGGAACTCGATAAGCTGAAGAAGCAATGAGTCGTATCCTCCTCGGCGTTAACATCGACCACGCGGCGACGGTCCGCCAAGCGCGTTACCGCGGCACGCATGGTTCGATACACGCCGAACCGAGCCCACTCGCCTTCACCCGTGAGGCCTTAGCTGGCGGGGCCGATGGCATCACGGTCCATCTCCGTGAAGACCGTCGGCACATTCAAGAAGAGGACGTGCTCGCCATCGCCCAGTTGCCGGGCGTCCGCCTTAACCTCGAGATGGCCTGCACGCCTTGGATGACGGACTTTGCGCGCCGCCTCCGCCCGGCGGCTGTTTGCCTAGTCCCAGAATCTCGTGAAGAGGTCACCACCGAAGGTGGCCTCGAAGTCGCTGGTCAACGCGAGCGCGTGGCGGGCACTGTCGCCGCCCTCAAAGATGTCGGCATTGAGGTTTCTCTTTTCATCGGCGCGGAGGCCGCCCAAATCGAAGCCGCCCATGCCATCGGCGCACCGGTCGTCGAACTCCATACCGGGGCCTTCGCTAACGCTTGGCGGAGCCCGACAGCCGACGAGGAACTCGCCCGACTCCGCACCGGCTGCGAGTTAGCACATCGGCTCGGCCTCATCGTCAACGCGGGCCACGGCATCAACTACGACAATATCCGGGCCATCCTCACGCTCCCGCACCTGCATGAGCTGAACATCGGCCATACCATCGTCGCCCGCTCGCTCCTCACGGGTGCCCGGGCCGCGGTGGCCGAGATGAAGGCCCACCTACTCCGCGGCGTATGAACCTCGAAGGCGGCAACGTGATTGGTGTTGGCGTGGACCTCACAGAGGTCGCCCGCATCCGCTCCGCCCATGAGAAACATGGTGCCGCCTTCCTCGACAAAGTCTTCACGCCTGCCGAACAGGCACTGTGCTTAGCCAAAGCCAACCCCTATCCTTCCCTCGCCGCCCGTTTCGCCGCCAAGGAAGCCGTCAGCAAGGCGTTTGGCACGGGCTTAGGCGCGGACCTCCACCTGACGAGCGTTTCGGTTCTCCACGGCCCTGAGGAAGGCCCGCTCGTGGTGCTGGATGAAAAGGCCCGCGCCTTACTGGCCCGCCAAGGAGGCACGCGCGTGCTCGTCTCGCTCACGCACACCGACGACCTCGCCCAAGCCTTCGCGGTGATTGTCCGCTAAAATGTCGCGCGCACGCTTACCGGTTCTTTCCTGCGCGCTCGCCGCTCAGCAAGAAAAGGCGTTCCTGCGTGGGAGTGAAACGAAGTCCCTCGCGTTGATCTGCCGCGCCGCCGCTTGGGCCTAACCGCGTTCGACGCCGTCGTCGCGGCCGTCACCTGGCAAGCGCAAGCCGCGGAGCTCCTCAGGGAGCAACGAGGGGAAGAAGCTATCCGCACCACGGGGCTTCTTCCTAGGTTATCGCAGGTCTTGCGGCCACGCTGAGGCCGCCACGAATCGGCGGGATGCACCCGCTGCCTTCCGACGTTCGCACCCTGCGTCTCCTTTTGAACGGACTCACTGGGATCGGCCCAGTCTCCGCCCGACGGCTACAAGAAGCTTTTGACGGCGATCTGCGCCGTGCCCTGTCGGCCGATATGAAGGCACTCCAACAAGTCAAAGGGCTCACGGCTCCGATGGTGGCCAGCCTCTTGCGTCGCGATTTCGATTATGTGGCCGAGCTCGAGCGCGCCAATGCCCTAAACTTTCGTATCCTGCATGAGGGCGATGCCATTTGGCCCGCCTCGCTCCGACAGCTCTGGGATGCCCCGCTGGTCCTGTACATGGAAGGCGCCGCCGTACCCGATGAACGCGCCGTCGCTATCATCGGCTCACGGCATTGCACGCCCTATGGGGCGGGCCTCGCCCGTAGTTTGGCGCGCGACCTGGCTAAACTCGGCTGGTGGATCGTCAGCGGCCTCGCCCGCGGCATCGATTTCGCCGCGCACGAAGGGGCTTTGGAAGCGGCGGGCCGCACCGCCGCCATCTTAGGGCATGGCCTTGACCTCACCTACCCACCGGAGGCCTTTAAACTCCGCCAACGCATGACTGAGCGGGGCTGCGTGTTGGCCGAATTCCCCTTGGGCCGCCCAGCGGATCGGCAAAGTTTTCCCCAGCGTAACCGCATCGTCGCGGGGCTCGTCCAGGCCGTCATCGTGGTCGAAACCGATGTCGATGGCGGCAGCATGATCACCGCGCGGTTCGCTGGCGAACAAGGCAAGACCCTCTGCGCCTTGCCGGGCCGAGTCGACAGCCCGACCAGCCGCGGCTGCCATGCGCTCATCCGCGACGGGGCGACGTTGGTCTCGTCACTCGACGACATCTTGGCCGAACTCGGCGAAGCGCGGGGCCAACTCACGCTGCCCCTCGAAAAACTGGATGCCGCGGACGCGCGTTGGCTCAAGCATTTTGGCGGAGGCACTGCGCATGATTCCGAATCGCTGGCCCAGCTGACCCAGTGTTCGCAGGCGGAAGCGGCCGTCGCCCTGACTATGCTAGAAATCAAAGGCCACTTACTCCGCCGCAGCGACGGCCGGCACGAACGCAGCTAATCAGCGCGCCGGCACATTGCCCGTGGCGACCGGCTGCGGCGTCGAGAGTTCACTGCCGGTGAGCCAATCCCAAACGGCTTTAGGCTTGGCGAGTAAATCGCGCGCGGCACCCCAGAGCGGACGCCAGCCATCACCGAACGCCGCAGGATAAGCACAGGCGCGGAGCTGCAAGCGATCCGCCAGCCAGAGCGCTCGGTCGCAATGCCAACCTTGAGAAACAAAGACCACTGGCTCACCAGGATAACTCGCCGCTACGCGATGAACCGAGTCGAGGGTCCGCCAGCCATACGGATCACGGACGATGGGACAAGTGACGCCAGCGGCGCGCAGGTCGCGGGCCATCGTGAATGTCTGCGTTTCGATACCGGAGACCACCGCGACCTTCACCCGACCCGACTTGGCGAGCTCCGCGGCCGCCGCGATGCGCGGACGATAAGTGCCGGTGGGAATCTCGGTTTGACCGACGAACTCATTGGTCCCGAGGAGCACCAAGATGGACCCCGGCGGGACTTGCTCGAGGTGCGTGTAAGACCGACCGACCCCGGCCGACCAAAGCCAGACATTCGTAAATAGCCCCAAAGCTACTAAAAAACCTGCACTAATCTGAAGATTTTGGCGGAGGTTTTTAGGCACGACCCACGCTAAACCCGTTAAAAACCTATGAAAAGTCCTTTTTGAAGTTAAGTTGCTTAAAAATAAGCACGACCCTGTTGCTTAACGACTCATAAGAGGCAAAATAAACTGTATCCGCTCTCTGGCACGCTTTCTGCCTACTTTTATTCATGAGTTCAACCGTTCCCGACAAAGTACTCGTCATCGATGATGACAAGGACCTGCGCTACTCGCTTAAGCGAGCCCTCGCTGGTCAGGGGCACACGGTGATTGAAGCCTACAGTGGCGAAACTGGCGTCGCCTTCGCCAAGCGCGACCAGCCCGATGTCATCCTTCTCGATAACCGCATGGGCGGGATGACCGGCATCGAGACTTTGCAGATGCTCCGTGGTGCGCAGCCGCAGGCGATGGTAATCCTCATGACCGCGTTCGGCACGACCCAGACCGCGATCGAGGCGATGAAGTTCGGCGCCTACGACTACGTCATGAAGCCCTTTGACCAGGCGAAGCTTATTGCGCTGGTCGACCGCGCCCTCGGCGCCCGCCGAGATCTTGCGTCCGCTGGTAAATCGGCGCGCTCCCTCGTCAATCCAGCCGACTACAAGGAAGGCATCGTCGGCAGCTCCGAGCCAATGCAGGAAGTCCTCAAGTCAATCGGCCAGGTCGCCGCCAGCGACGCGACGGTCCTCATCACCGGCGAAAGCGGGACAGGCAAGGAACTCGTCGCCCGTTGCATCGCCCAGCACTCCTTGCGCGCCAAGGGACCGTTCATGGCCGTCAATTGCGCAGCCATCCCGGAAAACCTCATTGAGTCCGAACTCTTCGGCCACGAAAAGGGCGCGTTCACCGGAGCGGCCGCCATGAAGCCCGGGAAGTTTGAACTCTGCGATGGTGGCACGATTTTCCTCGATGAAATCGGGGATATGTCACTCCCGACGCAGACCAAGGTCCTCCGCGCCATCCAGGATGGTGAGATTCAGCGGGTCGGTGGAACGACCACGCTCAAAGTGAGCGTTCGCCTCGTTGCCGCGACGAACAAGGACCTTGAAGCGATGGTCGCAGCCCGCCTCTTCCGCGAAGACCTCTTCTACCGTCTCAACGTCTTCCGTATTCGTCTCCCCGCGCTGCGTCAGCGCAAGGACGACATCCCGCTACTCATCGACTATATGCTGCAGCGACAGGCCGCGGCGAAGAAGCTACGTCCGAAGCGCCTCTCCAACGAGGCCCTCGACGCCCTTATGGCGCACGATTGGCCAGGAAACGTCCGCGAACTCGAGAACGTTGTGCAGCGCGCCAACGTCTTGGCGAAAGGCGAAACTATCCTCGCGAAGGACTTACCGCAAGAAGTGCTCAACCCACGCCGTACTGCAGTCCCCACCACAGCGGTGACGACCTTTGCGGTGGCACCCACGGCCGCCCCGCTGACCGAGAACGCGCCGGTGGCCGGAACTTCGATGGCCGCCGCGTACGAAGCCATTTACCGCCAGAACCGGCTCAACGAGGGCCAGAACATCCTCAGCACCATCGAAGTGGAGATGATCCGTCGAGCCATGGAAGAAACCCGCGGCAACCAACTCAGGTCTGCCATGATCCTCGGCATCAACCGCTCGACGCTCAAGAAGCGGCTCATTGAGATGCGCGAGGCCGGCATCAAGGTGTTCAGCTAAGTTAAGACTTCCGAACTGCCGGGGAGAGGCTTTGCTGGGAGCCGTTATGATACCCCGTGCCTACCTCCGGACCCTCGCCGCTTCGGCGTGCGCCCTCCTCCTCAGTGCCGTCGCTGGCCTCGCCGCCGACGCCGTCACCCTCTTCGACGGCAAGTCCCTCGCGGGCTGGAAGCCCTCGAAGAACTCCCCCGAAGGCACCTACAAGGTCGCCGACGGTGTGCTGCAGATTCGCGGCGGCCAAGGCCACCTCTACTTCGTCGGCACCGACGGGAAGGCCTCCTTCAAGAACTTCGACTTCAGCGCCAAAGTGAAAACCTACAAGGGAGCTAACTCGGGCATCTATTTCCATACCGCCTACCAAGACGCTGGCTGGCCAGCCGCGGGCTACGAGTGCCAGGTGAACGCCACGCACGCCGACAAGAAGAAGACCGGTGGCCTCTACGCGGTGAAGGACGTCATGGACGTCTCCCCGGCCCCAGACGACGAGTGGTTCGACTACCGTATCCGCGTCGAAGGGAAGCACATCCAAATCTGGATTAACGGCAAGCAGACCGTCGACTTCACCGAAGCAGCGGATTGGACTCCACCGAAGGGCATGGCTGGCCGCAAGGTCGGCGCGGGCACGTTCGCCCTGCAGGCGCACGACCCAGGCTGCAAGGTCGACTACAAGGACATCAAGGTCGAGCTGCTGCCTTAATTACTGAACCGAAACGCTGAGCGCATCGTTCAGCGCCGCAATCAGGCGGGCCCGTAAGGGTTCCGCCTTTTTTGTGAGCCGACGTTGCTCCTGCTCATACTCGCTGCGCCCTTCCGGCGTCTCAATGCAGATAGGCGCGAGACCAACGGCGGAGAAATCATAAGGGCTCGCGCGCATGTCGACCGAGCGCGCATCACGGGCGAGCTCGAAGCAATCGGCGGCCAGTTCGGCGGGCACCCACGGCGCCGACTTCATCGCCCACTTGTAGAGATCCATCGTGACGTGGACGCAGCCCGGCTGTTCGTTCACCAAGCGGCCATCGAGGTCAGGATTCAGTTTATTCAACGGCCGAGCGGGCGGCGTGAAGAAGCGGAACGCGTCGTAATGGGTGCAACGAATGGGTAAGGCCTGCACAACCGTATCGGTGCCTTCCGACCCGAGCCGCAGCGGCCAGCCTTGATGGCGGCGCTCGGCGGCCTGCTGATAAACCATCGCCCATTCGTGCAGACCGAAGCACCCGAGGAACGCGGGGCGACCGGCAACGGCCACGCACAGGTCGCGCGTAAAGGTCAAGCGGGAGCGCTCCAATTCATCTGGCGACACGACGCGCACGCACCCATCGGCACCACGCTGGAAGCGTCCATCCACCAGTAATTCATCGGCGTCGACTAGCGCCACGCCTACTCCCGGCGTCCACCGCTGGAGTGCGCTGAGGCGAAAGGGATAATACGTGAAAAGGAAATCCTCCACTGGCTCGCGGGTAGCGGTCGCGGCGCGCTGCCGCCGGGCGTCCCCGAGGGCCGCCCCACGGGCTTGATGGGCATCACGCCGCGGGCGCCAGGCCTCTGGCCCGAGCACTACTTCCGCCGACTGGACGCCCGGGACGGTCACTCGAAACGGCGATGGTGCGCGGCGACCTTCACATATTTCTCAGCCCAACCAGGCAGGCTGGCCTGCTCCGCGTCCGTCAAGGGACGCACGACCTTGGCGGGAGAACCTAAGACCATCGAACCAGACGGAATGATGGTGCCCTTGGTGACCAACGCGCCCGCGCCGATGATGCAACGTGCGCCGATGACGGCACCATCAAGAATCGTCGCATGCATACCGATGAGGCATTCGTCGCCGATCGTGCATGCATGGATCATGGCCAAGTGCCCGACCGTCACGCGCTGGCCGATCAGTGCGGGCAGACGATCGGCCACATGGACGACCGCGCCATCTTGAATGTTTGTCCCTTCGCCAACGCTGATGGGGGCAATATCACCACGCAGGACTGCGCAGGGCCAGATACTGGCCTTCGCGCCGATCGTCACGTTGCCGATCACCACAGCCTTAGCGTGGACAAAGGCAGCGGCATGCACCGTGGGCCCTTTGGCGAGGTTCCGGGTGAGCTCCCGGGAGAGTTCCTCGTCTTTATCGGGCAAATCTCCGAAGGAATGGGGGGCGGACTGGAACGGGTTCACCCCTTGGACTGTGGCGGAGGGCAATGAGCAGGAAAGCCCGAATCAAATAAGATCTCCGAAAACCCCGCTTTAAAGCCCTCCAAGGCCATTCTCCCGGGCAATTTTGGGTTTAATCGCCCTCGGACCTAAAATCCCCTTGCCAACCCCCCTTCCCTCCGTTTGCTCCGACCTTCCGACAGCCATGAAGGCCACATTTATCACCTCCGGTCGCCAGTTCACCGTCAAGCCAGGCGACGTTCTCATTGTTAACCAGTACCCTGGTAAGAACAAAGGGGATCTCCTTACCTTTGACCAAGTCCTCCTTGTGGGGGAAGGAGCCGATGCAAAGATCGGTACCCCTACTGTCGCTGGCGCGACGGTCACCGCCAAGATCTTGGAGAACAAGCGCGGCGAGAAGATCGACATCTTCAAGCACCGTCGCCGTAAGGGCTACTACCGTCGTCGCGGCCACCGCCAAGAGCTGTCCGTGATCAAGGTCGAGACCATCTCTGCCTAATTAACCCCCTTTAACCAGACACTACCATGGCAACAAAGAAAGGTGGCGGCACTTCCAGCAACGGACGCGACTCTCGCTCCAAGCGCCTCGGCGTCAAACTCTACAGCGGTGAATTCGCCTCTGCCGGTTCTATCCTTATCCGCCAGCGCGGGACGCAGATGCGTGCCGGTCGCAACGTGGGTATGGGTCGAGACCACACCCTTTTCGCTAAGGCCGACGGCCTCGTGAAGTGGGACAGCGAACACCGCAAGGTGGAAATCGTCCCGGTCGCTTCGACGGCCTGTTCGCTCTAAGCCGAACAAAAGTTCGCTTCTGAAACCGGCCGCAAGGTCGGTTTTTTTGTGCCACGACGACACTGCCCCTGCCTAGGTTTTCCTAGGTCGCGCGCGTCCTAAAGACGGCTGCTATCCAGCGTGCGGCCGGAGTGGATCGATGGTCGAACGGAAGAGTAAACGGGTGGACGCAGAGTACACGGGGTCTCGCGCCACATAATCGCAGACGCGTTCCATTGCTTCGCTCGGTAGGCCATGAGTGCCTTCCAGTACACGCAGCTCGGCGATGAGTAACTGGATTTTTTCGAGTGACATGAGGGTGACGTCTGCTTCGGCTACCTCGCGGTAGCCGTATTCCGGATCTTCTTCCATCTCCCAGGAGTCTTTGATTTCTTGAGTGAGGTGCATTTGGGGTGCCCCTAAAGACTAACCGCCCACCTTGGCCTGCAAAGCCCGGGGCGAGTTAAGATTGCACCGCAACGAAGTGTCGAACGCGTGACGGTTTTTCAGTCAGTAACGCCAGCCCGGGCGACGCGACGGAACTTCCAGGTCATCGCCAAGGCCACAAGCATCAAGCCAGTCGCTAAGGAAATCCAGATGCCCGTTGGGCCGAGGCCATACCAGCCGACGGGCAAACCGAAGAGCGTGAACCCGCGCGGAAAAGCCAAGGCCAAGGAGAACGGTAGGCAAAAGAGCCAATAGACCAAGAAGACACTCCAAGAAGCCCAGCTGGCACAGTTGACTGAGCGAAGCAGGTAAGCCGCGACGACCTGCAAACCATCAAAGGGAGCCCAGAGAGCGGCGAAGACCAGCAGTGCCGAGGCGACCGTGGCGATGTCCGTCCCGGCCACGCCATAGGTCTGCATCAACCAAGGCCGGGTGAGCACCATAACGAGCCCGTAGAGGGACATGATGAGCCCCCCCAAGATCAAGGCACCGTGGCCGATTGCCTGAACCCGACGCGGGTCCTTGGCGCCATAGGCTTCGCCGACGCGAATCCCGGCAGCGATGCCTAAGCCCAAGGGTAACATGAAGGCCGCGGAGGCCGTGCTGATGGCGACTTGGTGGGCGGCTTGCGCCGTCGGGGAAAGCCAGCCGGCCATAATTGGAACGACCGCAAAGATGCCCACTTCGCTCAAACTATGCAGGCCCGCGGGCCAGCCGGTCTTGAGTAAACGGCGCAACACGGCGAGCTGCAGGCCTTCCGCCCAATGGACCTCCCCGCGTCCCGGGGTGAGCCAGAGGCCAATCAGCATCACGCAGCGCGCCACTAAGGTGGCCCACCCTGCCCCCGCCAGACCCAAGGCCGGGAAGCCCCAGTGACCAAACATCCAGAGCCAATTGAGGAAAATATTCGCGAGGATACCGACACTCAACCAGGCCAACGAAATCCAGGGCTGATGCTGCGAATCGCGATGCCCACGCAAGGCATGGAATAGTAGGCCCGGCACCATGGCCCAGGACATTAGGATGAAGAACTCGCGGGCTTCGGCCGTAACCTTCTCGGAAGAGCCTAAGAGCGGCAGGCAGCCCACCAGCGCATGGCTCAACGCCGCGGCAACAACGCTGATCGCCAGCGCTAGCGCCATGCCGTGCCGCAAGATGGCCGGGGCAGACTCTGCCACGCCCGCACCGTTGTCCTGCGACTGGTAGACGGCGACCGCCCCGACTACGCCGATGCCAAAAACATAAGGGATATAATTCAGGTTCGAGGCCAGCGCGGAGGCCGCCAGGGCGGTTTCGCCCAAGTGCCCGGCCATCGCGACGTCGACGTAGAACATTAGCCCATAGCCCAACATCCCGAGCATGATGGGAATCGCCAACTTAAGTGTGGGTCCGATTTCCGAACGAATAGTAGGCGAGGTTTCCAAGCCCCCACAGGAGGCAAGTAACCGAGCGGGTTGGCGAGAAAATCCCGCAGGCTATTAGGGCTTAGATTTCGTCGAAGCGCAGCCAGCGAAAGGATACTAACTTAACCCGGCGACCAAGCACGGTGTTCACCAAGCCAACGGTCGGCTTGGTCGGATCAGGCTTATCACCTAAGGGTGCCTCGTAAGCCGGAATCCGGCTATCGACGTATTCGGGCACGCGTTGATAGACCGCCTCACACCAAGCACGGGCAGTGCCCTCGCCGTGCGGGGATTCACCAAGGCAACGCACGATGAAGGTGTCATCCCGAACGGAAATGATCGGGGCCAAACCACGCAGTAAATCGGCCTGCCGAGGCCAGCCAGGCAAACCATGCGTTGAGTTACCGACGGAGGCGCGCGGGTTGATGTAATCACTCGGGTAACCGGCCGGCGACAAGCGATCATCCCCCGGCGGGGTCGTCGGCTTACCCAACGCAGCGGCCCGCGCGGCGGGATGGAGTGCCGGCTTCTGCTCCAAGTCCTTCAACGCCGCCTGCAGAGCGCCATTGAGCGCCAAATCCTTGTCCGTGCCGTCGTAGAGCCGCAGCCGACGATTGACGAATTCGGAGAGCGAAAGGAACGGGCCGCGGGCACGCACCTGCTTGACGATTTCGATGGCCAGTTGATTTAACTGTGCATCCGTCAAGGCAGCGAAACCCGTCAGGGCCGCCGCCGGGGTGCCGCTGCTGGTCGAAGCTTCCGGGGATGGCAACATGCGCGGAATCGGGTGGCGCGACTTCTCGAGGGCGACATCACCCGACGCGGTCTTGGCCACGGGCACCTGTTGGTCGCGTAAGTGCCCGAGGACCGCCCGCCAAGCTGGCACAGAGCAGCTGTTCACGTTGAACTGTCCGGGGACCGTCAGGTAGGCACCGAAGCGGAGATAAGCGTCCGGGAACTTCGTCGCATCCACGCTGTCTGGCGAAAAGTTCGGTGCATCTGCACCCAAAGAATAGCACCCATTAGGCATAGGTTTGCCAGCCAAGTATTTTTGATAGGATAGCTTAAGTTCAGCGACGACCTGACTGCCAGTCGCGGAGGCGTTAAGACGGTCCCAGGCGGACTGATCGGGAGCGAGCGAAGAAACAAACCAATCATCAAAGAGCACGTGGTTCAGGCAAAAACTATCGTCGTGCTGCAAGAAAGTCGTCGAGAGCTCCGTGCGGAGGTGGTAATTACCAGCGTTATCAAACCAACGGCCGACGACGTCCTCGGCGGGCAGAATCGGCGAGGCATCGGAATTACCAATCAAGCCGTATTGAAATGGCGGGGCAGGATTGAAGCCACGCGCATCCCACCCTTGCAAGTCAGCGAGCGACAGGGGCGGGACCGTCGGCAGTTCCGCCACGACCGCTCGGCTTAAGCCGCTGGAGGCATCCAACCCGGAAACAATAAACCCACGCTGACCAGCGTCGACCTGCGGCGCGTAGCTATCCATCCAGCCGGTCAGCGGACGGTAGTAGAGGTCAAACGGTGCGTTCACTGGGTGGAGTGCCCCTTGATATTGGATACCATCGCCGAGGGCGGTCACCTGATTAGTCGTCGGCGATAGGTCCGTGAGCACCTCACGTGACTTATCTCCGAGCTCCGTATAGCCCGAGAACGGACTGGACTGGATTGTGCCGCGGGAAACAACACCCCGGTCGAGTTTCACCGTGCCGTCATTAGCCGCCCGTAGACCGAAAGAGAAAGTCCCAAACGGACGAGGGCTGGTCCGCACGTCGACCAAAGTCGCCTCGGGGCCAGGCGGATCGTCGGGTCCATATAGCGTCGTAAAGATGAAGGCCGCCGCGATGGGGTCATTATTACGGAAGCTCAGTCGAATCGGCGTCCCGCGCGTCCATCCCGGAATATTGATATCTGCCGCGATGGCATCGCGCCCCGTATTCATCTTGAGCATGCGTGCAGAGATACGCGTACTGCCCTGCAGGTTCTCCAAGTTTAAAAAGAGGCCAATCGGGCGACCGGCCGCATACCCCGGAGTTAACGGCAGGCTGACGGAGCTAGGCGAGGCGAGCGAGAGCTGGGCACTTTCGGTCGACGCAGAAAAGACCCGGGTCTCTCCCGGCATGAGGTCGATCTGCCCCGAGGGATCCTGCAAGGATAGGCCCAACGAACCCCAGTTGCCGTTGAACCACGAGCCCATGGGTATCGGTCCACCCGCAGTAGAAACCGGCGATAACTCGAAAGCCACGGGCAGGCTATTCCCCTTCATTGTCAGCGAGAAATTCTTTACTTTCATCCGGACGTTATAGGGATTCCAAACCGTGACGACGGGCTGAGCCAAGATGGCCCGACACTGCGTGCCGTCGAGAACGCCACTATCGGTGGCGGCTTGCGCAAAGACGAACTGCACGCGGGCGACGACCGGCTGCCGGTAAACCGTTTCGTGGTAACTGAAGAGCGGGCTACTGCCCGCTTGCGACGGCGCCATCTCGACCAAACCACCCGCGCTCCGGTTCACGACGGCTTTGCGATACTGCAAGGTGTAGTCGACCAAGGTATTCCAGCTGCGGATTGGTGGAATATACGTCAACGACCCAAAGGTCCCGGCGTTGTAACTCGTCGAGCCGCCACTGGAACCGTAATCGGACCACCAGTACATCAAGGTATGGCGGCCGCGATTACCAGCTGCAGTCGCCTCTACTTCCGTGGACTTAGGACGCGCATAATAGAGGTCCGCAACGGCCGCCGACGAAGCCGCCACCCGGGGACGAGCCCGGAACAGCGGCAACTTCACCTCACGACGGGGGTCCACTTCGTCCATCCAATCCCACGTTTCGGCGAGTAACGATAAGTCCTTCCGGACGCCACCGTTAGCGGTGTTCGTGAGCAACCCAACGGAGTAAGTCGTGTAGTCATGGAAGCCGGACTTACCAACGGTCGCCACCGGCACGAGCGCGGCGGTGCCACGGGTCGGCAAGGAAGTGCCGGGGGAAGTTCCGACCAGGCCAAGGGCGGCCAAGTCGGTATTCCCATAAGTACGCACGCGCTGCATGGCCTCATCGATGGTGGGCGCGGGCGCCGCTGGATTGTCGGCTGGATGCAGCAGGGCCTTTTGGTTTTCGCCCGAGATCCACCAAGCGAAAGCTCCGGTCCCATCGGGAAAGGCGTTCGGGGTCAGATAGATTCGACCCGTCGGCACGGCCGTGGTGGCTGGACCCACCAAAGGTGAGATGTAGTTGAAGTGGCCGAACGGCGGCCGGATAGCTGCAAAACGCCAAGGCCCGAGGGCAGACGAATCGTAAGCGGGGGTGACCTTCGGCGGAGCGGTCGGCTTCGGGTTGACGGGCGGTGGCGTCGGCTTGTTCGGCGGCGGCGCGGGGGGCGGTGGGGGTGGCGGTATCGTCCCAGGCACGCCTGGAACCACGGGTTTCGGAACAATCACCACCGGCGGCGGAGTCGGCGGGGGCGGCGTCAACGCCGCCACGTAATACCCAAACGACGAAGACGTCAGCCAGGTCAGGAATCGACCGGATCCAATTACCCCGAAGTTATCCGTGTAGTTGGTGGCTTTGAAATTATAGTCCGGCCGATACGGGCGACCCGCGTAACGCCCGCCCGTATCGTGGTCACGGCCCTGCCAGCTTTGCCAAACACCCAGCACTGGATAAGTATACTGACCGGTCGTGACAGCGGGGTCCTCAAAGAGTGACGAAGGTGCCGTGACCCGGGTGTCTGGACCGACAAACTGTTGCAAGGCAGCCCCCGCGAGCCGCATCGAGGCCAAGGCATTCAGGCGGGCGCGCAACACCGCATGCCGATTATAGGCGAGCTGCGACTCCACGCGGATGAAACTGGCGAGGACGATCAGCGTGAGGACTAGGACAGCAGTCACCATCAACGACAGCACCAGCGAAAAGCCGGGGCGTCGGGCGACAGTCTGGTGGGCGGGGTGGTCCACAAACGTACTAAATACCCATTACGATAAAACGCAACCCCGCTCCACCCCCTCCACGGCCATTACTAAACGCTTTTAAAGCCTATTTTACTAAGCCAACTACGTCTTCGGGCTCCGCCCAGGCATAGACCGTCGCCTTGGAACCCAGCCGCTGGCGGGGGTTGAGCTCCGCCACCTGCAAGACCAGTCCGGCGGGGGTCGTGAACCGATGGACCGCAAGATCGCCTTGGAATAGCGAGTCCGTGACCTTGCCCGCGAAGGCATTCTCATCTGGCGCCATTGCATCCAGGTGCAGGCATTCGGGGCGGATGCAGACGACGAGCGTTGCACCGACCGCTGGCGGCTGCGCCGGCTGGGAGAGTGCCCCGCGCACTTCACCTAGAGCAGTGCTCGCGATGAATTCGCCCGCGGCCGCATGCACGACCGTCCCTGGAAAAAGATTGGCCGAACCCAGGAAGGTAGCAGTCCAACTGTCGACCGGCCGACGATACACGTCAATGGGTGCACCTGACTGGATAATCTTGCCCTGCCGCATCACACCCAACTGATCCGCCATCGCCAGCGCGTCCTTCTGGTCATGGAGTACGCAGATGACCGTCAAGCCCTGCGAGCGAACGAGCGCTCGCAGCCGATCCCGGAGTTCTATGCGCGCCGCGGCATCGAGATTACTCAGAGGCTCGTCGAGCAGGAGTAGTTTCGGCTTCGCGGCTAAGGCCCGGGCCAAGGCGATGCGTTGCTGCTGGCCGCCGGAAAGTTCCTGTGGGCGACGCATAGCCCAAGCCTCCGCCCCGACGGCCGTCAGCGCCTCGAGGGCATGGGTCCGGATTGCCGACTCCGTTAAACCCAAGGCCTCCAGGCCAAAAGCGACGTTCTCGAGGGCCGTCAGGTGCGGAAATAAAGCGTAGTTCTGGAAGACCATCGCCGTCGCCCGGTCACGCGGGTCGAGGGCCTTGAGGTCCTTGCCACCCAGGAGGACCAGGCCGCCATCTGACTCCGACTGACCAGCCAGGATTTTCAGTAACGTCGTCTTGCCGCTCCCCGAAGGGCCCACGAGGCAGTAGAGCGTCCCGGCCTCAACGGCGAGGTCGACGCCGCTCAGGACCTCGGCAGAACCAAGGCGCCGACGCAGACCAGTGACACGAACGGAAAGCACGCCCCCATTAGTCGGAAGTCTGGCCTCGGCGCAAGCGCCAGCGGCACGAGGGCTGGGCAAACCCAGATTTCGACCCCACACGCTAAGGATTGAGCCAAGAATTGTGCATAAAAACCCTCCTCGAGACGCTTGCCTCCGCTCCCTTTTGTGCCAAGTTAACGCTTCCCATGGCTCACGACGACGAAGACGAGGACGAGAAGACCCCCGCAGCTCCCAAGGAAGCTTCGCCCAGCGCGATGCTTATCCAGAAGAAGTTCCTGGAACAGCGTAAGCTCTTCCTCTGGGGCGCCGTCGACGATGCCTCCGCCAAGGACATCGTGGAGAAGCTCCTCTACCTGGAGACCTCGGATCCCGGTAAGGATATCACTTTCTATATCAACACCCCGGGCGGCTCGATCACCGCGGGCATGGCTGTCTACGACACCATCCGCCTCATCAGCTCGCCCGTCACGGTCGTCGTCACTGGCATGGCCGCCTCGATGGGCTCAATCCTCCTCCAGGCGCCCAAGGGCAAGGGCAAGCGCCTCGTCTTCCCGCACGCCCGCGTGATGATTCACCAGCCCCTCATCATGGGACGCATCCAAGCCCCGGCCGTGGACATCCACATCCAGGCCTTGGAGATGGAACGTCTCCGCTCCGAACTGAACGAAATCCTTGCGAAGGCCTCGAAGCAAAAGATTGAAAAAGTCACCAAGGACACCGACCGCGACTTCTACATGACCGCCGAGGAGGCCATCGAGTATGGCCTCGCCGACGAGATCGTGAAGAAGCTCTAAGCCGAACCAGCCGTGGGCATCGGTGACCGAGCCTACATGCGCGACAGCACGCCGGAACGCCGGCAGCTGACTGCGACGGCTTGGACGCTCGGGGTGCTGCTGGCCTTTGGTATCCTCGGCCTGATTGACTGGAGCACGCGCTTCAAGGGCTACAACTTCCTGGAACCACTGGAGTTAAACAATGCCGCGCCCCAAGCCTGGCAATGGCTGACCTATGCGCTGGTCCATGGCGGGCCTTGGCATTTCTTAATGAACGCCTTCGGCCTCTGGTGGTTGGGCAACCTCGTTGAAGAAAGCTACGGGCGCCGCGCGTACCTACAAACACTCCTCGGTGGCGTCCTCCTCGGAGCCATCGTCTGGTGGCTCACGGGAGTCGGTGGGCCACGCAGTAATGTGCACCTACTGGGTATCTCCGGCGGCGTCTACGCGTTGATGGTCGTCGCCCTGCTCGACCGACTAGAGAACATCATCTCGTTGCTGATTCTTTTCTTCCCGGTGAACATCAAGGCCCGCTGGGTCCTGATTTTCTCCGCCGGCCTCGCGACGCTCGGCTGGGTCTTCCTCGAACTCCCCAGCCGGCATGAGTGGACCTTCTGGAATCCCGCCTGGGAGATGAACCCCGAAGAAGCCATCGCCCATTCGGCCCATTTAGGCGGTTTATTTTCAGGTTGGCTCATGTGGCGCTGGTTGGGACGGACAATTCCAGAGGCCGGCGGCGCTTACGTCGTACAAAGCCAGCCCATGTCCGCCTCCCCTGAAGCCTACCACCCCGAAACAGCCACCAAAAGCTCTACGGGCGGACTTTCGCGGGGCCAAGCCCGGGCGGAGCTCGACCACTTGCTGGATAAGATCTCCGAGAAGGGTTTCGGCTCGCTCACGGAGAGCGAGAAACGCAAACTTGAAGAACTCAGCGCCCGCCTCCGCTGAATACCCCCACTATGCGATTCCTTCCCCCGTCTTTGCTGGTCCTGCTGTCGGCTGCCGCCTTCGGTCAGACGACCCAGAACTACACGACGACGGAGCTCATGCAGAACGAGACCCGGGCGACCGTCGCGTTGCTCGAGAAGCTCCACATCAGCAAAAAGGAGATGTCGTCGATCGATACCAACGAAGTTATCAAGACTTACTTCGAAAGCCTCGACCCAGCGAAAATGTACTTCACGCAGAAGGAAGTCGATGAGTTCACCGCTCGCTACGCCAAGAGCCTCGATCTCTATTTACAGCGCGGTAACCTGACGCCGGCGTTTGAAATCTACAAGGCCTTCAAGGCCAAGGTCGTCCTGCGGACGGACGAAGCCCTCGCCGCCCTCAACCAACCAATCGACCTCAGCCAACCCGGCGTCTTCCCGACCGACCGCCGGAAGGGCAGCTGGCCAGCGAGCGATGCCGATGCCGATGACCTCTGGGCCCGGCGCCTCCGCCTCGATATCCTCTCCGAACTACTCGGTGAAGATAAGCCAGGCACCACCGGCGGGCCCAAAGCCAAGCCTTCGCATGAGACGACGGCCCCAGTTATCACGCCGG
This sequence comes from uncultured Opitutia bacterium, assembly GCA_903919185.1. Classification (GTDB taxonomy): domain Bacteria; phylum Verrucomicrobiota; class Verrucomicrobiia; order Opitutales; family UBA953; genus UBA953. The sequence continues at coordinate 2,755 of CAIXHF010000007.1, read as the reverse complement.
AGAAGGTCAAGGAAGCCGTCGCCCGCCTGAAGAAGCGTTACGAAAAGATTCGCATCTACCTGACGTTTGACCCGCAGGAAGTGGAAGAGCTTTTCCTTAACGCCTACTCCACGCAGTACGATCCACACTCAATCTTCTTCTCTCAACAGTCGCTCGAGGAGTTCGAGATCGCGATGCGCAACTCGCTGTGCGGTATTGGTGCCACCCTGTCGGACGAAGATGGCTACTGCACCATCAAGGAAGTACTTCCAGGCGGCCCGCTTGACCTCTCCGGCCAAGTGAAGACGGGTGACCGCATCATCGCCGTCGGCCAAGGCGAAGCGGGCGAAATGGATGACATCGTCGGCCTCCGCCTGCAGAAGGCGATCAGCCGTATCCGCGGCAAGCAAGGCACCACCGTCAAATTGCTCATCGATACCGCCGGCGTCCGTAAGACGGTCGCCCTCAAGCGCGATCAAATCAAGCTCGTCGGCCAGATGGCTTCCGCCCGTTGCTTCGAGGCCCCGAACGGCAACGGCAACGTGACCGTCGGCGTCATCGATCTCCCCGCCTTCTACGGCAAGAACCCCGACGGCACGGGCTCTAGCCCGACCAAGGACGTCGAACAGCTGATCGAGAAGATGAAGAAGCTCGGCATTAAGGCCCTCATCATGGACCTCCGTAAAAACGGGGGCGGCCTCCTGACTGAAGCCGTCGACCTCTCTGGCTTATTCATTCCTAAGGGCTCCATCCTCCAGGTCCGCGACAGCCAAGGACGAATCGAAGACTACCGCGATGAAAATGAAATGGTCGCTTGGAATGGACCGCTCATCGTGCTCACGTCAAAGCTCTCCGCTTCCGCATCGGAAATCTTCTGCGGTGCCATGAAAGACCACCACCGCGCCCTCGTCGTTGGCGATACGACGACCCACGGCAAGGGCTCGGTCCAGAATATCATCGAATTAAACCGCGTCTTCCGCGGGCTCGACGTGAAGTCCGCCGTCAAGGTGACCATCCAAAAATGGTATGCCCCCAGCGGTTCCTCTATCCAACTCAAGGGCGTCCCGGCCGATATCGTCGTGCCGTCCGTCTTCTCGGTTCTACCCGTGGCAGAATCCGACCTAGAGCATCCGTTGGCGTGGGACTCCATTCCACCCTCCCTCACGAAGCCCGATGAAGGCGATTGGCTGAAGGCCAAACTCTCCGACGGCCTAGTCAAACTGCTGGGCGATGCTTCCGCTAAGCGTCAGGCCGAAATGCCGGAATTTCTCACACTGACCCATTCCATCGAGTGGACCAAGAGCCGGCAGGTCCGCAAGGAAGTCTCCCTCTCCCTTGACCAGCGCCGCCAAGAGCGCAGCGATGACCTCGTCTTCCGTGAGCAGGTGCGCAAGGAACTCTCCCTGCTAGCGACCAAAGCGATCAAGACCACCGACGTGAAACTAGACGCCGCCCTCGAGCAGGAGAAAAAGGAAGGGGCCGAGTGGACTAGTAAGTCGAAGCGTATGTCGCGCGTCCGCGACCCACTCGAAGACGAAGACTGGCCCGACTACGATATCCAGCTCCAGGAAGCGGTCCGGATTGCGGCCGACTGGACCAAGGCCCTCGGCGCCAAGCCAGCCGAGACCACCAAATAAGCCTACGAAGCCCCGCCACCGCGGGGCTTTTTCTTGGCTCTGACCCGCCTGCCCACCAACTTGTGGGCATGGACCTAGCCTTGTTTGCCGTCGCCGTTCTTTCCCTGATTGGGCTCGTCGTCGCCTTCGCTCGCCAGCGCGTCTCCGGTCATCGGTCGCGCATCCACGGCCAGGTCAACGGCAAGCCTGTCCGCCTCCACGTCTTGAACAACGGACGCGGCATGAGCGTGGCGATCAGTGAATACGGCGCCACCCTCACCTCCGTCCGCTTACCCGACCGCCGGGGCCAAGTCGGCGAGGTCACCTTGGGCCACGACCACGTCGATGGTTACGTCCACCACAACGCCTACCTCGGTAGCACCGTCGGTCGCTACGCCAACCGTCTCCGGGCCGGCCGTTTTACCATCGATGGACAGGACTTCCAAGTAACCCAAAATAACAACGGCCAACACCTCCACGGCGGCACCCACGCCATGCACACGCAAGTCTGGTCCGCGGAGGTCCTGTCCGTCAGCGGGGCCACCGCCGTACGCTTCACCCACCTCAGCCCAGCGGGCGACGAAGGCTACCCCGGAAACCTCACGGTCGCGGCCACCTACACCCTGCCCCACGACTCCAACGAACTGCGTATCGACTTCGCCGGAGCGACGGATGCGCCGACGCTGTGCAACCTAACGAACCACGCGTTCTTCAACCTCGCCGGCAAGGGGGACATCCTTGATCACACGCTGACGATTCCAGCGGAACGCTTCATCCCGACCGACGCCACGTTGATTGCGACGGGCGAACGTGCCACCGTTGAGGGCACGCCCTTCGACTTCCGCCACGCGCGTCGCATCGGCCAAGATATTAACGCCGAGCACCGCCAACTCCGCTTGGCCGGCGGCTACGACCATTGCTTCGACCTCGGCAGCCCCGCCGGCCTCCGCCTCGCTGCCCGCGTCACGGAAGCTAGTTCTGGACGTTCGCTGGAAGTCCTCACCGACGCCCCGGGGATTCAGTTCTACGCCGGCAATTTTCTCGATGGATCAATCACTGGTCGCGCGGAACGAAAGTTCAATTACCGCCACGGCTTCTGCCTCGAGCCGGGGCTCTTCCCCGACTCACCTAATCAAACGTCCTTCCACCGTGCCGGTTAT
>CAIXHF010000006.1 GCA_903919185.1 uncultured Opitutia bacterium | reverse complement strand
CGCCACCATGGCGTCGATGATTGCCTCGGGTTATGCCTTTGGACTCCCCAAGGCGGATTCCCCGACCTCCTATTGTGCCATGACCCACGGTACTGGACACGGCATCGGCATCGACGTCCATGAACCCCCGTTGCTCGACATCAAAGGCCCCGCGCTCTTGCTCGGCGAAGCCCTGACCGTTGAGCCTGGCCTGTACCGTCAGGACCTTGGTGGCGTGCGGATTGAGGATATGGTCATCGTCACGCAGGACGGCTGCGAGAATTTGAACCATCTCCCGGACGGCTTGGATTGGAAGTAGGCGCGTGGCCTTAGGCCACGAGGGGACAAGGTGACATGGGGACACGTTGGCAAGGGGTTGTGTCGCCGCTTCGCGGCGTGGCATTGTTTGAGGTAGGGATAGCACTGCGTGCTATCCTAGGGGAATCGATGCCGCTAGGTTGGCACGCAGTGCCAACCCTACCCGAGGCAACTAGGGCAGCACGCGGTGCTGCCCCTACCCGATACAAAGAGGACAAAGGGCAACCGGGAACCGGGATACTGGTGCATTTGCCGCCTCTGTAATCCGTAATCTGTACTCTGTACTCTTTTAGTGCTACCCCTACCCGAGAGGTACATGATGGCGGGAGGGTGACTTTTGTGCTTCGGACGTTTGGCGGCTGAGGATAGGTGCCTATCTTGGGCTGATTTCGCGTTTAGGTTGGGGGGGCAGCGAGGCCGGTCCAGAAATCGAGATGGTCACGATCTGCCCAAGGGCTAGGTTGCCGCATGCCGAAAAAAAACCTCTTTGCGTTCATAAAATGGTCGGCAAAAGTTTTGGTTCTACTGTTGGTCGCCGTTGTCGCTGGGGTGGGGTTTCGTTATTGCCTGATCCAATCCAACGGCAATCTGCACACCGTGGAATCCGGCCTGGTGTATCGCTCTGCGCAACTATCGGAGGAGGAGTTTACCCGCCAAGTTAAGAAGCTGGGCATCCGTAGCGTCATCAACCTCCGCGGCGAGAACCTGGGCGAGGATTGGTATGAGGCCGAGGTCAAGGCCGCGAAAAACTTGGACGTTACCTTGATTAACTATCGGATGAGCGCGCAGGTTCGCTTGACGGTGGAGCAGATGCGGGAACTGGTCCTAGTGATGAAGGGGGCCCCTAAGCCAATGTTGATTCATTGCCGGGCGGGCGCGGACCGTACGGGTTTGGCGTCGGCCTTGTATTGCCTCGAGGAAGGCATGCCACCGAGTTTCATACACTTGCAGCTGTCCACCAGCTTAGGGCATTGCCCCTATCTTTTTAGCAAGTCTATCGCGATGGACCATAGTTTAGCACACTATATGCAGGTTAAGTCTACGCATCCAGCGGCAGAGGAAGTCGGCGTTTCGCGCTAAGGACGGGTGCGGATCCTGGATCGACATATTCTCCGCGAGTGCGGGCTCGCGTCGGCCTTAGCGACGGCTGCCTTTTTGTTCGTGCTGGTGGCTGGGAATATCCTACAGCAGGTCGTCGGGGCGGTGGCCGCGGGTCGGGTGGATCCATGGCAAGCACTCCAACTGGTCGGGCTCTTATTTCCGACGGTCATTCCCTACGCGCTACCCATGGGCGTTTTGACGGGTATCCTGATGACCTTTGGGCGAATGGGGGCGGAAGGCGAGATCACTGCGATGAAGTCAGCCGGCCTGAGCCTTTGGCGGGTAGCCTTGCCGTTGTGGTTGGCTTTGGGGTTAATCTTGCCCTTGTGCTTATGGTTGAGCCTCGATGCCGGCCCGACTTCGGAGGCGCGCTTCCAGGAGATCGTCGTGGGCTCGGCCACCCGCAATCCCGCCGCCGTCATCGTGCCCGGCAAACTAAACCAGCAGTTCAAGGGCTTGCTCATTAAGGCTGGCGACAAGGACGGAGACGTCCTGAAGGATTTCTGGTTATGGCAGGTGGATGCGCAAGGGTCCGTTTACGAGTCGCTGTATGCCAGTGAGGCGAGACTCATAGCGACCTTTGACACCAAGGGTGCCCCGATCTTACGCGTGACCCTGAAGGAGCCGCGGGTGACGAGGCACGATTGGGTGCCACGGCCGGATGCGAAATCGGCGGCGCATTCCTTGGCGATGGGGACCGTCTTGGAGTTTCCGCGGGAAGATTCTAGTAAGGTCGCATTTGTGAAGCGCCTTCGGATGATGACCGCTGGTGACCTTTGGCAGGCGATGGAGACAGGCTGGCAAGTGACACCGAACGCCACGGAGGCTGAGCGGGCGAAGGAGCGGACCGTATTAAAGACCCAATTGATGTTCCGGGTGGCGACGGCCATCTCCGTGCTTTCGTTAGCTCTTTTAGCGGTGCCCTTGGCCGTCTCGGTGGGCCGATCGGAAGTGAATGTGAATGCCGCGTTAGCCGTAGCGGTCTCGCTGGGTTATTATGTGCTCACCTCGGCGGCCAGTTGGGTGAAGACGCCGAGCTTCCATCCCGAAGTCTTGGTGCTATTACCTAATCTAGTCTTGATTGGGATCGCCGTGGTCCTGATGCGCCGAGCGGTGAGGTATTGAGTACGGAGGACGGAGGACGGAGGGGAGGAGGCAGTGAATGCAAAAGTGCAAATCGGAGCGGAGCTCCTGTGCAAAAGTGCAAAAGTGAATACAAAAACAGGTCGGGGCGTGGCAGGACAGATTACAGAGTACGGAGTACAGATTACGGAGGAAAGGTAGGGGCGTGGCTTTGCCGCGCCCTCGTTGATTAGGAGGTCAAGGCGAAGCCTTGCCCCTACCCGCGAGCGGAGCTCGCGAGAGGCAACTAGGTTGGCACGCAGTGCCAACCCTACCCGAGGCAACTAGGGCAGCACGCGGTGCTGCCCCTACCCGAGGCAGCTCTTTTCTGTCGCAGGGGTAGAGGGTGAGGGTAGGGTGAGGCCATGCGTTGCTTACCCCTGCTGGCGTTGATGATTGGTTCCGTGGCCTCGGCCCAGGAGGAACCCAAGTGGCTGCCGTTGTTCAATGGCAAGGACCTCTCGGGCTGGACCGTGAAGATTGCGAAGCGTCCGTTGGGAGAGAATTATGCGAACACCTTCCACGTCGAGGACGGGATGATTAAGGTCTCTTACGACGGTTACCCGAAGTTCGACCAGCAGTATGGCCACCTCTTTACGAACCTCGCCTATTCGCGGTATGTTTTGCGAATGGAGTACCGCTTCTTTGGTAAGATGATGCCGGACGCCCCGAAGTACGTGAACCTCAACAGTGGCGTCATGATCCATGCGCAGCCTCCGCAGAGCATGCGGCTGGACCAAGGCTTCCCCTCCAGCATGGAGTTCCAGTTCTTGGCCGATGAAGGCAAGGGGGTCCGTCCGACGGCGTGCGTCTGTACCCCGGGGACTAATCTCGAATTGGGCGGCAAACTAGTCACCCAGCACATCGTGCAGTCCACCTCGCCCACCTTCCCGCCGGAGCAGTGGGTGCAGATTGAGGCGGAAGTGCGTGGTAATGAGGAAATCATCCATCGCGTCAACGGCGTGGAAGTCCTGCGCTATCAACGTCCGCAGCTTGACCCGCGTAACCATGTCTCACCGGCCACCGATCAACTCGACGCTGGTGCGGAGCTCATGCTGAGCTCGGGTCACATCGCCTTGCAGGCCGAAGGCCAGCCCGTGTGGTTCCGTAAGATCGAGATTCGTCGGTTGGCGCCCGCGCCTGTAGTGGTGCCAGTGCCGGCTGGGAAGTGAAAAGGGGGACCGGGGACCGGCTGAGAGGAAGGTGCAAAGGTGCAATTCGGAGCGGAGCTCCTGTGCAAAGGTGAGCGCGAGAGTTCAGAGTGCTGAATCGAGTACAGAGGACGGAAGAGACAACAAAGGTGACTGGTTGGCTTGAGTATCGAGTATAGGAGGAAAGGTAGGGGCGTGGCTTTGCCGCGCCCTTGTTATGGTTAGGAGGACATGGCGAAGTCTCGCCCCTACCCGCGAGCGGAGCTCGCGAAAGGCATGCTAGGTTGGCACGTGGTGCTATCCCTACCCGATGCAACTAGGACAGCACGCAGTGCCAAACCTACCCGAGGCAGTGGAAAGGGGAAATCGGGGACCGGGAACTTGGCACCTTCGCTTTTCTGTAATCCGTCATCTGTACTCTGAATCCCTTGTCTTCCCCCTATACTCCATACTCTAGCCCACCTGTCCCCTAGGACAGCACGTGGTGCTATCCCTACCTCTCACCCAAGCCCTTGTCTCGTTCGATCATGAAAGTGTCGAAGCGGAGGCAGAGTTCTTCGTGGGTCGCGAGGGGGATGCCATCGTCGAGGGCTTGGCGCATCGCTGAGTGGCAACGATCAGCGAGGTCAGGCAGCATCTTCACGGCGCGCATCAGCTGTCGTTCGGTCAGCTTCGCGTCCTCGAGCGGGATATCGACGCTGATACGGATTTCACCGTCTTGGATATCCATCTCGAAGTGCGCGGTCTTCGTCTCCCAATTGATTTGGTTGAGGGTGCGCTGGACCGCCGCGAGCTTTTCCGGGAACTGGGCGGGGGGCAGAAGGTAGGTGCCGTAGGCCTGGACGCGGAGCGTCTCGCCATCGTCTTCAGGCCAGATGGCCATATGCAGGCAATTATCGCCCTCGTGGTCTTCGTAGAGGTCGGTCTCGAAACCCGTGCGGATGCGGTCTTCGCGGCGACCGTAGCGAATCTTCGCGGAGTCGAGCAGGGAGCAGATTTCGTCGAGGGTAGTGGACATGGGAGGGTCGGGGGAGCGTCGGGGAAGGGGTTGGGGAAGAGTCGAGTGATGAGTCGAGGGCTGAATCGATTACAGGGGGACGGAATACAGAGGGGGCTGGTGGGCTAGAGTATGGTGGGCTAGGGGGATGTCAGGAAGGGGTGCTGGATAGGGCGGTTAGATCATCTATGCATTCCTCGACGCAGCGATCGACCCTGTCATCTACTCAGTCAGCGCTCATCCCTTCAACTCCTTCAGGGCTTCGCGGATGAAGACGGCGACCTTGTGATCGGGCTCGAAGTGCTTCTCGAAGATGGTGAGAGCCTTCTCGTATTCGCAAATTGCTTCGGCGGTATAGCCCTTTTTTTGGAACATCAGCCCGAGGTTCTTGATGAGGTAAGCGCTGTTCTCCTCGTCGGCGGTTTCGAGTCCGCGGCGGATGTTGGCTTCGGCCTTGGGAAATTCCTCGAGGTGGACCTGTACGAACCCCAGGTTGTTAAGGAAACGCTCGCGCCCGCGGTCATCGGAGAAATCGGGGTGGTCGGTGGCCTGGACCATTTCCGTCAACACCGTTTCCGCCTCGGCGTAGCGTTCGGCGGGAATGAGTAGGTTGAGCAACGACTGGCGGATCCCGAGCACATCCTCGTGGTGGGCGTCGCGGATGCGGAGGATTTGTTTAATCGCCTTCTGGAGGCGGCGTTCGGCCCGCTCGGCCCGCCCGAGTTTTAGGTCGTTGTCGGCGGCCGCGTCCAAGATAAAGGCGTTGTCCCGGGAGCTATTGGATAGGCTCGCATGGTAGATGGCTTCGCCGTACCAGCGTTCGGCGTCGGCGTAGCGCTTTTGCTTACGGTATTCGGTCGCGAGCGCATAGAGCATGCGGCGCGTGATGGTCGTCGTCGGTTGCGAGCGATGGGCGAGCACCGGCAGGGCTTGTTCGAGCAAGGCCACGGCTTCCGCGGGACGCTTGAGCGCAAAGAGCGCCACGGCCAGGTTGGCCGCGAGGCGGGAGCCGGAGATGGAAGGGTAGCTCTTGCTGCGGGCGCAGAGGCGCAGGCCACGTTCCAAGACTGGGACGGCGTTGGCGTGGCGATCTTGTTCGTTCAGGAAATCCCCGAAGTAGAGTAACGTCGCGCGCAGCACGGGCTGATGTTTCTCGTCCGTCTCTTCGCACAGGGCGATGGCCTCTTGGTAGACCTCTTCCGCTTCGGTGGGGCGGTCGTAGCTGGCGTGGCAGAGTGCGATATCTTGGAGGGCATCGACGATCTCGGTCACGTCCCCATTGCCTTGGCGGATGCGCAGGCGTCGCTCGAGCACGGCGAGTTCCTCGCGCGGCTCACGGAGTGCGGCGTAGAAGTTGGCTAAGCGGTAACAGGCTTGGTCGACCTCCGGGCTATAGGGTCCGAGGTGCTTCTCGGCAAAGGTGAGTGCTTGGACGTATTCGGCCCGGGCCAGTTCCATTTCATTGGTATCTCGGTGCTTCTGGGCGCAGGCCAGTCGGTCCTTAAATTCGGCCAAATGGTGCTCTTTACTGGACTTTGACATACTGACAGTGATAATATACTAACAGCAACTGTCAATTATTTTGGAGGGAATAAGGAGGGGTAGCAAAGGCCGTGCGAAGGTGCAAAGGTAAGTCAGAGGACGTAGGCCTGTGGAAAGGTTAGCGCGGCTGAAGGCCGCGAGGGGACGAGAGTATGGTTGGCTAGGGGGAGGTAGGGGCGTGGCAGGATAGATTACAGAGTACGGAGTACAGATTACGGAGGAATCGGGGAATAAAAAGGTAGGGGCGTGGCTTCGCCGCGCCCTTGTTTGGATAGGAGGTCAAGGCGAAGCCTTGCCCCTACCCGCGAGCGGAGCTCGCGAGAGGCATGCTAGGTTGGCACGCAGTGCCAACCCTACCATTTCGTAACCAGAGGCAACTAGGGCAGCACGTGGTGCTGCCCCTACCTTCTCAATACCCTTGTGATTAACCTCTCATCCACGTGGCCAGTTGGGCGAAGGCTTTAGCGCGGTGGCTGAGCTTGTCCTTGGTCTGTGGTTGGAGTTCGCCGAAGGTCTTATCAAAGCCGCTGGGGACGAAGAGCGAATCGTAGCCGAAGCCCTCGGTGCCGACTTCGGCTTCGAGGATGCGGCCCCAGCATTGGCCGACGAATTTCATATCCACGCCATTAGGTCCGAGTACGAGCAAGTGGCATTCGAAACGGGCGCCACGTTTGTGCGCGGGGGCTTTCTTCATCGCCTCGAGTAACTTCACGCGATTCTCGGCGTCGGTCGCCTTGGGGCCGGCGTAGACGGCGGAGTCCACGCCGGGTCCGCCTTGGAGTGCGTCGCAGCAGAGGCCGCTGTCATCGGCGAGGATCCAGGACTTCGGTGGGGCGATGCGTTGCAGCGCCTCGGCCTTGAGTCGGCAATTACCGGTGAAGGTGCCCGTGTATTCGTCGACGTGCGGCATGCCGCCCAGATCCTTGGCGGAGCGGACGCGGACGGGCAGGCTGGCTTGGGCGAACATACGGCCGAATTCCTCGGCCTTGTGGGCGTTGCCGGTCGCGAGATAGATATCCATGGGGGCAGTGAGGATAGAGGAGGGCGCAGTGCAACAGTGCAAATCGGCCGAAGGCCTGTGCAAAGGTGAAAAGGTGGAACCAGAGTACAGAGTACGGAGGACGGAGGACAGAGAGCAAAGGGGACAGGTTGGCTTGAGTATGGAGTATAGGGGGAAGGTAGGGGCGTGGCTTCGCCGCGCCCTCCTATGGTGGAGGACAAGGCGAAGCCTTGCCCCTACCCGCGGGCGTAGCCCGCGAGAGGCATGCTAGGTTGGCACGCAGTGCCAACCCTACCTCGATACAGCCCGATGCCGCTAGGTTGGCACGCAGTGCCAACCCTACCAAAGGCAACTAGGGCAGCACGCGGTGCTGCCCCTACCCAATCCCCTTGTTTTCGCCGAGGGGTTTGGTCAAGGTAGCCACCTCCCCTTTACGCCCTTGGCTATCCGTTGTCTCATCACCGCTGGACCGACCCGAGAGTTCTTCGACCCGGTACGGTTCGTTAGCAACCCCTCCACGGGTAAGATGGGCTTTGCCATCGCGGCGGCCGCGAAGGCGGCGGGCTGGACGGTGGACCTGGTTTCTGGTCCGGTGGCCTTGTCAGAGCCAGCAGGCGTGATGCTCTATCCGGTCGTCACCGCGGAGGAGATGCTCCGCCAGACGGACGCCCT
>CAIXHF010000005.1 GCA_903919185.1 uncultured Opitutia bacterium | reverse complement strand
AGGAAGATCCACTGCGTCCAGCGGAAGTAGTTCTCGTCGGTCGTGGACAGCTCGCGGTCCCAGTCGATGGCGAAGCCGAGCATCTGCAGTTGGCGACGGAAGTTGTCGATATTGCGACGCGTCTGCACGGCCGGGTGTTCGCCGGTGGCGATGGCGTGCTGTTCAGCAGGTAGGCCAAACGCGTCCCAACCCATCGGGTGGAGGACGTTGAAGCCTTGGGCTTTCTTGTAGCGGCCCAAGATGTCGGAAGCGGTGTAGCCCTCGGGGTGGCCAATATGGAGGCCAGAGCCAGACGGGTAGGGGAACATGTCTAGGACGTAGTACTTCGGCTTGCCGCTGGAGATGGGCTCGGTGCGGAAGGTCGCGTGCTGCTTCCAGTAAGCCTGCCAGCGATGCTCGCAGGCGGTGAAGTCGTAGGTCCCGGGCAAAGTTTCCATTAAGCGCCCAGATAGGAGAGTCCGAGCCGAGGTGGCAAGGTTTTGGATGGGCGGACAGGGCTATCCCGCTTGCCTGAAGCCTCTGGCGGGCTTATCACGCAGCCACGCCCTCATGCCGAACCACCTCCATCCCTACTGGCGCATGAAGTATATCCAGTCCCGGAAGGACCCGCAGGCGGGCAGTCCGTTCGCGGCCCTGGTGGCCTCGGGGGATGACCGGGCATCCTTGATTGTGTACCGAGGTCGGACCTGTTTCGTCATCTTAAATAACTTTCCGTATAACCCGGGACACCTCATGGTTCTGCCGAATCGTGAGGTTGGCGATTTGGCCCTGCTGACGGCAGAGGAGCGGGCCGAAATAATGGACCTGCTCGTAAAGTGCCAAGCGGTCCTGACAAAGGTCATGGCGCCTGCCGGTTTCAATGTGGGCCTCAACTTAGGCAAGGCCGCGGGTGCGGGTATCCCCACCCATCTTCATTTCCACATCGTCCCACGCTGGGATGGTGACCAAAACTTTATGCCGGTCGTCGCCGAGACGCACATTTTACCGCAGGCTTTGGATGACCTCTGGGCCCGCCTGCAACCCGTCTTTGCTACGGTCTAAGATGCCCCGCTCCGTCGCCATTGCTAACGAACACTCCAAGGCTAAGGTCACGGCGGCTTCGGCAGTTGCCGTAATCCAGACGCTGGACCGGATGCGTGCTTGGCGTTGCCCGAAGGGCGAACTCTCGGTCGTCTTCCTCGGCGATAAGGCCATCGCTAAGATCCACGCGGATTTCCTTGATGACCCGACAGTAACGGACGTCATTACTTTCATCGGTGAAGACCATCCGGTGGAGCCGTTCGCTGGTGAGATTTGCATCAATGTCGACCAAGCCAAGCGCGCGGCCAAGGAGCATGGCACAAGCCTTGAACACGAACTCCGTCTGTATCTCGCACACGGCTGGCTGCACCTCGCAGGGCTGTTGGATAGCACCCAGGCGCAGGCTGCGAAGATGCGAGCTGCCGAGGTCTTGGCGCTCAAGCACCTCGATAAAGCCAAGGTCCGCCTAAAGGTCGCGGTTTAAGAGACTCGCCCTCGCAGGTTTTTTCCGACACACCAGCGGCAGGATGAAACGCACGGTTCTTATTCACTCGGGTGGCATCGACTCCACCGTTCTCCTGGGTCATCTCTTGGCCGAGGGGCGCGAGGTCTATGCTTTGAGTATCGATTATGGCCAGCGACACCGCCGTGAGCTGGAGGCCGCCCGCCAAATCTGCGAATGTTACGGTGTGAAGCATCAGGTGGCCGACCTCCGGGCGCTGGCCCCGCTCTTCGGTGCGAATGCGCTCACCGATTCCCACGTCGCTGTGCCTGAAGGTCACTACGAAGAAGCCTCGATGAAGGCCACCGTGGTCCCCAATCGCAATATGCTGCTCATCGCCGTCGCGGCTTCGTGGGCGATGTCGCTCAAAGCTTCGTCGGTCGCTTATGGTGCGCATGGCGGCGACCATGCCATTTACCCTGACTGTCGCCCCGTCTTTGCAGACGCCTTGGATAAGGCTATCCGTTTAGCGGACTGGCATGAAGTCTGCCTCGAGCGCCCCTTTGTGGGGATGGATAAGACCAGCATCGTGCAACGTGGTGTCGAGCTTCGGGTGCCGTTGGAATTGACCTGGTCCTGCTATGTCGGGGGCGCTAAGCACTGCGGCAAGTGCGGAACCTGCGTTGAGCGTAAGGAAGCCTTCGTACGTGCTGGGGTGAAGGATCCGACCGACTACCTGGCTTAAGTCACCCGTTAGTTCTGCTGATAGCAGGGTGGGTATATGCAAACAGTTTGCCACCCCCGCTGCCGTCAAGGAGGGTGGGGCGTGCTCGGACGTTTTCGTATCTTCGTTGCTTGGGTCGCACTCGCTGCTTGGGCGGCGGCGTCGGGTCTTTCTTGGGACCTCCTGCAAGTCGCCGCGTGGGTGAATATGTCGGCCGCTAACGCCCGCACCATGTCCGCGGGCGCGGCCGTTGCGAAGACCATGACCGATGAAGCCTGTCCTTTGTGTAAGGTCGCCAGCGAAGGTCGTACCCAGTCGGAGCAGTCGCCATTGGCTAAGCAGGAAGCCGTGAAGGCGAAGGTCAAGGCCGACGCCGCGTTACCGCTCGCCACTTTAGGTTTTGCCGCGTTGTCCGCGCACCGACTCGAGGTCGGGCGCGAACGCTGGTCCGTGTTCACGCAGCTCCGCGAAGTCCCGGTACCGCCGCCGAAGGTTCTGGTCTGATCACCGTGGCGGGCTGCGGTTAGTTCGGCTCGCACGTGGCTTCATTCCCTTCCCCAGTCGCATCCTTTCGGACGCGCATCCCTGCCTTGACGGTGGCATCGCCACACCCCGTCTGGGCGGAAATAACATCCATAACATTATGAAAAAGAATCTCTTCCTCCTCCTCGCCCTCGGCACCTACACGGCTGCGCAGGCTTGTCCGTGCGGCTGCGTCAAGGTCTGCGTCGATACCCTGGCCGACCGTCCCGCAGCCCCCGCTGGTGCCTATACGCTCGACCTGCGCCTTGACCTGATTGACCAGTCTGAACGCAATAGCGGCGCCCATGCTCACTGGTATGGCACGCACGATATCCTCACGGCGACCGTGGAAACGACCTTCGCGGGTCAGACCTGGTCGTTGTCCGTGCCGCGCATCGAGCGTCGCCTCCATACCGACAAAGTTCCGTCGTTGGCGGTCCCGAACCCCACGCAATACCATCAGCAGGTCGTCGGCCTCGGTGATATTGTCGTCGCCACTCGGCTGAATTGGTCTGGCTTCACGGTGAACGCCGGCGTCAAGTTGCCCACGGGTAAGGATAATATCGTCTTCGCTGATCCGGCGGGCGGTCTCTCGCGCAAGTATCTGCAGCCAGGCACGGGCTCGACCGATCTCCTCGCTGGTATCCGTAAGGATTTCGGTGCTCCGTCGGATAAGCTCACCGAGTTCGTCTCGCTACAGGCACAGGTGCCGGTGCTCAGCGATGCGCACTTCCGCCCTGGTTCGACGGTCTCGCTCAATGCCGGCGCCCGTTACCAGCTGACTGACAAGTTCGCGTTCTCGGCACAGGCTTCGCTCCTCCGTCAGTTCCGTGACAAGAACACCGTAGCCACGGTTGATGCGCAGTATGTCGAGGACCTGGAAACTGGGGGACACACGACGACTTTGGCAGCGGGCCTAACCTATAAAGTCGCCGCCGGTACCAACGCCTACGTGTACTTCAGCAAGCCAGTCGAAATCCGGAGCTATGTGCCGAAGTCTGCGACCTCCTTGGTGAATCCAGTGCATGCGGCCGACGTGTGGTCGGTCGGCCTCTCGCATACGTTCTAAACACTCGCTGCATAGCCTTTGAGGCCTACCGCGTTAGGATGCGTTAGGCCTCTTTTTTGGCTGTTTGGATGGTGGGCCGACATAATGTGCCTTGCGGCGGGCCCTTGGCCTCGCCTAATCCTTCCTTGCGCATGTTCACCTGCAGCAAGACCTATCGGGATATCCCATTCGCCCATCGCCAGCACCGGCATGAGGGGCATTGCGCGTTCCTGCACGGGCATAATTGGGCTATCGAGATTGAGTTTGGTTGCGACCGCCTTGATGAGCGTGGCTTCGTGGTCGATTTCGGCGGTCTCGGTTTCTTAAAACAGTGGATCGCGGACAATCTCGATCACGCCTGCCTCTTCGCCAAGTCGGATTTAATTCGCGAAAAACTCCTGCAGGATTACCCGAAACTGTTCCGTCCGCTGGTCATCGATTCCGTTTCCACGGAAGGCATTGCCCAGCACCTTTTTGAAACCTTTGACCCGATGGTTCGGCAGGAGACCGCGGGCCGCGCGTGGGTCCGGCAGATTATCCTGCACGAGGACACGAAGAATAAGGCGAGCTACCAGCCGAAGGCCTGACCATGGCGGACCTTTATCCGGTCAACGAGACGTTCCTGAGTTGGCAAGGGGAGGGCGTTCACCTGGGGCGCAAGGCCTTCTTCATCCGCCTGCAGGGCTGTCCGGTAAAGTGTGCGTGGTGTGACTCTGCCTCCACTTGGCATCCGCAGTATGTCCCTAAGCAGGTCCGCAAGGCCACGGCCGCTGAATTGGCCGACGAAGCCAAGGCCTCTTCGCCACAGTTCGTGGTTATCACGGGCGGAGAGCCCTGCGTGCATGACCTAGGCCCGCTCGTGGCTGCCCTCAAGTCCGTCGGCCTACCTGCCCACCTCGAAACCTGCGGGGCTTACCCGATTGCCCCAGGCATCGACTGGGTGACCGTCAGCCCGAAATGGGCCAAGCTCCCCTTGGCGGAGTCCCTGCAGCGGGCGGATGAGGTCAAAATCATTGTAGAAGCCCCGGACAGCATCGTCCGTTGGACGGAGGCCGTCGGCGGTCAGTGGGTGGCCCCCAGCGTCTGGCTGAACCCGGAATGGACCCAGCGGGCCAACCCCGCCGTCCTCAAGGCCATTACGGACCACGTCAAGGCCGTGGGGGGTGCTTTCCGGGCGGGTTGGCAGGTCCATAAGCCCTATTCGGCCGACGCTTTGGACGTCCGCGCCCGTCCGCCGGTCCCGCTGGGCGGCGATCCCGCCAAGGGTCTCTAAGTCCCGAGTTCGGTCGTTTGGACGATTGTTCTCTTTTTTGCTTCACACGGAGGGCGTTCGGTCATTCAAAACGGACTCATGACTCGCCACGCTGTGCTCGCTCTTGAAGATGGAACCATTCTTCGGGGCAGGGCATTTGGGGCGGAAGCCACCCTCTGCGGCGAAGTGGTGTTCAACACCAGTATGACTGGTTACCAGGAAATCCTCACGGACCCTTCGTACTTCGGTCAAATCGTCACCATGACCGCGCCGCAAATCGGCAACTACGGCGTGAATGAGGAAGACCTCGAGTCGGCCCGTCCGCACGTCGCTGGCTTCATCGTCCGCGAACTCTCGCCGATTGTCTCTAACTGGCGCGCCACGACCGACCTCAGCACCTGGCTTAAGAAGTACGGCATCCCGGGCATCGAAGGCCTCGATACGCGTTCGCTGACGAAGAAACTCCGCTCGGCCGGCGTGATGAAGGCCTGCCTTTCCACGGAAGGTTTGAGCGACGAAGAAGCCCTCAAGCGTGCGCGGGCATGGACTGGCACGGTCGGCGCAGACTTCGTGAAGGAAGTTACCTGTAAGGCTGCCTACAATTACAACGCCACCGCTGGTGACTGCGAAGCTTTCACCGTTCCCGGTACCAACCTAAACAAGCCGAAGGATCGTCCGGTGCGCTACCGCATCGCGGCTTACGACTTCGGTGCCAAGACCTCGATCTTCCGTCGCCTCGTGGCTTCGGGCTTTGATGTGCAGGTCTTCCCGGCCACGACCCCGGCCTCGGTCATCCGTGCCTATAACCCCGACGGCGTTTTCCTTTCGAACGGACCGGGCGATCCCGCGGCCCTCAAGTATGCCCACGAAGCCGTGAAGGACCTCATCGAGACCTACCCAGTCTTTGGTATCTGCCTCGGTCACCAAATCATCACGCACGCCATCGGTGCGACGACCTACAAGTTGAAGTTCGGGCACCGCGGCGGCAATCAGCCGGTCAAGAATACCGAAGAAGGGCGCGTTTCGATTACCGCCCAGAACCACGGCTTCGCTTCCAAGGCCGACGAGCTCGACCGTTGCGGCGCCGTCGTCACGGAAATAAATCTAAACGACAACACCGTCTCCGGACTGCGCCTCAAGGATAAGCCCGTCTTCTCCGTACAGTATCACCCGGAAGCCGGCCCTGGTCCGAACGACGCCGACATTCTCTTCGACCGCTTCTACGCACTGGTTGCCAAGAGCAAGGGCGCTAAGTAAGGTTTCGTATGAAGTCGCGAGCAGCCATCTGGATTCCGATGGCTGTTTTGCTTTTGGCGGCTTGCCGGACGGCACCTACGACCAAGGAAGACGCCTTGCGGCTGCTAATCGCTGACATCGCCGCGGGCAGGGTGGAGGCGAATCCCTACACGGCCGTAACCCCGACTGATGCCGCGCAGTCCGCGCTCTTTCTGTACGTTGAGGAGTGGCTGAACGTGAATGCTGAGGCCCTGACGCAAGTCAGCCCGGCCCAGTCGCCGGAAGGCCCATTCACCTTCACGCGTTCGGCCAATGGCCGTATTACCTACCTCATCAGCGATGGCTGGCCGGGCAAGCAGGTCCGGACCAAGGCCCTTCGGCCAGTGCCCGGCACGCGGATCACGTTGCTCGGTTGGCCTGAGCTGTTGCCGTGGGAGCAGCTCGGCGCCGTCTGCGTGATTGAAACCCCGCGGGAGATGGCCGACGAAGAGAACCACCCCTGCGCGCAGGCGTTTGTCTTTCGCTTCGAAGCCCCCGCGCGCTGAGCGCTTAGAGTTCGACCTGCATGCCTAGCTCGACCACACGGCCGGGCGGCAGGTTGAAGTACGCCGTCGCCGAGAGTGCGTTGCGGTTGAGAACCTCAAAGAGCTTTTCCTGGACGGCATTGAGCGAGAAGTTACGAGAGGTGTCGCGGACGATCGTCTCACGGCTTAAGAAGTAGGTAATCTCAAGCTCTTGCGGCGTGATGGCGAGTTCCTCGTAGGCGGCGCGAAGCACCGGGAAGATGTCCTGCTGTTCCCGGAAACCGAACTTGCCGGTCACGCGGAGGACGGGAGGGAACTCCTCGTGGCTGTCCAGTTTGCAAGTTTTCGGGCCACGTTGCATGAATTTTACGCGCTCAGAGCGTGGGACGACCGCGCGGTCTTCGTCGACCGTGAGTGTCACCACGATGATATGGTCATGCAGCGACTTGTTGTGCTTCAGGTTATGGGCGAGGGCCATCGGCACTGAATTGGTAGTGCCGGCAAGGTAGATCGCCGTGCCTTTAACGCGGCTGAGTTTCCCTTTGGAGAAACGCTCTTCGACGCTGTCGATGAAGTTGATGAATTCGTCATCGGTTGAGCCGCCCTTGGTTTCGCCGAAATTAGATTCCGCCAGCTTGTTGCGCATCACGATGCGTCCCTTGTTCCAGACCGACATGATGTAGTAGACCAAGAAACCGGCCGCGAGTGGGAGCCAGCCGCTTTCAAAAATCTTCGGGAGGTTGCCGGCCACGAAGAATAGTTCCATCAGAATGAGCGGTGCCACCATGACGTATGAGGTCACGACCGGGAACTTGAAGCGTCGGTGGATGAACTGGCCGTAGAGGATGGTCGTCACCAGCATGGTTAGGCTGACAGCGATACCGTAAGCGCTGGCAAGGTGTTCGGAGCTCTTGTACTGCAGGACTAGGTAGATGGAGCCAATCATCAGCATCCAATTCACGATCGGGATGTAGATTTGGCCCGACTCTTCGTCGGACGTCTGCTCGATGCGCATGCGCGGGAGGAAGTTGAGCTGGATAGCCTGCATCGTCGTGGAGAACGCCCCGGCGATGAGTGCCTGCGAGGCGATGATGGCGGCCAGTGTGGCGATGATGACCAGCGGGATTTGGGCCCAGTGCGGGGCCAAGTTGAAGAACGGGTTGATCTCGTGGACCAAGTGGGCCTTGCCGTCGACCCCATTAGTTACCGCAAAGGTAGTCACTGGTTCGGCGAGGGCCCAGGCGGCTTGTCCGAGGTAATTGAGGATGAGGGCAGGGAAGACGATTAAGTACCAGCCAGCTCGGATGGGCTTTTGCCCGAAGTGGCCCATGTCGGCGTAGAGGGCCTCCGCGCCCGTCACGGAGAGGAAGACCGCGCCAAGGATAATCATACCGAGCGCAGGATGCTCGAGCATGAAGCCAATGGCTTGTAGAGGATTAAAGGCCGAGAGGACTGTGGGGAGCTGCTCGCTATGCTCAAACATCGAGCCGAGGCCAGTGGCGCCAATGCAGAAGAACCAGAGTAGGGTGATGGGGCCGAAATACATGCCGACCTTGCCAGAACCACGCTTCTGGAGCCAGAAGATGCCGAAGAGAATCACCACTGCGGCGGCGGGGATTAGGATTCTGAGGTGATTGTCGGTGAGGGGGCCGTGGAGGTTGTCGTTAGCTTCTTTGACCCCTTCGAGGGCGGAGAGCACCGAGATGGCGGGGGTAATAACCCCGTCGCCGAAGAGCAGGGCAGTGCCAAAGACGCCGAGTAGCACGAGAGCGCTGCGATGCTTCCGCTTACGATTCTTTTCGGGGTCTTTATCCGAAGCCAGTGAGACCAAGGTCATGATGCCACCTTCACCGTCCTCGTTGGCCTCCATCATGAAGAGCACATACTTGATGGTCACCACGCAGAGCAGCGACCAGATGATCATGGAGACCGCTGGCACCGCAATCTGGGCAACCGAGGTCGGTATCCCGGAGGTAAGCCCATTGCGAAGGCATTCCCGGAAGGCGTACAGCGGGCTAGTTCCGATATCGCCGAAGACGACCCCGAGGGAGGCGATGATGGCGGCAAAAGTAAGAGGCTTGGCCAGCGCGGAGGGAGCGTCTTTTGCAGTCTCCTGTGAGGCTTCGTTCATGGATTGAGTTATTCACACTGACCGCTGCGGGCGGGGTTAGCAAAACCAATCCGACCCGAGCTGGGGCTTGCCTTTTTGCCTTTCCGCCTCATTTCAAGGGGTTCTCAGCCCCCATTTCCAAACAAAACAACAATGATTAACATTCAAACCATTGGTATTCAGGTACTTGCGGCAGATGCGGCAGTTGCTCCCACTCTGGGGGAGTCGTTGCTGAGTTTCGCCCCGATGCTGCTCTTCATCGCAGCCATGTACTTCTTCTTCGTCGCCCCCCAGCGCAAGCTGCAGAAAGAGCGTGAAAAGCTGCAGTCCGAACTCGGCGTCGGCGCCGAGGTCATCTTGGCCAACGGCATCTTCGGCAAGGTCTACCACCTCAAGGATGACCGCGTGACCATTGAACTCGAGAGCGGTCGCATGGTCGTCCATAAGTCGGCCATCGTCGGCAAGGCCGAGGAAGCCGCCAAGGCCATCCAGGCCTAAATCGTTCACCCCTTAACCACGACATACCCATGACATCCAGGACTTGGTTCTGGAAGGTGGCGGTATCGGTTCTCGCGCTGGCAGCCGCCGTGTACGAGTTCTACCCCCTCTCTCCAACCCCTCTCGAGAAATTCATCCCGACGCAGGTCATCAAGGATAAGCCGGCTTTCGAAAAGATTCACGCGGAAGCCCAAAAGCGCGTGCGTGACTCCAAGGACTCCGCCGTGCCCGCCGATCAAAAGTCGATTTCCTATTACCAGGCTTTGCGCGATATCGGTGAAGGCAAGGGCCGCGCCGGTGGCGTGGATCTCCTCCCGTTCTTCTTCAACGAAAAGGACTTTGTCCGCGAGCCCGACCAGGCGAAGCGCAATATCCTCGTGCTGAAGCAGGAACTCCTCGCTTCTCAGGGTAAGCTCAAGCTCGGTCTCGATTTGCAGGGAGGCGTATCTTTCACGCTCAAGGTCGACCCGTCGGGCGTGGAGTCTGGCGAGAAGACTAGCAGTGATAAGACGAGTATGGCCCCGGCCCAGATGGTGGCGCAGGCCATCACGGTCATGGAGCATCGCGTGAACGCCTTTGGCGTGGCTGAGCCCGTCATCCGCTCTGTCGGCGACCTGTCTCTGGAAATTCAGTTACCCGGCGAAGACGCCGCGAACAATCCCGACATCATGGACGCGCTGAAGAAGCCGGCCAAATTGGAGTTCCGTCAGGTCTACCGCGGCGAGCGCCCGGCGCCCACCGATCGAGAGCATTCCACGAAGGCTTTGCAGGATGATAATGGCGCCATCGCCACCTATGAAGTCCTCGTCCAGCGCGATGTCGACCGCCGCACGGGTGAAGCCACGACGAGTCGTTACTACGTCCGCAAGAAGGCCGACGCCACTGGTAAAATCATCAAGTCTTCCGCCGCCCGCTCGGACGACGGCATGTCGTTCTATGTCAGCATGACCTTTACCGACGAGGGTTCCAAGAAGTTCGGTGACCTCACCGCTAAGATTTCTGAAGGCAACACCCGCGGTGTCGGTCAGCTGGCCATCGTTCTCGACGGCCAGCTCCAGTCCGCCCCGACCGTTAAGGAAGCCATCCGCAGCACCGGCGCGACCATCACGGGTTCGTTCTCCCGCGAGGAGGCTCTGAACCTAGCCTCCGTCCTTAATAATCCGCTGGAGTTCCCCCTCAAGGAGCAGGCCGTGACCGCCGTCGGTCCGTCGCTCGCCCAGGACGCCCAGCATAAGTCCGTCGTGGCCTCGTTGGTCGCCGTCGGTCTCGTCGTCCTGTTTATGGTAGGCTTCTACGTCTGGGGTGGCTTCATTGCCGTCTTCGGCATGGTGCTCAACCTCCTCCTGATGCTTGGTGGTATGGCCTACCTCGGCGCGACGATTACCTTGCCCGGCGTGGCCGCACTCGTGCTGACCCTCGGCATGGCCGTCGACGCCAATATCCTAATTCTGGAACGCGTTCGCGAAGAGACTCGCCTAGGTAAGGATCGCGCTACCTCGCTGCGTGAAGGCTATAACCGCGCGACTGCAACCATTGTCGACGCTAACCTCACCCACTTGATTGTGGCCTTGATCCTTGCCTTCATGGGCACGGGTCCCGTCCGTGGCTTTGGTATCACGCTCATCATCGGTATCTTCACGACGCTCTTCACGACCCTCGTGACCTGCCGAGGCCTGCAGGAGTTCACGCTCTCGCGTGGTATCCTCAGTCGCATCTTCGGCCTCCCGGTCTTCCGTCCGACCCTGGATATCCAGTTCCTCAACCAGGCCCGTTTGGCGTTCATCGTTTCATGGCTGGTCATCTTTGCCGGCGTCGCCGACCTGGCCTACAAGGGTAAGGAAGCCTTCGGTAAGGATTTCCGCGGTGGTGAATCGACCCTCGTGGCAATCAGCTCCAAGGAGAAGGTCGACACCAACAAGGTCTTGAAACTGGCGGAATCGCTCGGCTTGCCGGATACGACCGTAACGATTCAGACCGCCATCGGCGGTGGCGAATCGCGCCTGCGTATCGAGACCGAAGAGACGAAGGACCGCAAACAGGGAGACTTTGCCAACCTCGCTAAGATTGTCGCGGGCCTCAAATCTCAGTATCCAGAGATGCTCAAGGATAAGGACCTTTCGGTTGAGAAACTCATGCTCTCCCGCGAAGCCATCGGTGGCTCCGTGTCCGGCGACCTGCGCACCAATGCCATTTGGTCCGTTGTGCTCGCTCTCATCGGCATCGGTATCTACGTCTCCCTGCGCTTCGAGGCGGGCTTCGGCGTCGCGGCGATGGTGGCGACCCTGCACGACGTCCTCATGACCGTCTCTTTGTTCGTCTTCTTCGGCGGTCAGTTCAATGCGGCGCTCATTGCCGCTATCTTGCTCATCATCGGTTACTCGGTGAATGACACGATCGTCGTGTTCGACCGAATCCGCGAAGAGCTTGAGAACAACCCGGCACGCTCGCTGCGCGACGTGATTCACTTCGCCATCAACCGTACGTTGTCCCGTACCATCCTCACGTCGGCGACCGTCTTCCTCTGTGCCGTGGCCCTCTTCGTCTTCGGCGCTGGTGATGTCCGCCTCTACGGTGAAGTCTTCATCTACGGTGTCCTCACCGGTACTTTCTCCTCCGTCTTTATCGCCAGCCCGATTTTCTACTGGTGGCACAAGGGTGAACGCAAAGGCGTCGACGACGCTGAACTACCCAAGAGCTACTCGTGGGAGGCCGGTTCTGACGCCTGAGGTCAGGTCGTAACCTACGCTTATGGCCGCCTGGATATACCGGGCCGCGGATGCTGGGCTTGCCCGGCGTATCGCGGTCTCGCTTGGAGTCAGCGACCCCGTCGCCTACGTCCTCGCCCGTGCCTTCTCCGACGAGGCGGACGCCGAGCGTCACCTGCGTCCGCAGTTGGCACATGTCTCCGATCCTTTCGCCGTCGGCGGGCTCCGCGAGGCCGCCGAGCGCATCGTCCGGGCCGTCAACCAAGGCGAGCGGATCGCCATCTTAGGCGATTACGACGTCGATGGGGTTTCGAGCACCGCCATCCTGGTGCACCTCCTGCGCCGGCTTGGTGCTGACCCCGCCCATTTCGTCCCGCGTCGTTTAGAAGAAGGCTACGGCCTTTCGATGGCCGCGCTGGACCGCGTCCTAGCCGAGGCGAAGCCTTCCTTGTTTATTGCCTTGGACTGCGGCACGAACTCAAAGCCCGAAATCGATCGCCTGAAGGCCGAAGGCGTGGATGTCATCGTGGTGGACCACCACACGGCCAAAGAAGCCCCCGTTAGTTGCATCTTAGTCAATCCACGTGTGAATGACGCTCCCGAAGCGGCTTGGCAGTCGCTCTGTACCGCTGGGCTCGTTTTCAAACTGGTGCATGGCCTCCTCAAAGTGCTCCGCTTGGCCGGCGACGAGCGCGGGACGAACATTCAGGTGAAGGACTACCTCGATCTGGCGGCGTTGGGGACCATCGCCGACCTCGTGCCGTTGGTTGCCGAAAACCGTATTCTCGCCGCACATGGCCTGCGGGCCCTCGGCGAAGCCCGCCGACCCGGAGTTCGCGCGCTCATTGCCGTCAGCGGCATGGAGCCTGGTGGCGTCCTGACCTCCGTCGATGTGTCGTATCGCATTGGCCCGCGCATCAATGCCAGCGGCCGTCTGGCGGATGCTTCCTTACCCTTGAAGCTCTTGCTTTCTTCTTCGCCGGAAGATTGTGAGCGTGATGCCGCACAGCTTGATGCGATCAATCGGGAGCGTCAGGAAATCGATAAGCGCGTGACCGAAGAGGCGACGGCCCAAGCCGAGGCCATGGGTGACCTGCCCGGTTATGTCGTCCACGGGGATTGGCACCCGGGAGTCGTGGGCATCGCCGCCGGCAAGATTTGCCGAGCCTTGGATCGCCCCGTGATTGTCCTCGGTAAAGAAGGCGCTGTCGCCAAGGGCTCCGGTCGCAGCGTCCCGGGTACGAACCTCGTGGACGCCTTGACTGCCTGTGCGGACCTCCTGAAGACCTTTGGCGGGCATCCGATGGCCGTAGGCGTCTCCTTGGCCGTCGCTGACGTGGAGTCCTTCCGGACGCGTTTCGCTACGGCCATTGCGGCTCAGAAGGTCGCGGGTGCAGCCGTGGTCGATGGCCGCGACTTAGACATCGTTCATTGGCTTAAGGCGACTGAAGTATCCGACCGTTTGCTGGATGACCTCGAGCTACTGCAGCCTTACGGCGAAGGGAATCCCGAGCCGCTCTTCGGTGTGAAGTCTTTTGTCTTTGAACGCACCCCGACGGCTTTCGGTGAAGGAAATTTTCGCTACCAGAGTTCGCCGATTGCTGGCCGCCGCCTAAACTTCGTCGCCTGGCGTATGGCCAACCGCATGCCCGAGTTAGGCCGTTCAGTTGATCTCGTCGTCAAGCTACAGTGGAACCGCTGGCAGGGGCGAAAGCTCCCCCAGGCGGAAATCCTCGACTGGCGCTACAGCGCGTAAGCCTTACTTGCCCGCCGCTTTGCCGCCCTTGGCCGCGCCCGCATTAGGGTCGGGGACTGGGTCGGGCTGCTTACGTTCTTCGATTCCCTTGATGTTGATTGAGTGTCCGCCGCCTTGGTTGGGTAGGAGGAAGAAGAGGGTGCGTACATCGGCCTGCTGGTAAGTGCGGGCGATGTAGCCGATTTGGAAGCCGTCTTCGCCCGGCGTCAGGACCTCGCCTTGCGCGTAGTTGTCGTTGGCCACAGGGGCATTGATGAGGGCGCGGCCATTAGGCGCAATCGCGGTGGACTTGCCATTGTAGCGGACCTCGACCGGGACGCCCGTTAGATTGATATAGAGGTAGGAGCCGAAGGGGAAGGAGCCTTCCTTATCTTCGATGGCCATGATGCGCTTGCCCTTGTCGGCGGAGGCGAAGAGTAGGATGTATTTGCCGTCACTAGGGAAGGTGTAGGAGGCGATGGGGGTCGGCGGGACATAGGGAGCCTTGGGGTCCTTGGGTTTGTCGGTCGTCGGCGTCTTCGCGGCGGTCTTGGTCTTGCCGGCCTTCGCTGCTTTGGCGTCGGAGAGGGCCTGCTGGTGATCGCGTTGGCGATTATTTACTTCCGTCTGTGCGTCATCGGCCTCCTTGTTGGACTCCGCCATAATTTTGGAGAGTTCCCCTAGTTTGGCCTGAGCGGCTTCGGCTTCAGCTAAATCAGAGGCCGACATCTTTCCCGCTCGGCCTTCACGGCTGCCGCTCTTGGCGAGTCCGCTCAACTTGCTCAAGCGGGCGTATTCTTCGCTGGCCTTGCGCGCGCGCTCTAGCGCGGCGGAACGGCGACCATTGGCGACGATGATTTCGGCGGGGACTTCGGGGAGCTTCTTTTCGAGGTCATCGACCATGACGAAAGCGATGGTCGCCAGCCCGCGGTAGGTCTGTTCGCCGGATAAGAAGTCGTTACTAATGTCGAGACGCTTGGCGTCGCGACCTTCGATGAAGCCCGAACCAAGAATCGGGGCGTCAAACGAGAGGACGCGGAACTTGACGTCGACCTTCTTGGCCGCCGGGTCGTTCGCCTGGGCGAAAAGGCTGGCCGTGGCGACAGTGAGGGAAGCGAGGAGGAAGCGCATTAAAGTTCTTTGGGCGAGAGGACGCGGACAGAGACAATCTGGAAACGGCGGCCCAGGATCTTGTTCGTGTTCTTCAGGAGGGGATTGTGCAAGCCACCATCGGTCGGGTTACTGACTTCGGTTTCGGGCGGTTGGCTGGCATCGCAGAACTCGGGGGTGCGCTGGACGACCGCTTCGACCCAGCAGCTTCCGAGACTGACGTTGGAGCCCGGACGATCGCTGACGTCCCCGTAGGCGCGGATGGTGAAGGTATCTGAGCGGGTCGTCAGGGCCGAGCCGATGACCGAGAGGATATCGGACTGCATGAGCGAGGCCGGGCTAGCCTGATACATGTGTGCTCGGTTGGTGCTGCCCGAGCGAGGGTCGGTTAGGATGATATTGTCGACGTAACCAGGGTCGATCCAGGGCACCATTCCTGGCGTCGTCGTCGGGGCCTGTGCGCCGATGCTCGAGGCCGGGGCCGGGGCGGCGGAGCGGTTGGAGAGATTCGCTCCGTCGACGTCGGCACGGGCAATCGCATTCTGGAGGCAACCGCTGTAGGATAAGTACGGTTCAGCGCCACAGAGGTAGCGGTTTACGAATTGGGCGAGGCCGATGTAGGGAACTGGGACGGTCATGCCGCGGAAGACAACCGGGGCGTGCACGTCGAGGGCCGGCTGCATGTTGACTTGGCTACGGTGGTTATTCGTCAGGCGCTTGCGGGTCTCTTCGACGATGGATTTCGCGAGCAAGCGAATCTGGTCGTCATCGAGCGTGGCTAAACCAGACCAAGCCGACTTATCGCTGAACGGCTTCTTGTAATTGTAATCGGTCACATCGGCCCCACGGGCGGCCCGCGGGTAGCGGGCGTTCTGGGTTTTGGACGGCAGGTCGGCAGCCAGCTTGCCCATGGCGATCTTCTTTGAGCTCGCGAGAATGGTTGTCCACGCTTCAATCGACGTGCTGTTCACGTTGAAGGCGCCGTCGGTGCAAGTGGCGCCGGCGATGCGGCGGTGGTCGGCGACCATCGCGCGGGTGGTCGCGGCATCGCGGAAGCTAAAGAGCTTGGTGCGTGGGTTGGCGAGGGCGCCCGTGCCCGCAACGAAATCATCCAGTACCTTTGTGAGCGCCCGTTGTTCGACGCCGCGGAACATGTCGGGAGCAGCTCCCGACAGGAAGAAGCGGTCATAGATGGCAGAGTTCGTTAGCCAGCCTCGGTCCATGTCCGACCAGTTTTCTGCACTGCGGTAATTATTGACTGCGTTGAGGGGTGAGTAGAGGGGGGCGAAACTGTTACCAATCATGAACAGGGGGTCCTGGTCACGGATGAGCATGTTGGCGTGCGTGTACTGAGCGAGCGAGACAGGTGGCCCGAGCGGAATTTCGGTGAAGACCGCGGCGTTAACGCCCGAGGAGCGAACTGTTGAGCCACCAAAGGCGAGGGCAGGGTCTTGGCCAGGCTCGAAGACTTCGGCCCAATTATTGGCCCCGCGCACGACCAGCTTGAAGCTATTCGAGGTGGTGGCATAGCCGGCTGGCATGGAGCCAGGACCGATGCCCGTGGCTTCCGGTCGGGTCATGGCCGCCGTGGGGTTCGAGTGAACAAAAACCGGGAAGCCGAGAGCGTCGCCACCCCAGCGCACGCCGTAGTCAAAGACCGCGAGTACTTGTGGGGGTTGACCTGGGCCAGGGAGCACAGAGCCCGGCGGAATGACCTTGGGCGAGGCATAACCGCTGCGGTAGACGCCGTTAGGATCCTTATCCATGGAGTTCGACAACATTTCGGTGACTTCGCTGCAGACATTATACAGGGTACCGTCGCCAGAGTTGTTGGTCTCCATGATGCGGTCGCCGGGCCAGCAGGTGAGGAGGTGGCGGATGTAGAAGGGTCCAGTGCTGCGGACGCTGACCGTAAGGGTGTCGGAGCCGTTCAGCGTTAAGGGGGACTTGGCGTTGTCTAGGCAGTTGGTATAGAAGCAACCGGTAAAGTCGTAGCGATTCACCGTGGTGGCGAGGCGGTTGAACGGAATTGAACCAGCTGGCAGGGTGAAGACGCGGAACTCACCCGGCTGCAGCGTGATTTCGGGGATGTAAGTCCGGAAGCTTTCGGCCCAGTTCGGCGTCGAGTCGGTTGACTGCGCGAGCGTCAGCATGTCCCAGGCCCAGGTGGTCGTCGTTCCGGCGCTATTGCGGGCGAAGTCCATCCACCAAGCCGACCAAGCACGGTAGGAGAGACGCATCGCCGCCGTATCCGTCGAGTTCTCGCGCTTAAGGCGCATAGCGACGTTGTAGGGGTTATGGAGGACCGTGATCGGCGACAGCGTGAGGCGAAGCGTGCCGCCATTGTTCTGGAGACCCCAGACTAGCAATTCGCGGGCGACGTAGGGCGTGGCACCGACCTTAGTCGGTTGCGGACGCGGGTTGGTGGAAACATAAACGTCCTCCGACGTGTCCATGCGGTTGTACATGTGACCGTAGTGGGCGGTGCCACCGTAACCTGAGGCCGCCAAACTGATGGTGTTCGGGTAGTGGGTGCGCGCCCGGAGGGTCGGCGAATTGGTGACCGGATTAGTGGAGTCATTCCATGCCACTTCCTTGTAGAGACGATGGTAGTTGCGGAGGGCATCCCAAGTGGGGCCGCGGATGGTACGGCCACCATCGACGTAGGTGTAGAGCGTGCCGATGTTGTGCGAGGCGCCGTCGTACTTCACGTCAACTTTGCTGTCGCTGTACGCAGAGCGGTTGGTGCTGCCGTTCGGGTTAAAGGTGTAGGTGGCACCGCTCAGCGGGTTGCCGGCCGAATCGCGCGGGGCGGAACCTTCGCTGAACTCGCTCGCCTTCCAAGCGGCGTCATCTTTTTCGAAGGCGGACGAAAGGTCGACCTTCAGGCCGCCCCACTGGGAGTCGGTGTTGAGGCCGAGGGAGACCATCGTCAGGCTGGTCCAGGCCTTGCGGGCGATGGTCGGTGGGCTGGTTTCGGTGAAGACCGCGGTGTCGAGTAGGCTCAGGTCGTAGAGTTTGGTGGCACGCGAATCGATACCGCCGAGGGGGATGTTCTCGAAGCCTTTTAGGATTTCGATGCCGGTCCGGGCCGCGCCGCGGAGGGCGAGGATATTGTTGAAGGATTGCTGGTCGGCGCTGACGGTCGTCGTCGCTGGCGGGGTGATGCGCGTGTCCGTGAGATTTAACTTGGCCTTCACGCCTTCATCGCCGATCCAATAGCAGTAGGCCCCGGCCACGTTGGCATCGGGCAGCTGCACCTTGGGGAGATAGATGCGACCGTCGGGTCGGCCTGGAGTGGTCGGCCAATTCATGAGCTCGGCGGGCATGGCCGTGGCATCCCCGACTAGCGTGATCATCATCGGACCAGTCGTCGGGTAGTAGTCGGTCTGGAAGGGCACCCAGTGGTCGACTTCGTAATCATTTTTACCGAAGAGGTTAATGCTTTGGGAATTGGCGGGTCGATCGTGGCGACCACTGACGAGCCAAGCGGGCGGTTGGGTGGGCTTGTCGCTCCGCCAGACGCCCGTCCATAGCGGGTTGCGGATGGTCTGCCAATTCCAGCCCGGCTGGTTGCTGTCGGCTCCGAGGTCCGCTTGCGCGGTCATGCGTCGGTCCGGACCGGCTTCCTGCTGGAGGTGCGCGAGGGCGAGGCGGAGTGAGACCAGCGCATGGAGCTTACTTTGCGTCCGGTATTGCGCGGCCTTGGCGAGTTTCGATTCAACGCTCAAGAATGCTGCAAGAACGATGACGACCATGACCATCATCGCCATGATGGTGAGGGAGAGTACGAGGCTGAAGCCGCGTCGCGACACAGGGTGGGGTGCAATGCTCATTAGCCGAGGTGTGGAACTGCTTAAATTGTCAGTCCTTTCGACTCTAATTCCAAGATTTTAAGAGGACTTTTGAGGGGGCTGGGGGTGTGAATAACTCCCCCCCCCTGACGCTGCCTGTTTTTAGCCTACTTGCTGACCGCGTCGGCGGGGCGGTAACGGTCTTCCACGCCCTTAATAATGACCTGTCCTTCACTTTCGGTTGAGGGGATGATGAAATAGAGGGTCCGGAGGTCATTTTGCTGAAAATAACGGAAGCTGTAACTCAGGGATTCTTGGTCGTCGATGGCCGAGCGCGAGTGGATGGTGCCCTCGAAATAGGTCCCGTCGGCTGCGTTCGGCCGCACGACGGTGCTACCCTTAGACCCAATCTTGGTTCGGCTGCCGGGTATCTGGATTTCAACCGGGTAGGGGCAGAGGTTATAAAACCGAATCGTCCCGTACTGAAAGGTCCCGGGGGCGTCGTCGATGGCCAAGATGCCCCCCTTGGGGTCGCCCGGGTTTACGAGTAAGATTAGGTGATGCGGGCCGGGCGTGGTTGGTAGGTCAATCCAAGCAATGGGTATATTCTCTTTGTCCTTGTCCGGCTTCTTGGGTGGTTCGACCGACACGGGCAGGAAAACCGCTTGGCGTTTTTCCCGTTTCTCTTCCGGGGAGAGGGTCTTTTGGAGGCCTGCCGTTTTTTCCGGGTTGTTTGCTTGGAGAGAGTCGCCCGAACGAATCGGGTCCGCAGACTTGACTGGATTGGCAGACTTGGTCGGGTCGGCAGACTTGAGCGGGTCGGCCGAACGGATGGGGTCGAGCGTCTTGGTGGGGTCGGCGGAAGCCCGTGGCTCGGTAGACTTGCGCGGGTCGGCCGATTTGCGCGGGTCGGCTTCGACCGCGAGGAGGCTTTTCTTGGGGCCGTCGGGCTTCGCGATCGTGTGCGGAGCGAACGGCGACTTGATGCTGAGCTCGCTGGGCTTGCCGGTCGGGTGGCGAGCGAGTAGTTTGGCGATGTCCTCGGGATTAACCGTGGCCGTCAGTGGCAGAATCTCAAAGTGTGGGTTGCCGTGGTAGGTGAACTCTTGCGTGAAAAAGTCCGGCGCAATAACCAAGGGAGAAACCTTTCCATCTTTGCGGTAGCCGTGTCCTAAGATGGGTCCATCCAAAGAAATGGCGCGTAGATTCACGGTCACTTCGACCGGCGATTTCTCTTCGGCGAAACCGGGCGCGACCAGGGCAAGCGCTAGGAGTAGGCCGAAGTTAGATTTCATTCGGTTTGAGGGTGCGGAAGGAGACGATACGGAAGCGACGTCCGAGCACATTATTGACGGACGTTAACTGGTTGCTGGTCGTCACGTCGCCGGTGGTGGTGATGCCGGGAACGAGGGTCGCGGGGTTCTTGGGGCTGGCCGCCGCGGTCTCAGGCGCATTGGTCGAGTCGATGAATTCCGGCACGCGTTGGATCACGGCCTCGATCCAGCATTTAGCGCTGTCGCCGGAGGTGTTCCAGGCTTCGCCGTAGGCTCGAATGGTGAAGGTGTCAGACCGCGTCGATAAGGAACTGCCGATGACTTCTAGGAGGTCGGATTGTAGGAGGTTGCCCGGGGCGCCCATGGCGACGTGGGTGACGTTCTTGCCGACGGGGTCGGGGAGTTCGATATTTTCCGGATTGGCAAACGGTCCAGCTGTGGTTGTCGAGAGCGCGGCGACGTCTACTTTACCAAGCGCGCCTTTGTTGGAGAGTCGGTCCGAGAAACGATCGGAGTTATCTGACTTTGTCGCATAATATTTATCGGCACGGAAGATGGCGGACTGCAAAGCGCCGCAACGGGCGACCTGCGGGTTCGGGTGGAGGAAGCGGTTAACAAATTCGGTGAGGCCAAGGTAAGGCGTGGCGGCGATCATCTGGCCGCGGAAGATGCGGGCCGCGGGCGGGTAGTTTTGGTCCCGTTCGGTCCGAGCGAGTACCTTGAAGCGTGCCTTGTTCTCCTCCACGATGGCTTGGGCGAGGTTGCGCACTTGGTCGTCGGAGAGGTTAATAAAGCCCGACCAGTTCGAGGCGCTGGCCATCGTGCCAGCCGCGACGGCGGAAGTGCCTTGGGGGGTGGCCCGAGGGTAACGGGTGTTCTGGGGCTGAATGGGTGCGCTGGTCGTGTTGGGCAAGTTGGCGGCATACTTCGTCGTTGCGATGGCCTTGGCCGAGCCGAGGACGGCGGTCCAGGCCTCGACGGACGTGCTGTTCACATTGAAGGTGCCGTCATGCAGCAGGACCGAGGCCGAGCGACGGTAGTCGCCGATCGCCGCCCGGAGGTCGTCGCCCCCGTGGAATTCGCCGAGTAGGCGCATGCGCGGGTTGTTCAACGGTTGAACGCCGTTTACGAAATCGTCCAAAACTTTGCTCAAGGAACGGGTTTCTGCCGGCGTTGTATTGGGATTCCCGTTGGCGTTGGCATTGGCGTTCGGATTGGCCGTTGGATCGGCGGGGGTGGGGTCCGCCGGGGCCGACGCCTTAGTCATTTCGGGCGCAGCTCCCGAGAGGAAATACTGATCCCAGACAGCATGGTTGAGCAGGTAAGCGTTGTCGTAATCGGTCCAGTTGGGGCTGTTGAGCTGCGTGGTGCGCTGCGCATTCACCTGCGTGTGCGCGAAACTGCTGCCGATGCCGAGCAAGGGTTGCTGGTCACGCATGCTGAGGTTGGCGTGCACGTACTGGGCCAGGCCGGTCGGTGGCGCTAAGGGAATCTCGGTCTGGACCGCCACCGTCGTACCCGAACTGGTAGTGGAGTAGCCGCCGTAACCAAGGCCGCTGGTGGTCTGCAGGATTTCTGACCATGTGGAGGGCCGGAAGAGGCGCATGCGGTAGCTGGGCGAAGCTCCAACAAAGCCATTGCCTTCCCCGAGGTCGGTACGGCCAGCGCCGTCCGCGCGGCAGGACGCGGCCATCGGGTTGGAGTGGGTGAATAGCGGATAGGGCGAGCTGGTCCAGTCGGCGGTCTTGACGGAGAGGTCCATCACCGTGATGACCGAAGGCGGCAAGGGAGCGCCCCTGCTATTGTACTTGGGGGCGATCCAAGTGTAGTTGGGGAAGAACTTCTCGCCCGCGGCGCCGACCCGAGTGGGGTTAAGGTCGCGGTAGAAGAGTTCAGTGTGTTCGCTCGAGCGGTTGTAGAAGTTGGCGGTCGAGGCGGTCTTGTTGATGACATCCCCGGGCCAGCAGGCGAGGCCTTGACGGATGCGGAAGTCTCCAGCGGGGAGTACTTCAAAGCCGAAGGCGTCATCGGCGAACCAGCGTGAAGATGCACCGAAGCCCCAGTCACCGAGCGTGTCGTTGAAGCCGCCGGACTGGTTGAAGGTATTGGAAAGTTCGACGACACGTTTCCAGTCCTGCATCGTGGCCGAACTACTGGAAAGCACCCGGAACTCACCTGGCTTTAAGGTAAAATCTGGCAGGTACAGACGGAACATATCATTGGCATTCGCCTGCTGATCATCCTGCTGCATGAAGAACGAACTGAGCGGAATCTCGTAGGTCGAGGTGGGGCCTGTGCCGTAGGCGGCGTAGCGCTTATAACGGAAAATCCATTGGTCCCAATTGGTGAACGAGACCGCGAGCGCGTAAGTGCCGGCCGCCCCGTTACGGGCCGCGAACGTCATCGCAACGTTGTAAGGGTTGTGGACGACGACGATGGGGTTGAGGTTGAAGTAGATGGCCGCACCGCCGTCAGGGTAGTACTCGATGTTGATGCTGAACACCATCATCACGCGGTGAATGTAGGGGGTGGCGGCGACGTTCAACGGACGGGGGACGGGCTTCGTGCCGAGGTTCCAGAAATTACCGAAGTCCATCGCCTGCGGGTTTAGGTTGGCGTGGTCGCCATTATAAGTCAGCGCGTAACTATAGGTAGTCTGCCGGACGTTATTCGGGTCGGCGTTCGCCGTGGGTGGCATGATGCGGCTGGCGTTCGGGTAAAACGTGCGGGCCTTGAGTGTAGGCGTCCCACTGGTGTCCCACCCGATCTGCTTGTAGAGTCGATGGTAGTCGCGTAAAGTCCACCAGGTCGGGCCACGGACTTCGCCTTCGAGGGTGGAGCGATTGAAGACGGGCGTGGAGAGTAGGGAGTTGCCGTCGAGGGGCACCCGCATGGAGATAGCCTCTACGCCGTTGGCCGTGCCGGTGGCGGCGGCACCGAGTTTGCCACTGCCGAATTCGGTTTGGTTGAAATCCGCATCACTCAGCTCAAACGCCAAGGAGAGGTCGCGCTTCAGGCCGCCATGGTAGGAGTCCGCGAGGACGCCAGCAGCACTGGCGGAGAGGTCATGGAAGAAACGGGTAGAATTACGCGTCGCCCCCGTCCCTTCGTTGAAGCCAGTGAGGTTGGGGATATCATCGATGGTCAGGCTGCGGGCAAGGCCGTCGTTGGGAGTGTAGTTCTCGAAGCCTGCGAGGAGCGCCAGTCCAGGGGTGACCGGGTTGCGGAGGGCTTGGAGGTTTCCGGGGAAGTTAGCCGTACCAGTGGTGCGTAAGTCAAAGAGGTTGAAGCGTGCCTTGATGCCTTCGTCCCCGACCCAATAGGCATACTTGCCGAAAGCATCATCGGGTAGGGGAAGTCGGGGTAAGGTTACCAATCCGCTCGGTTTATTCGCCTCGGCGATACTGGCGCTACCGGTGCCGACGAGTGGAATTAGGTTGGCCGGTGTTGGGGTGTAGTCTTTCTGCCAAGGTAGCCAAATCGGCGCAGGGTAGTCGGATTCTCCTGATAGCGAGACCATCTGCGCGCCGGGGGCGAGGTCGTCGCGACCGCTGATGAGCCAGTGGGGCGGCTGGTTGGGTCGTTGGGTATTCCAGACGCCCGTCCACATGGGGTTGAGTAAGTCGCTAACAGCGACATCGGGTTGGGCCACGTCGGCTCGCGCAGTGGTGCGGCGATCGGGTCCGGCTTCCTGTTGCGTATGGGCTAAGGCTAGGCGGAGGGCGACGACACCGTTAAGCCGTGCGCGCAGCGAGAGCTGGGCATGGCCAGCCAAACGGGTTTCGACCGAAAGGAAGGCTGCCACCATGATCACGGTCAAGATCATGACACTTAAGACCACCAGCGAGAGCAGGAGGCTGAAACCGGCTCGCTTTACGACGGGCCGGGGGAGGGGCTGGGACGAGGGGCGCGGCAAGGAGACATCATAAATATGAGCAGGGGGCCGCTTCTGCAAGTTTCTGCTGGGCATTGTTTCATAATTGTCATCATTTTACGGTTTGCCTTCGGCTTCTAGCCGCATAGTAATGCTTAAATTATGAAATCACTCTTCGCTTACACCGCCAGTCTTTTTGCCGCCGCCACCCTCTCTGCCGCCGTCGTCAATGGTGGTGGTACGGGTACGGGTACGACAACGCCCACCACGCCAGTGGTGACTCCGACCAAGCCCACCACAGGGACCTGTCAGAAGCCGGCTATCAAGCCGATCGAAGTGAAGTGCGAGAAGAAGGAAGCTCCGAAGCCAGCCCCGATCAAGTCGGCCGCGCCTGCCTGCGCCAAGAAGTAATTTCAGCTTAACGACTGCCTCGAAAGCCGGACCTTGGTCCGGCTTTTTGTTGGTGCAGTTCTGCCTCGGCGCGTTTTGTTCGGTCTGTCGCCATGTCCTCGTTTCCTTATCTCTTCTGGTTGCGTATGGGCTTGTTATCTTGGGGCGGTCCCGGCGCGCAGATCGCCCTGCTGGAGCAGGAGTGTGTGGAGAAGCGGCGATGGCTGACGTCGGCGGACTTCACGCGGGCGCTAGGTCTTTGCATGTTCTTGCCGGGTCCAGAGGCACAGCAACTCGTGGCCTGGATTGCCTGGCGCAGTCATGGCTGGCGTGGGGCCGCCGTCGCAACGTTGGGCTTTGTGCTGCCCGGCTTAATCGCCTGCGGTGTCTTGGCATGGCTTTATGCAGTGGGTAGCGGTTGGGAACTCTTGCCAGGCGTTTTTGCGGGTGCCCGCGCGGCGGTGGCGGGGGTCATTTTGGTGGTCGGGGTCAAGATGCTCATCCGGACCTGTGAGGACTCCCCTCGGCGGATAGCGGCGGGCTTGTCGTTCACTGGGCTTTGCGGGGGTGCTCCCTTTATTTTCATCGCCTTGTCGGCCGGTCTGCATGGGTGGTATATACGTCCTGACGATGAAGAAGCACTGCCGCCGGTCAGCGATCAGCTGCGTTTAGCGGTGTTGCGCTTGGGGCGTTTCCTCTTGCCCGTGTTGCTCGTCTATTTGGCCTTATGGTTATGGCTTAAGCATAGCCACGGCTACGTGCAGCTCGTCGAGGTATCCCTCTTCGCTGTGCTGACCTCTTTTGGGGGAGCCTATGCCGCCCTGGGTATTTGGCGGGTGCGAGCCAATGCCTTGGGCTGGCTGGGAGAATTACGGTTCGGGGATGCCTTGGTCGTGGGCGAGGCCACCCCCGGGCCCTTACTGCTCGCCGGGAGTTTCGTCGCTTTTTTAGCCGGCTTTAATGGGTCGCTTTTTGCGGAGCACTCGGGCCCCTGGTTTGGACTGCTGGGGCTAGTCACGGCAGCGGTCTTCACTTTCGTGCCTTCGACTTTAGTCATCCTGGCTTGTGCACCGTTGGTGGAAGAGGGCGTCGGCGATCGCCGCTTTCATGATGCCCTCGGGATGGTTGCTGCTGTTGCCGCTGGGGCGATTGCCTTCCTCGGCTGTGCGCTGTGTTGGACGCAAAATGCACAGCCCCTATTCTTGCTGGTTTCAGCTGGGGCGGCTTGGCTCTTCTACAAAGAGAAGTTTTCCGTCCCAGCCTTGGTCGGGATTGGGGCGGTCATTGGCTTGTTCAGCGCCCGATAGACCAATCTTCTTGAAAAATCCAAGTCTGGCCTCATTCGTAAGCCCACTATGAAGAACCTCCTCCGCCTCCTCACCCTCGTGGCTGTTTGTTCCTCGCTGGCCATCGCCGCGACCACGCCCGCTGCCCCCGCCAAGAAGGATGCCCCGGCCGCTCCCGCTGTGGATACCTCCAAGTTTAAGACCGGTGGTTGCTGTGAAAAGGCTGACAAGGCAGGAAAGCCCTGCGCTCACCCTTGCTGCGTCAAGGCAGCCAAGGACGCTAAGGTCTGCGAGAAGTGCAACCCTGCCGCTAAGGATGCTCCAGCCCCTTCCAAGGACGCTCCGGCCGCCAAGTAAGCTATACCTCCTCTTTCCCAAAGGCCGGCCCCCCGTGGGTCCGGCCTTTTTATTGGCGTCGTCTTGCACCAGCTCCAGAGGGCGTTTAAGCCTTAGTGATGAAACGTCACCCCATCCTGACTTCGGTCCTATTGCTGGGCCTTGCGATCGGCTTATTCCTCTGGACGAAGCCTGCCTCGGGTCAGGCCTCCGCGGTCGCTCCGGCGGCCACGCCGCCTTTACCAGTTTCCGCAGAGCCGCAGTATGGCACTTGTAAGGCTTCGAGCGATGGCATCGGCAAAACCTATCAGGGACGTGAAATCGCCCAAGTGATGGGTCATCCTGGCATCGGCTGGTTAGAGCGAACGGAGCGCGAGAAAGAAGAAGCTCCGTCCAAGGCCATCGCAGCTCTGAAGCTTGCGCCGGACGCCGTCATTGCCGACCTCGGTGCGGGTTCGGGCTACTACACTTTCCGCTTGGCTCCGTTGGTACCGCAAGGCCGCGTCGTGGCCATCGACATCCAACCCGAGATGTTGGATTACATGAAGGAGGAAATGCGCGCCCGGGGCGTTAAGAACGTCCAGCCGCATCTGGGCTCGGTAACGGAATTAAAGCTGCCCGATGCTTCGCTGGATGCGGTGCTCATGGTCGACGCTTACCATGAATTTGATCACCCAGCCGAGATGCTGGGTTCAATCAAGGCCGCGCTCAAGAAGGGTGGCCGTATCTACTTATTGGAATTCCGGGCGGAAGATCCCAAGGTGCCCATCAAGCCGCACCACAGGATGACCGAGGCACAGGCTCGCAAGGAACTTGAAGCGGCAGGTTTCCGCTTTCTTGAGAACCGCCCCGACCTCCCGTGGCAGCACCTGCTGGTCTTCGAGAAGCCCTAGGTATTATAAGCACTTGGCAGGGGCGGGAGGGGTGTTATGTCTTAGGTCATGCCCCGCATTCTTGCCCTGTTGTTGTTCGCCTTCGGCTTGCCGCTGGGTGCGGCTGACTACGTCGTGCTGGTTTCCAAGGAAACTCAGGCTGATGCGGCCTGGGCCAAGGTCGTCGCCCGCCTGCAAACCCAGCACCACGCGGTGGTCCTGACTTATCAGGCCGACGTGCTGGAGTGCCAGGCGGGCCTGCGCCAAGCGCAGCCGCGCTGGGTCTGCTGGGTTGCCCGTCCGGTGGAACTGGGCCAGAAATCCGCTTACGCTATCCACCAGTTGGCTCGCGATAACGATGCGGATCCTTACGAAGATTTTCAGTGGGGCATCATCACTGGCCGGACCGCTGAACTCGCGCTCAAACTGGCCGCTCCGGCCGAGCCGCTCACGATTCGAAAAGTTGGCGCTTCGACGGCTTTCGCTTCGGACTGTGTCCAGAGCGGTTATTGGTTCTCGGAATTCAAAGCGGGTGAAGTCTGGGTTAAGGACGGCACGCCTTTAGCCGTTAAAGGGCAGGGGGCGGCGGATTCTACGGAATCAATCGTCCAGCGCCTTAATGACGGCCAGACGGATTGCTTCATCACTTCTGGCCATGCGAGTGAGACCGAGTGGCAGCCAGGCTACCGTTACCGCAATGGCATCTTCACGCATCGAGACGGCGTGCTCGTGGGTAAATCGCTCGATGGCAAAATCACTGAGGTCCGCTCGCCTAATCCGAAGGTCTACCTCGCGGTCGGCAACTGTCTCATCGGCAACGTTCCTAAGAAGGAAGACTGCATG
Source organism: uncultured Opitutia bacterium (assembly GCA_903919185.1). GTDB lineage: Bacteria > Verrucomicrobiota > Verrucomicrobiia > Opitutales > UBA953 > UBA953. The sequence goes on along the minus strand of CAIXHF010000005.1, from coordinate 6,372 downwards.
GCCTTAGCTTGGCTGAATACCGGCGGGGCCTTGCAGATGCTGGGTTATGTCGAGCCGACCTGGTTCGGCTACGCCGGCTGGGGGGTGCTGGATTACTTTGTCGAGCAACCCGGCCGTTTCAACGTCAGCGAGGCCCGCCTTGCCAATCACCATGCCTTGCTCTGGACCTTGGGTGAGGCCAAGGCCGGCCGGAATAAGGCAAACGTCCGTGGCCTGGAGTTCGACCAGAATGTGACCGTCCTCTACGGCGATCCCAAGTGGTCGGCGAAGATGGCGCCGGGTCCCCTGCGCTGGGAGGAGACGCTGGTTGAGGGCACGAACGGGGAATGGACTTGGACAATCACGCCCAAGGCCGGAGCCGGTACCTTTGCCCCGGTCGATACGAACGGCTCCGAACGCGGTGGCCGTCCGCTGGTCGCTTTTCTGCCGCGGCATGCCGCCGGTTGGGAGGTCGTGGCTGGTCAGGAGTGGAAGCCCGTTGCCGCCGACGATTTCGTGCTCTTGCCCAATCCGGGGGCTGCTTGGCCGGGGCCGGCCCGCCTCGTCGTCCGTCTGCGCAAGCGCTGAGCTGGGGGTCGGAAATATATTTAAATAATTCTCGGGCACCCCTTGTGTGTTTTCTACACGGGGGTTATGCTGTGGCATGCGTAATTCCGTTTTGCTTGCGTGGTCTATGGTGGGAATCGCGGCCATGGTCGTCGTCCTGCAGGTCAGCGTTGACGCCCCGAATGTGGCTCCGGCCTCACCCAAAGTGCTGCCCTCGCGCGCGGAGCCGGCGATGAGCGTGCCCTCGGTGGTGCCTGCGAAAGCGGAGACAGCCGAGAGCTATCTACTTAAGATGAAGCAAGAATATTGGCCCGAGCTGCAGCGCAAGGCGGCCGCTGGTGACGCCGAAGCCCAATGGCAGTTTGGTTATACGGAGATGAGCGGAACGTTCGGTAAGCCCGATGTTGAAGCAGGTATCCGCTGGATGGAGAAGGCGGCGGCACAAAAACATGGCCGAGCCCTGAATAGCCTGGGCGAGGTCTATACCACTGGTGAGTTCGTTCCGCAGGACCATCTGAAAGCGATTGGCTATTTCCAAGCGGCTTGGGCTACAGGTGAACCCATGGGCATCCTTAACTTAGGCATCTTGTCCGAGTACGGGGTCGGGAGATTACAGGATAACGCCGAAGCCGTGCGGTGCTATCGGTTGGCCGCCGATAAGGGTTCGGCGGCGGCGCTGACGCGCCTAGGGGCGATGTATTCGGCCGGAGATATCCTACCGAAGGATTTGAAGGAAACGGTAGCTTGCTATCGCGCGGCGGCGGCCAAGGGCTCGGCGGATGCTTGGCATAACCTGTCGGAGATGCATCGTCGCGGTATCGTCGTGCCCTTGGATAAGGAAGAGGCCTTGGCGTGTGCGGAGAAGGCCTGGGCCGCTGGCGGACTCAATAATGCGCTCTTGGCCGCTGACTTGTTGGTTGAGCTCCGGGGCGACTACCCTCGGGCTATGGCTTACGTCTCCCTTTACCATAATTTTAATCGCTCACCGGAGGCTCGCGAGCAGGCCATCCAACGTGCGCAGGCTTGGGACGAAAAACTTAAGACCGAAGCTGATCGCCGTAAGTTTCTCGAGCTTGAAGAGGCGTTCTTCTTGGCGGAATGGCGCCGCCGTTCCAAGGAGATCTTCGGTCGCTGATCAGGCGCCGACGTTCTTCTTGATGTCCTTGAGCTGCTGGAACTCGGGCTTGGCGGTGTAAAACTTGTCGAGTGGGTAGCAGCCCGAAATGAGCCCATTGCGCGGGGCGGTCGTACAATCGCTGAAAGTGCGGCAAATCAGTTTGGTCTCAAGCGCCCCGTTCTTCGCGGCGTCGGCGAGCATGGTGGGGTAACTGAGGACGGCGCGGCCGACTCCAATGAGGTCGGCTCCGCCGGTGCGCAGGATGTGCTGCGCGAGTTGCGGGAGGTATTCCTGGACGTAGCTGAGGCCGGAGCTGACGATGACCATGTTGGTCGGCGCATGGGCGCGGACTTCGCGCACGACGCGGACCTGACGGGCGACATCAATCAGCGGGTCGTGCGCGGGCTGGTAGCCATCGCTCGGCGGGTAGGCGGCGGGGCGCTGAATGTGTGGGTTATAGTAGGGCGAGCCTGCGGTGGTGTTGAGAATCTTCACGCCGAGTTCGCCGAGGAGCTTAACAAATGCGAAGGTCTCGGTGAGATCGATGTCGATGGGGTTCGCCTGATTCACGCCGAAGGCGTAACGGTAGGGTAGGCAAGTGGCGTAGTCCTCGGGGATGCCGGGTCCGAGCTTACCGGGCTGCGAGAGTGTCGGGTCCGGGCGGAACGGCACCATGTCAAAGAGACTCAGGCGGACGCCGATGTCGATGGGGTTACCGTCGGCCCGGATGCCGGCGATGATGTCGCGCAGAATGCGGGTGCGGTTCTCAAAAGAGCCGCCGAACTTACCCGGGCGCGTGTGGGCACCGAGGAATTCGTGGAGCAGGTAGCCGTGGCAGTGCTTGATATCGACGAAGTCAGCCCCGCAGTCGCGGGCGACCTGGGCGGCGCGCACGTAGCATCGAATGAGCTCTTCGACGTCGTCGTCGGTGAGGACCTGGTCGTCCGACATCACATTAAATTTCTTGTCTAGCAAGGGGTGGCGGAAAGCCACGCGAGATTCCCATTTCTTCTTGTCGTTTGGGCGACAGAAGCGCCCCGAGTGCGTGAGCTGAAAACCGATGACAAGGTCGTCGGTGGTACCCCACTGGGCCAAGTGCTCGGCCTTGAGAATATCGACGAGTTCCGTGATACTAGCCTGATTCTCCTCGTTGAGGATGAGTTGATTGGTGTTGGCACGGCCATCGGCGCGGACGGCCATGGCTTCGGCGCCGCAGATGAGCTTGGCGCCGCTCGCGCCGAAGCGCTGCCAGCGTCGCTTCATCTCGGGGGACGTTCCGCCAGTCGTGGTACCGTCCCAGCCTTCCATCGGATGGATGGCGATGCGGTTGCCGATACGCTTGCCGTTGATCAGTACGTGTTCGACGGGGTGGGAGAGTGGGTTGCCGTTGCCAGCTTCAATGCTGTCTTCCATCGGTAGGTCGATACCGAGGGCGGCGCAGTGGGCACGGAAATCCGCTAACGTCTTGAGCGACGCGACACGGGTGAGTTTAAAGGGAGTCATCGAAAGGGTGTGGTTTAGAGACCAGGGATATCGAGGCGTTTAGCTACGCGGCGGGGGCGGAGTAACGCTTCGCGCATGCGCGCGCCCTCGTCCGCCCCACGCAGATCGGTGCAAGCCGGGTGGGCTTCGGGGGCGGCTAGGATGCCGAGCTCGTGGAGGAGATGGGCGGTGCTGTGCTTATAGGCGGCTGCACTGTGCTGACCGTTCAGGCGGAAGACTTGGTCCTCCAGCGATTGGAAGCATTCGAAGACCTTGTAGACGCGCGTGTCGAAGCGACCGGTACCAGTCGGGAACTTTTTACCGGGCACACCGTCCTCAAGCCACATGTCCTTCGCCGCGCAGATTAATGGGGCCGCACTACTTGACGCGCCAATCAGTAAGGGCAGGCCGCTCTTGATGGCGGTGGCGATACCGTAGTCGTCGCCGCTATGCGGAGAGAAATCCAGTTTCAGGTCTTTGCACATCGCCGCCCAGTAGAGAAAGTGCGGTTCATCGAGCGTACTAATCTTGCCACCGACAAACTTCGGGTGGATGGCTAGCTGATGGAGTAACCAAGGTTCGTAAGGCGTCGCCCAAGGAATAAACGATGGCTCGAGCGCGTGCACGATGCCGGGGCGGATGAGCCACTCGGCAATCTGGTAGTAACCATCGCGACGGCGTTCTGGGTCCAAGGAATTGAGCCCCTTGGAGGTCATGATCATGACCTCGCAGTTCTCGTGTGCTTGGACGATATCGATGAGGCCGCGGTAACGTTCGGCTTTGAAGTCGGTATCTTGGGCGGCACCGCGGGCGGTTACCCCCGCGATAAATTTGCGACCTGGAAAGGCGGCGCGGAAGCGGCGGAGCACTTCGGCATACATCGTATCGTCGAGGTCGAAGATGTAGCCTGTGTCAGCGTTGAGTACGGGGACTAGTTCCACGCCGTAGTGTTCGGCGGCGGCGTATTGCCAGCGGAGGGCGGCGGCGAAGCCTTCCCAGTCTGGCTGTTTATCTTTGAAGGGCAGGAGAGCGGCGGCGCAGAGACGGGCCTTCGTGCGGTGGTCGGCTAACTCCTCCTCGGACGTCCAAGCCCACTTCGTCGCGGACCAAGGCGTGGTCGGGGTAAGGTCCTCGGGACGGGAGATGAGCGGCTTCATGACGACGACGGAAACCCTAACAGTATTTATATCGGTTGAGGAAGTTTTGTTTCGGAAGGGGGTGGACCCAAAATCGCCCCTTGAAGGCGCTCGGTATTGCCCTCAGAACTTTGGCACCCCGCCCATGAAAGAATCCCCCGAGTCCGACCCGCGCTCCCAGGCCATCTCGGGCGGGATGCAGATGACCTTAGTGGCGGGATTTCTTGGTTGGATGATGGATGGCTATGAGCAGGCAATCTTCCCACTGTTGGCTAGCCCGGCACTGAAAAGTATGGTGCCGGCTGACGTATTGTCGGCCGGTCCGGCGGCGGTTAATGCCTGGGTGGGTAGCTGGATGGGGTGGATCACCGCCGCCTTTTTGGTGGGCGCGGCCTTCGGTGGCGCGGCCTTCGGCTGGTTTGGCGATCGGGTTGGGCGCATCCGTGCGATGTCCTTAAGTATCCTTTTCTATTCAATCTTCAGCGGGGTCTGTTATTTTGCCCAGGACCCGCTCCACCTGATGGGCGCACGTTTCCTGGCGGCCTTGGGCATGGGGGGCGAATGGGCGTTGGGCGTGGCCCTCGTGATGGAGGCTTGGCCGGAAAGACACCGCTCGAAAATGGCCGCTGCCATCGGCATGGCCGCTAACCTCGGCATGGTCCTCGTCGGCTGCGTTGCCATCGCCTATCCGGCTTCCGCTGATTCTTGGCGGATCCATTTCTTAATCGGTGCTTCGCCGGCCATTATCACTTTGTTGATTCGCTTCTTCGTGCCGGAGTCAGAGAAGTGGAAGCGCGCTTCCGAAAAGGCGGCCGTCGCGCCGCCGCGGTCAAAGTTCAGTGAAGTCTTCGGGGGTGAGTTTCGGCGGGCGACCTGGGGCGCCATCCTGATGGTCTCGGTCGTGTTCGTTGGTACTTGGGGCGCGGTCCAATGGATACCGCTGTGGATCACCGAACTGGCGGGGCCGACCTTCCCACAGGCTAAGGCTTATGCGATGGTGATTGTATCGCTCGGCGCGTGCGTGGGGACCGTCTTGGCTCCGCTTTGCTTAGCCCGTTTGCCGCGGCGTTTGGGCTATCAACTACTCTGTGTGTTCGCGTGCGCTTCGACGGCGTGGATCTACCGCACGCCCGCGAGCTGGGATGGGCCGCTTTTGTTCGAGGTATTTCCCGCCTTCTTGGCGCTAAAAATCTTTGTCCTCGGCATGACGGCGACCGCGTTCTTCGGCTTCATGCCATTATATTTACCCGAACTCTTTCCGACCCGCGTGCGGGCGACGGGGCAGGGTATCTGCTATAACACGGGCCGCTTAGTCGCGGTGCCGTTCGTCTTGCTCAGCGGTTATCTGGTGAAGAGTTTGGGCGGCTATCAGCACGCCGCCGCCGCCATCACCTTGGTTTATTTGGCGGGTTTAGGCATTGCCTACCTAGGTCGCGAGACGGCGGGCCAAGCATTGCAGGATTAAGCCATGGTTGTTAATCCGCATGACGTCCGCATCCGGGCAGTTCGCTGGTATGCCTTGCCGGTGCAGACGCGCGTACCGCTGAAGTTTGGACGCGATACGTTGACCGAGGTCGTCTGCGCGCGGGTCTGCCTAACCGTTTCACGGGCGGACGGCATGCGGGCGCAAGGGTGGGGCGAGACACCTTTAAGCGTCCAGTGGGTCTGGCCTTCGTCTTTATCTTATGCCGTGCGTTTAGCGGCACTGCAGGATTTCTGCGACCTGCTGGCCGAGGCCTATGCGCAGTTTCCCGCCCGTGGGCATGCGATGGAGATTGGGCATGACTTCCTTGAGGCCGTCTTACCGGCGCTGCTGAAGAGCTTCAATGAAACCCTGCCGCCCGGCGTGCGCATTCCGAAGCTCGCCGCGTTGGTCTGCGCCTCTGCCTTTGATCTCGCTCTCCATGATGCGTATGGCGTCGCGAACGCGGTGCCGACGTATGAGACCTATCGGCAGCCTTGGATGAACCATGACCTCGCGGCCTTTGTGCAACCGGCGGCGGACGCCCCGGGTGTTTCCTTTGCTGGCCGCTACCCGTCTGATTACTTCCGCACCCCGGCGGTCAGTGCTTTGCTAGCCTGGCACCTCGT
>CAIXHF010000004.1 GCA_903919185.1 uncultured Opitutia bacterium | reverse complement strand
GCGACGATGCAGTCAGGTATCCCGGCGGGTTGGGAAGGCATGGATGCGGGTCCCGAATCCATTAAACTTTACGAAGCGGCCATCGGTCGTGCGGGTACGGTTATCTGGAATGGCCCTTGCGGCGTGTTCGAGTTCGATAAGTTCGCGGTCGGCTCCCAGGCCATGGCGGCAGCCGTCGCCCAGGCTACGGCGCGCGGTGCGATCACCATCGTCGGCGGCGGCGACACCGCCACGGCGGCGAAGAAGTTTGGCGTCGATACTCAGGTCACGCACTGCTCCACCGGCGGCGGCGCTTCCCTCGAATACCTCGAAGGTAAGGTCCTCCCCGGCGTGGCCGCTCTCTCGGCCTAAAGCTTTCGCCATTAACAATCTATATCACTAATATGTCTAAGCGCACCCCCCTCATCGCCGGTAACTGGAAGATGAATAAGACCGCCACGGAAGGCGTCGAACTCGTCAAGGCCATCTCGGCCGCCGTGGGCATCGACCCGAACGTCAATATCGTCCTTTGCCCGCCCTTCACGGCCCTCACGGCGATCGGTGCGGCCATCGAAGGTTCGCACCTCGCCCTCGGCGCGCAGAACCTGCACGACAAGGTTAATGGTGCGTTTACTGGTGAAATCTCCGCCTCCATGCTGCGCGACCTCCACGTCACGCACGTGATTATTGGCCACAGCGAACGCCGCAGTATCTTCGGTGAAGATGATGCGTTCGTGAATCGCAAGGTGCACGCCGCCCTCGGAGCGACCTTGCGCCCCATTCTCTGTGTCGGGGAGCTCCTCGCCGAGCGCGAAGCCAACCAGACGATGGAAGTCGTGCGCCGCCAGGTGGAGAAGGGTCTCGAAGGCGTACCGGCCGCGAAGGCCGACCACGTTATCATCGCTTACGAGCCGGTCTGGGCGATCGGCACCGGCAAGACGGCGACGCCGGCTATGGCCCAGGAAGTGCACGCGTTCATCCGCAAGCTCCTGACCCAGCAGTTTGGCGCCGAGTCTGCGGCCCGCATCCTCATCCTCTACGGTGGCTCGATGAAGCCGGACAACGCTGACGCCCTCTTGGCTGAGCACGATATCGATGGTGGCCTGATCGGGGGTGCTTCCCTCGACGCCAAGAGCTTCGTTGAGCTCGTCCGTTCGGCCTCGAAGTCCCTTGCTGGCTAAGTCAAACGACCCTTCGGCACCTAGGCCGACAGAGGTGATTAGCCCTACAAGGCCAATCCCTCTGTCGGCCTAATAGTTTGGAACCCGTCCTATGGCGTGGTTTTGGGACTCGGTAGGCGCAGTATTTGACTGTTTAGGTTTAACATGTTGTTTATCAATATCTTAAGATACTTAAAAACACTCCATTAACAGGTTTATGAACAGGTTATACCCCGCTAACCCCCTAAACTGGTCCAAACGCCCTAAAAATTGGGTTGCGAAGGGGGGGCGGCTTTCGTGCCTCTGTGGGCAAAAGCACCACTTCTCCGCCCGTTATCCCGATGCGTAAGCTCTTTAACTTCCTGACCGGCGCCGCCCCTCGCGGTAACTTCTTCCCCCGCTCGGTCAACAGCGTCCCTCTCCAGGTGCTCATTTGTCTCTTGGTCACGGGCGCCGTGGTCGTCGCGGGCATCAACGAGTACGCCACGAACAAGTATTTGAACGTCGGATACACGCCGGATCAGCCGGTCGCTTTTGACCACTCCTTCCACGCTGGTCCCGATTCGGTGCTCGGCCTAGATTGTCGCTACTGCCACAACTTCGTGGAGAAGTCCGGCCATTCGAACGTGCCCTCCAGCAGCACCTGTTGGAATTGCCATAGCCAAGTGAAGTCCGACAGCCCGGCGCTGGCCCTGATTCGTCGCAGCGTCGAAACCGGCGAAGCCGTGCGCTGGGTCAAAGTACACAAGGTGCCCGACTACGTTTACTTTAACCACGCCGTGCACGTGAACCGCGGCGTCAGCTGCGTCGAGTGCCACGGTCGCGTTGACCAACAGGTCGTCGTTGGTCAGCAGAAGTCCTTGAACATGTCCTTCTGCCTCGATTGCCACCGCAACCCCGAGCAGTTCATCCGGCCCGTCGACAAGGTCACCGACCTGGCTTGGAAAGCTGAATCTCCCGCTGCGCAGACCGCCCAGGGCACGAAGTTCGTGCACGACTGGAAAGTTAATCCTCCCCAGAGCTGCTCGGGCTGCCACCGCTAATCCCCGCCTTTTTCTTCGATGAGCAAGCAAGTCTTCAATCACCCCGCGCCGCAGCCCGGCGAGCCGACCGGTCCTTCGTACTGGCGCAGCCTCGATGAGCGTAACAAGACGCCCGAGTTCCGCACCCGCGCCGAGCGCGAGTTCGTCGATGGCGCCGCCGCCATCAGCACCGTTGAACGCCGCGAGTTCCTGCTGCTCATGGGCGCGTCCTTCGGCCTGGCTGGTCTCGGTCTCGCCGGTTGTCGCGAACCGCGCAACCACACGTTGCCTTACAGCAAGCAGCCCGAGAATACGATCCCTGGCGTCGCAACTTACTACGCATCTTCTTTCCCAGGCGAGTCCGCCAACCAAGCGCTGATTGTCGAGACGCACCAACATCGTCCGACGAAGGTCGAAGGTAACCCGAGCCACGTCGCTAACGGTACGGCTTCGTCGAAGTTCGCCCAAGCGAGCGTCCTCGACCTCTACGATCCCGAGCGTGCGCAGGCTTCGCAGGACGCCACGGGCGCCATTCTCTCCGTCGCGGCCGTCCGCGACTTACTCCGCAAACTTTCCGCTGAGGCTAAGGCCAACGGTGGTACCGGTCTCGCGTTCCTCGCCCGTCCGTCCACTTCCCCGACCCGCGCTCGCGTCGTCGCCGCCGTGAAGGCTGCGTTGCCGCAGGCTCGTTTCGTCGAGTACACGCCGGTCGCCCAGAACCGCGCCGACGCCGTCCTCGGTGCGCGTGCCTTGCCTGATTTTGCGAAGGCCCGTCGCATCCTCAGCCTCGACGCCGACTTCCTTGGCGCAGGTGACTCCATCATCGAAGCCACGCGGGCTTACTCGTCTGCGCGTCGCGCCGATACGGCCCCCGAAGCCGATGCGATGGCCCGCCTCTACGTCGTCGAATCGACCTTCACGCTGACCGGCGCTGCTGCCGACCACCGCCTCCGCGCCGCTAGCTCGCACATCTCTGGCCTCGCTTTGCTCTTCGCCGCCGAAGCCCTCGCACAGACAGGGAAGGGTGCCGACGCCTCCGCTTTGCGCGCCAAGGTCTCTGGTCTCGACGTCAACGCTGTCGCCCCGTGGATTAAGGAATCGATCGCTGACCTTGTCGGCGCTAAGGGCAAGGCCCTCATCGTCGCGGGTGATCACCTCTCCGACGATGCGCATCGCGCCGTCGCTTTAGCCAACGCCGCGCTCGGTGCCGCCGTCCGCTACGTCAAGGCTGCCACTCCTGTTGCCGGCACGATTGCTGACCTCGTCTCCAAGCCCGCTAGCACGCTCGTCATCCTCGGCGGTAATCCCGCCTACGACGCTCCGTCGGACGTTGACTTCGCCAAGGCCGTCAAGGCCGCCAAGCAGGTTGTCCGCCTCGGCTACCATGGCCCGGCTTACGACGAAACCTC
>CAIXHF010000003.1 GCA_903919185.1 uncultured Opitutia bacterium | reverse complement strand
GGCTGAGTAGTGATCAGTTGAATCGACGTAAAAAAGGCGGCCACCTGCTTTAAGGTAGGGTTGGCACTGCGTGCCAACCTAGCTGCCTCGGGTAGGGGCGCGACTGCGTCGCGTCCGTTCGCCGATCAACGCACGAACATCCACTTGCCTCAAGGTAGGGTTGGCACTGCGTGCCAACCTAGCTGCCTCCCTAGGTCGGTACGCAGTCCCGACCCTACCCAATGCAGGCGCGGCGAAGCCACGCCCCTACCTTCCCCCTTCCGTAATCTGTACTCCGCACTCTGTACTCGACCCAGCACTCTGCACCTCTCCTTTGCACCTTTGCACAGGCCGTAGGCCGATTTGCACCTTTCTTCCCCTCACGAGCTTCACCTGTACTCCACTAGGTCCGCACCACGTGCGGTCCTAGTGCTGATTCATCCAAGAGAAGTCTGCGAACCAAAACACATAGGCGAGGAACGCCACCCACAGTCCCAAGGCCACGACGACCACCCAGGCGAACGGACGCCACCCGCGGCCCTCTGACTCCGATCGACCGAACCAAAGAAAGACCACGCCGGCGAGGAACGCGACGGGTATCGCGAGGAAGGTCTGCAGCAGATGGATCGGGCGCTGGCTCCAACCCAGACGCTCGGCGCACCAGAGCCAAGGCATGCAGGCGATGGCTAGTCCGCTCGCGCCAAGCATGGCCCGACGGCTAAAGGAGGTGGCGGTAATGCGCATACAAGTATCTCGTAAATTCTGCTTTTGACTGTCAACCATCGCGGCCTCGCTTGCCCTTGATTCCCTTCCGCCCATACTGACTGGGTGTTCCGGTTCCCCCTGCTTCTTCTCTGCCTTTCGGCGCTCGCCGCGGATCGTCCAACCGTCGGGGCGATCCGCTGGGACGCCTGGAGCGGCGGTGGCGTGACCACACAGGTCGAGCAGACCTTAGCGCCCAGCCAATACCGGGCACGGCTACCGTGGTTTACAGAAGTTGATGAGAAAGGCCACGCCCACATCGATGGCTCCGCACCCGGTGTGATGGAACAGGAGATCGCCTACGCGCACGGGGCGGGACTGGATTACTGGGCCTTCCTAACCTACCCGGCGGACGATGCGATGAGCTCCGCGCTCTCCCGCTACCTAGCCAGCCCGCGCCGTGGCGAGCTTGGCTTCTGCCTGATCCTCCACCAGACCTTCGGGGTTCCCACCGCGCGCTGGCCGGCGGAGCGGGACCGCGTGCTACGTCTCCTCCAGGAGAAGGGCTACCAGCATGTCCTCGGTCGACCGTTGGTCTACGTGTTCGGCGTCGACCTCGCCCAACCGGAAGTCGCCCGCCGCTGGACCGAACTCCGCGCCACCCTGCGCTCCGCAGCCTTGGATCCTTACTTCGTGTTCATGGGCTGGGAGCCGGCTAAGGATTTCGCTGCGCACGCCGCCCAAGGGTTCGCCGCCGTGTCCGCCTACGCGCACCCCAGCTCCGAACCTAACTTCGCCCGTTATGTGGAAGCCTTCGAACGCCACGCTTGGGATTCGGCCCGGCGGACGCGGACACCCTACGTCCCGCTGGTGACGACCGGCTGGGACAAGCGGCCTCGCCAAGACCATCCAGTATCCTGGGAAAAGGGCGCGACGTATCTCTCCCAGGCAACCTTCCCCGCGCCAGCGACACCCACGGAACTCACGAACCATCTCGCCCGCGCACTGGTGTTCACCTCCGGCTACCCGGAAACCTGCCCGGCGCGCACGGTGATTATTTACGCCTGGAACGAACACGACGAAGGTGGCTGGCTCTGCCCGACATGGACGCCGAACGGCCTTCCGGACCAGCAGCGACTTGAAGCGATACGCAAGGTTTTGAAACCTTAGGCCAAGACTACGGTCCGCGGACCGTTTTTAGTGGAACTCCCCCCTTCCCCTATGGTCTTATCCCCTATGTCCCGACTTCCCCTGCTCGCGGCGGCCCTGCTGGCCGCCTTGCTCGCCCCGTCCCCTGCCTCCGCTGAAGCCCAGTGGATTTGGACCGCCAAGAATAACGTGACCAACCAGCAAACCTGGGCCCGCACAGTCATCGACCTCAAGGAGGTCCCGACGAAGGCCGTGTTGCTCGCCTCCGCCGACAACCACATCGAGGTGTGGGTCAATGGCCAGCCCGCCGGTAAGTCCGATGAGTGGGCCGAAGCCGCCCAGACCGATGTCACCAAGTTTCTGAAGCCCGGCCGTAATACCATCTCCGTCCTCGCCCGCAATGATGGCGGGATCGCCGCCCTCGTGGTTCGCCTCGAGTCCGGCAAGGTCGTCCTCAGCGAATCCAACGCCGCTTGGCGCGTGACCAATGCGAAGCCCGATGCGAAGTGGCAGACGGCCGAGTTCGACGATGCGAAGTGGGAAAAGGCCTCGGTGGTGAAGCCACTCGGCGAAGCGCCGTGGGGTAATGTCTTTGGCGGCGCTGCTGGTAAGACCGCGGGTGCCGCCAAACGTGGCTCCGCTGGCTCCGTCGCCGCGCCGGAATCCCTTATCCTCCAGCCCGGCTTCAAGGCCGAGCTGCTCTACACCGTGCCGAAGTCCGAACAGGGCTCCTGGGTTTCACTCGCGGTCACGCCCACCGGCGATCTGGTCGCCGGCGACCAAGGCGGCGTGCTCTGGCATGTCTCCCTCAAGGACCCCACCAAGCTGACCATTACCAAGATCGACACGAAGGCCATCGGTTGCCACGGACTGCTCTACGCCCACGGCGCCCTCTACGCCTGCACGAGCGAAAGGGGTAAGGGCGACATCTGGCGTCTCCGCGACGTCAAGGGCGACGGCTCTTACTCCGAGCAAACAATGCTACGCTCCCTCAAGGGCTCCGGCGAACACGGCCCCCACCAACTGGTCCTCGACCGCGATGGCTCGATCCTCGTGGTCGGCGGTAACCACACCAAACTGCCCGACGATGAAAAGGCCGGCGCCACCGCCAAGCATTACGACGAGGACGATTTGCTGAAGAAGTTCGAAGATGCCAACGGCCACGCGGCTGGCATCAAGGCCGTCGGCGGCTGGATCGCCCGCATGGATAAGGACGGTAAGGATTGGGTCCGTGTGTCGACGTGCTTCCGCAATCCCTACGATTGCTCCGTGGCCCCAGACGGCGATATCTTCACCTACGATTCTGACATGGAATGGGATATGGGCGCTCCGTGGTACCGCCCAACGCGCATCTACCTGTGCACGCCCGGTGGCGAGCTGGGCTGGCGCTCCGGCGCTGGTAATAATGCTTTCGCAACCCTCGACATGCAGCCTGCGCTAGTCGATGTGGGCCCCGGTTCCCCCACCGGCACGGCCATGGGCACGGGTGCTAAATTCCCCGCCGCTTACCAACGCACGTTCTACGCCTGCGATTGGACTTTCGCCACGCTCTACGCGATTCACCTGACGCCGGAAGGCGGCGGCTGGAAGGCCCGCAAGGAGGTCTTCGCGGCTGGTCGTCCCTTCTCCGTGACCGATGTCGTCATCCGCCCGCAGGACGGCCACATGTACGTGACCATCGGTGGCCGCGGTGGCCAGTCCGCCCTCTACCGCATCACCTACCAAGGCACCGAATCCACGGCGCCAGTCGCATGGTTCCCGGCCACGCCTGAACAGACACTGCGCCGTGAACTCGAAGCCCTTCGCAACGTCGCGCCCTCCGCCGCCGCCCTTGCTAAGGCTTGGCCACTCATGGGTCACCCTGATCGCTGGGTCCGCTACGCCGCCCGCATCGCCGTCGAACACCAACCTGTCGCCGCTTGGCGCGCCCAAGTGAAGCCCGACGCCAACTTCGACCTCGCGCTCAATGCCGCGGTGGCCCTCGCCCGTTGTGGCACGAAGGATGATCTATCCGTCATTGTTGCCGCCGCCGAAGCGGCCGCCAAGTCCAAGGACCTTCGCCAGCAGCAGGATCGTCAGCGCGTCTTCCAGGTCGCGTTCTCCCGACATGGGCGCCCTGACGACGCCACCGCGGGCCGTCTCGGCAAGGAGGCCGCCGTCCGCCTGCCGTCGGGTAACGATGCCTACGATCGACAGCTTGCCCAGCTCGCCATCTTCCTCGGTGAACCCGCCGCCCCCGCCCGCGTGCTCCAGGCCATGAAGGTCGCCCAGGCAGGCCCGGCCGTTATCGCCGACCCCGAGATCCTCGCCCGGCACCCGGGCTACGCCAAGGACGCTACCGCCGCCATGGCCGTGACGCCATCATCGACGCGCATCGGACTCGCCGTCTACTTGTGCCGAGCAACCGTCGGCTGGACGCCTGAACTACGCAAAGAGTTCTTCGGCTTCCTCGATGAGCTGAGCCTCGCCCAAGGCGGCAATTCGCTCAAGGGCTTCGTCCGCAATATCCGCAAGGAGGCCGTGGCGATGGTGCCCGCAGCGGAACGCGCCGCCTTCGAGGCCAGCACGCCCGTGGTTAAAGCCACGCCGATTCCTGCCGCCCAAGGCCCGGGCCGGCTGTGGACTCACGCCGAGGCCCTCAAGGCCTGGGAAAACGGCAAGGCCCAAGGCACCCTGGATTTCGCTAATGGCCAGAAGATGTTCGCCGCGGCGCTCTGCTCGCAGTGCCACCGCATGGGTGGGGCCGGCGGCGCCCAAGGTCCCGACCTCACGGGCCTCGGCGCCCGCACCGCCGCCTCCGACGTACTGACGAGTATCACGCAGCCCAGCGCGGTGGTATCCGACCAATACGCCAATTCCGAAATCTCCCGCGTCGATGGTGGTAAGACGATTGGCCGTATCCTCAACGAGGAAGGCGATAAGCTGCAGCTCGCTGTCAGCGCTTTCGACCCCTCCATCCAAATCAGCGTCAATCGCTCCGATATTCTGGCCATCGATCGCTCCACGGTCAGCCCGATGCCCGCCGGCTTGCTCAACTCGCTTAACGAACAGGAAGTGGCCAACCTCATGGCCTACCTACTCTCTGGCGGTAGCGCACAGGATAAGGTTTATACGAAGTAACGTCGGGATTTCTGGGCAGCGGTCACGTTACCCATCCGAGCCTTACCAAAGGACCGGCTGGGTAACGCCGATGTTGCGCTG
>CAIXHF010000002.1 GCA_903919185.1 uncultured Opitutia bacterium | reverse complement strand
GCCTTGCGAATGGTGCTGAGTCGGTGGGCGACAACGAAGCTGGTGCGGCCCTTCATTAAGCGAGCGAGCGCTAACTGCAGACGAGATTCGGTCAAGGTGTCGACGGCGCTAGTGGCTTCGTCCAGCACGAGGATACGCGGATTGGCCATGAGTGCGCGGGCGAACGCCACCAGCTGCTGCTGGCCGAGCGAAAGTCCACGCCCTTTCTCCGAACACTGCGTGTGGATACCGTTCGGGAGTGCCTCGATGAGGTCCAGGCAGTCGAGGTCGCGGAAGGCCTGGCGAACTTCCTCGTCGGATGCATCCGGCCGCGCGGACTTCACATTCTCAGCGATTGTGCCGGCAAAGAGGAAGTTCTGCTGGAACACGAAGCCCGTTTGGCGGCGCAGGGAAATTTGCTGAATCTCAGCGAGGTCGAGGTCATCGAGCCGGATGCCGCCAGAGTCGGGGAGTTGGAACTTGGCCAGCAGGCCGATGATGGTCGACTTACCGGAGCCCGTGTGGCCGACGAGTGCGATGACTTGGCCCGGTTGGGCAACAAACGAAACCCCATGCAGCACCCGCTGTCCAGGGAGGTAGGAGAAGGTGACGTCTTGGAACTCCACCTTGCCCTTGAGTGGCGGGCATTCCTTAGCCGTGGGGGCGTCAGACCAGGCGGGCGCCGTGTCGAGTAGTCGGAAATAGCGTTCGGCACCGGCCATCGCCAAGGTGGCTTCGGAAAGCTGCGTTCCGATGATGGTGATCGGCGAGAAGAACAAGTCCGCCAGGAAGAAGAACGTCAGGAGGTCACCGAGTCCAGTGCTGCCGCCGGAGAGCGCCGCCCAGCCGCCGACGCCGACCAGGGCCGCCAAGAAGCCTTGGGAGTTGAGTTCGAGCAGTGGCAGATAAAGCGCACTGAGGCTAGCGGTCTTAACCACATTGCCGGCCAGCGTGTGGACCAGCCGGGAAAAGATGCCAGCGTTCGTATCTTCCCGCGCAAAGCCTTGGGTGACGCGGATACCTTGGACGGTTTCGGCCAGCGCTGAGGTGACGCGCGAAAAGCTTTCTTGTTGGATACGCGAGGCCTGCAGGATCTTACCACGGAAGAAGCCATGGATGAGCAGTAGGCCTGGCACGATGGCCAGCAGGACCAAGAAGAGCTTCGGGTTGACCCAGAGCATCAGCCCGGCGGCACAGGTCATCTGGCCGATAGAGACCACCGTGATGAAGAAGTTGTTTTGGATACCGTTCCGCATGGCCTCGATGTCCGAAATCATGCGGCTGATGAGGCTGCCGTGGCGGCGGCCGTGGAAGAAGGACAAGGGCTGGGTCAGTAAATGCTTCATCAGCTTGTCGCGGAGGTCGCGCAAGACGGCTTCGCCAATCTGGTGGGCTAGCCGGATGCGCCAGTAGAGGGCGATGTCGGCAACGATGACTGCACCCAAGAAGAGTAGGAGCCATTCGGCGGTGCCGACGCCATCGCCCGCGGTGATCGGGCCTTTAATGATGTGCCCGACCAGCCAGGCCAGCAAAGGTAAGGCCATGGCGCGGAAGGCGCAGAGCCAGAGCAGGGCGTTGCGTTGGCCGCGGTGGGCCTCCGTGAAGGAGAGCAGGCGGGCGATAGTCGACCAGCGCAGCGGGAGGCGGTCGGGTTCTTCCTCGTCCGGGCGGATTCGGCGGACAGCAATCTCGAGGCGGGAGGGCTGGCTCATGCTTGGGCTCCTTCCGATTGGATGAGGATGGCGCGCCGGTAGTGCCCGTCTTCCGCCATAAGTTGTGCGTGGGTGCCTTGTTGGATTAGCCGCCCCCGGTCGAACACGAGGACGAGGTCGGCGCGACGCAGGGTGCTCAGACGGTGTGCCACGATGAAGGTCGTGCGGCCTTCCATGGCCGCTTCCATGGCCTCCATGATTTCCTTCTCGGTCTCGGCATCGATGGCCGAGGTCGGGTCGTCGAGTAGCAAAACGGTCGGCTCTAGTAAGAGGGCCCGAGCGATGGCGAGGCGCTGGCGCTGGCCGCCCGAGAGGTTCACGCCGCCTTCCCCGAGGAACGTCTCGTAGCCCTCGGGGAAGGCCAGGATGAAATCGTGGGCGCCGGCGATCTTGGCCGCACGTTCGATACGCTCCTGGCTGGCGTCAGGATGGCCAAAGGCGATGTTGGCTGCAATCGTGTTCGAGAAGAGGAAGTTTTCTTGGAAGACCATCCCAACCTGCCGGCGGAGCTCTTGTAGTGGCAGCGTGCGCACATCGTGCCCGTCGAGCAGCACGCGGCCGTGGCGGGGGTCGTAGAAGCGCGGGATGAGCGAGAGGAGCGCGGACTTGCCCGCCCCCGTGGCCCCCGCGATGGCGATGCGCTGGCCGGGCTCGGCCACGAAGTTCACGTCCTTCAGGACGGTGGCGTTCTCGTTGTACTCGAAGGACACATTATCGAAAGTCACGCGGCCAAGGAAGCGGCCGGGCGAACGGGCGTCGGGTTGCGAAGCCACGCCCGGGTCGGTATCGAGAATCTCAAAAATCCTTTTGGCACCCGCGAGCGAGACCTGCGCGTTGTCGACCACGGAAGCCACGGTGGTTACTTGGGTGGCGAACTGCTGGAGTAGTCCGGCGAAGGTCACGAGCCCCGTGCCCAAGGTAATTTGCCCCTGCATCACCATCCAGCCGCCGTAGCCCAGCAGAATGATCATCGAGAGACGGTTGAGCCCATCGATGACCGGCCAGAAGAGGGCAATCTCGCCGAAGACCTTGCGCTTCTGCACGCGGATGTCCTCGCTCCAGCCAGCAAAGCGACCCAGGACGCGGCTCTCGAGCGAGAAACCTTTGACGACTTGGATGCCTTGGACGTTCTCGGAGAAACCTAAGACCATGCGGTCCATGAGGTCCCGGTTCTCCTCGTAAGCCGGCCGGACTTTCTTGGAGAAGCGGACGGCGAACCAGATTTGAATGGGCAACACCGAGAGGCAGGCGAGCGTGAGGCGCCAGTCGGTGCGGAACATGTAGACCGAGCACACGATCAGCGTCACGGTGATGATGGCCAGTTGCAGGAGCACGCCTTCGATGAAGATGCGGACCGAGTGGGCGTCGGAGGTGACACGGTTGATGATGGAGCCGCTGGCGTTGGAGTCGAAGAAGCGGAAACTCAGCTGTTGAAGTTTGGCGAAGACCTGCGCGCGAAGGTTGACCACGATGCGCCCATGCATGAAGCGCACCGAGACGAGGCCGAAGACGTAGGAGAGGGCAGCGCGCAGGAGAGCTATGACGATGATGCCGCCGGACAGCCACCAGAGAGTGGCGACGTTATCGCTGTCTTTGGGAATGAAGAACGGCAACGACGGGGCTGGGACGTTCGCATCGGCACAGTGGCGGATGAAGTCGATCGCGATGCCCGTGAGCACGAAGACCGCGACCGTAAAGACGACCAAGATGAGCTGCAGCCCCAGCAGCTGGAGGCAGTCCGTGCGGTGCGACCAAGCGATACCCAGCAGGCGGCGCAACGTGGGGGCCGTTGCGCTTGTCTGTGTTGAGTCAGGTACGGTGGACATGCGGCAGTTTCCGGGTTTAGTCCCGGAAGGACGGCCTTAGCGGATCATCGCGCCTTCGCGGGAAGCCTTCTTGCGGAACTCGGCGAGAATCTTGCCTGTCAATGGTCCCGGCTTGCCGGTACCGATGGTGCGGGCGTCGACTTCGATGACGGGGATGACCTCGGCGGCGGTGCCCGTGAGGAAACATTCGTCGGCGTTCCAGACGTCGTAACGGGTGATGTTGGTCTCGACGGTCGGGATGCCGAGGGTGGCGGCGATTTCCAGCGCGACCTGGCGGGTGATGCCGACGAGAGCCCCGGTATGGGAGGCCGGCGTGATGAGGCGGCCCTTATGGATGAGGAAGACGTTGTCGCCGGTGCACTCAGAGACGTACCCCTGTTCATTGAGCATCAGGCACTCGTGGAAGCCATGCTGCTGGGCTTCAATCTTGGCCATGATGTTGTTCAGGTAGTTCAGCGACTTGATCATCGGCGGGAGCGCGGCCGGGCTGATACGGCGCGTCGGCGAGGTGATAATCTTCATGCCCGTCGTGTAGAGTTCCTCGGGGTAGAGTTTGATGGTATCCGCGATACAAATAATCGACGGGGTGGGGCAGTTCTTCGGCGAGAGGCCCAAGTCGCCGTAGCCGCGTGACACGACGAGGCGGATATACCCGTCGGTGAGGTTGTTACGACGACAGGATTCGCAGACGATGTCGGCAATCTGCTGGCGGGTCCACGGCATCGTCAGGCAGATGGCCTTGGCAGACATCTCGAGGCGCTCGAGGTGCTCGTCGAGGCGGAAGACACAGCCTTTGTAGAGGCGGATGCCCTCGAAGATGCCGTCTCCGTAGAGGAAACCGTGGTCAAAGACCGAGATTTTGGCTTCGGCCTTAGGATAAAACTTTCCGTCGATATAGACTTCCATCGATATAAAAAACCACCTTGGGCGTTCTTCGGGCGGTTTTCCAGCCAGAAGCGATAAAACGCCACTTTTGGCCTTAGGCGCTTAGTTCAGGCCAACGGGACGGTCAGGCGGAACTTCCCGGAGTCTTCTGGGGCGATTAAGACATCGGTGCGCAAATCGACCTCGGCGCCGAGGAGGGCGGAGAGCCGTGACCGCAGGAGGGCGACGCTGGCGGTTAGTTCGTCGCTGGCTTGCACGGGCATTAAGAGGAGTTCCAATCGGCCGTCGCCATGTTGGCGGAGCTGGTAATGGGCGACATCTCCGAGGTCCGCGAACAGCGCATCGACTTGGCGGGTGGTTACCACCGAGCCATCGGTGCGGCGCAAGGCATCGCGGATACGTCCATGGATAAGGTAGCCGCCCCTGGTCTGTTCAGCGTAGTCGCCGATGGCGTAACGCAAGAGCGGTAGGTACGGGTTGGTGTGGGTAGTCACCAGGAATTGGCCGACACCGCGGGTGTCGCCGTCGACGAGTTCCAGTGTGGCGGTCTTGGTACTGGGGACGGAAGTACCGGCGTCTGTTTCAATCAGCAGGTGTCCAGTTTCGCTGGATCCGTAAAGGTCGATCACCGGCACGCCGAAAACACGTTCCATGATGCGACGATGGACGACACTCGTGTATTCGTAACTAGTGAGAATGAACCGGAGCGAGGGGAAGTGCAGTCCATGGCGCTCACAATACAACGCGAACCACATCCCGTGCACGGGATCGACGTCAAGGAACGCCGGCGCCCAGGCGGCCGTTTCTTCCGCCATCTTGGCGAGCTTCGCCTCAGGCAGGCTGAAGGGGATACGTTCCTGGTTGACGTAAAGCGTCGAGCCGAGCGTGCGCTGTTCGACGTTGAGCCAGCGAGCGAAACAGCTGACGCCACTGCAGCCAGGCGTCGTGAAGACGGCTCGGCGGGCGGCCGGCTCGGCGGCCAAGAGCGCCCGGATGAAGGGGTTCTGCTGGAGGGCGCGGGCTTCCTGTTCGGCCCACCAGGTGCGACCGAAGATAACGTGGACGCTGGCGCCCGAGGTCCCCGAGGTACTTTCTTCTTCGATGAGGCCATCTGCGACCAACTTAGGTAGCGAGTAGCCTCTTGGCAGGAAGCCAACGGGAGAGTGTTCGCGGAGCTCTTGTTTACTCAAGCGAGGCAGGTCCGCCAAGTTAACCACGGGGCTTGCCAAGGCCTCGGCCCAGTCCGTCCGTTCGTAGAATGGTACGTCCAGCGTCTGCGCAAGCGTGGCCGACCAAGTAGTCGGACAGGTCGCAGGCGAGGATAGGGTCGAACTAGGCATGAGCGTTTCAGTCTTTAATTTAGTGGGAAACTCCCTGAAGGCAAAACCCAGCGGCTTTAACTTACGCCTCTTCGCCGACTTCGTTGCGGAGTACGCCGATACCCGAGATTTCGACTTCCATCACGTCGCCTGGCTGCAACCACCGTGGGGGCTTCTGGGCCATGCCGACACCGGCGGGTGTGCCAGTCAGGATGACCGAGCCAGCAGGCAAGGTGGAACTCGCGGCTAAGAAAGCGATGAGATCGGCCACGGAGAACTGCATCGTGGCGGTCGCGGCCGACTGCATCGTCGTACCGTTGAGTCGGAAAGATACCTGCAGCTGCTGCGGGTCGGGGATTTCGTCCGGCGTCACCAAACAGGGGCCGAGCGGGCAAAAGGTATCGAAGGATTTGCCGCGGCACCATTGTCCGCCGCCCCATTCCTTTTGCCAGTCGCGGGCGGACACGTCGTTGGCGCACGTGTAGGCGAGCACGTAGTCGAGGGCCTGGGCGGGCGTGACGTTGTGGCAGTCGCGGCCGATGACGACGGCCAGCTCCGCTTCGTAGTCGACGGCATCGCTACGGAGGAAGCGGGGCAGCAACACGGAACCAGAACCCGTGGCGCTCGCCGGGTTTTTCATGAAGATGGTCGGATGAGCCTGCTGCTGGCTGCCGAATTCCTTGGCGTGGTCGGCGTAGTTGACGCCCGCACAGAAGATTGCTCGCGGCGTGAAGGGCGCCCCGGGGGCAGGGTGGCGGTGGTCGACGACGCGTTCCGTTAGGGCGAAGCGGCCAGTTTTGATGATCGCTTCGCGCCAGACTCCAGCAGCGTCTTGCGCGGCCGCAACCCTTTCTCCAGTGGCTGGGTCGGTGAAGGCGAAGACGCGCATGGCACGCAAGGTGGTCAGCGGATGGCCTGCAGGCAAGTTCGCCTTCCTTACGAACGGTATGGGTCATATACCTTATTTTATTGGGCCGGCGGGAACTATAGGGGTTGAAGGGGGTCTTGAAGACACCTACCCCTCTACCATGCGATTACCCCGTCGTTCTTTCCTCCAGAAGACTGCCATTGCAGCCGCTGGCTTTACCATCATTCCGCGCCACGTTTTAGGCCGCGGTTTCGTCCCCCCCAGCGAGACGCTTAATCACGTCATCGTCGGTTGCGGTGGCATCTCTGGTTCCGGTGCCCACTTCGGCGACCACATGAAGGGCGCGAACCGTATCCTCGCGGTCTGCGACGTGGATGATAACCATGCGAAAGCCCGTGTGAACCAGGTGCAGGCCGCTGGAGGCGGTACCCCTAAGAGCACGCGTGACTTCCGGGAGATCATCGGCCTCGCCGATGCCGACGTCGTCCACGTCTGCACCCCGCCGCACTGGCATGGCGTCATCGCCGCCTCGGCGGCTCGCCTAGGTAAGTCCGTCTGGTGCGAGAAGCCCATGACTCGTACGATCGGCGAAGGGCTTGCCCTCCGTAAGGTCGTGCAGGAGACCGGGGTGCCTTTCCGTATTAACACTTGGTTCCGCCTCAATACCACCAACTACTATGGCGTTGGCCCAGCTCGCGAGATTCGTCGCGTCGTCGCCAGCGGCGTCCTCGGTGGTCCGCTGACCGTGCGCCTCGCGTGCGTTGGTGGCATCGCCTGGAAGGTTAATATGTGGACTGGTAAGCCCAACCTCATGCCGCAGGCTGTCCCGGCGAACTTGGATTGGGATATGTACTGCGGCCCTTCGCCCATCATCCCCTATCACCCGCACCGCTGCCACGGTTCCTTCCGTGGCTATTGGAACTTCGACCAAGGCGGCTTGGGCGACATGGGCCAGCACTTTCTGGATCCCGTGCAGTATTTCATCGGCAAGGACAACGAGTTCCCCGTTTCCGTTGATTGCGATGCGCCACCGCAAGACCCTGTGGCGTGCGGCGTCTGGAAGACCGTTACCATGACCTATGCTGATGGCACCCGCATCATCCTCGAGTCCGAACTGGCCGAGAAGGGCGAGAAGCCTTTCATCGAAGGCCCTAACGGTAAGCTCTTCGCGAACTTGCGCTCCGATCGTCCGGAGCTCATCCGTAAGGCGATGGAATACCCGCTGCCGGAGCGGCAGGAGGACGATTTCGACCTATCTTCCCGTGAGCGCCGTCCGTTCGGTTACGGCGTCAACGAGGCCTTCCATAGCTCCACGCTGGTTAACCTCGCTGCCTTGTCGGTGCGCCTAGGCCGTAAACTTAACTTTAAGCCCGATGGCTCGGGCTTTGTCGGCGATGCCCAGGCCGACCGCTTGCACTCGCCCATCATGCGCGGGCCTTGGACAATCTAAGCTACCAGTCATTCGCCCCGATTACGTCCATGAAACCTCGTCAACTTTTCCTTTTCCTCGCTGTCGCCTCGCTCGGCCTGGTTGCCCGCGCTGAAGATAAGCCCGCACCCAAGGCAGCGGCCAAACCCGCCGCCGCTAAAGCCAAGGAGGCCGACGCCAATGAGCCCCGCGTGATGGCCATGCAGGAAGCCATCAACACCTCGCGCCAGTTCGCTAACCCCTCGCCCGCGTCGGCGGCTTGGTTCGGTAAACTCCGCGTACAGCGGGCCGCCAGCAAGGATGCGGAAGAACAGGCCGCGCTCGACACGGCGATACTCTTCGACCCCGCGGTCGCCGCGACTTCACCACTCGGTAAGGAAACATTAAAGAACTATCCAGCTCCCGAAGTCTCTTCGACCCTCGGCAAGTTGGCGGCCACCGAGCGCGCCCTTGACCTCGGTCAGAAGCCGACGGCGTTGTCCGTCGCCGAGCTGACTGAACTCGCCAACGGTAAGGATGCGGATCTCACCACACGTTCCCTGCGCCTACTTCGTCGGGTCGATGCGGCGGCCGCTGCCCCCTTGCTCTGGAAGCGCTTGGCCGTTACTTCCCAGCGTTCGGAATTAAAGCAGATTGAAGATGAAATCATGCGTCTGCCGGTTGCTCAGGTCGGTCAGGGCTTCCCCGCCTTTACGGAAATCGAAAAGGGCCCACTCGCTGCCAAGGCAGCGTGGGTGCGTGTCATCACCGTGCGGCCCTCGCTGAGGGCCGATAAAGCCGTCATCCTTGGGTTGCTTAAAGGACCCGCCAACGAATTGACGGAGGCCGCCTGGGATGCGGTTCCGGCCGTGTTCAATGCCGCCGATAAGGCAAAACTCGAAGAAGCCGCCAATGGTCTGTCGGAGCGCCTGGCTCCTCGGGCCAAGGCAGCCTTAGCTTTGCTGAAGTAAGTTCGTCGGTTTCGTTGGGGAGGATTGTCGCTTGCCGAAAGGCAGGGGACGCCCTTGCCTTTCAGCATGTCGTCTGGTGACCAGTCCAACCCGCAGCCTAACCTAATCCTCGCTGGATTCATGGGTACGGGGAAGTCGGCCTTGGGTCGGCAGTTGGCCAAGCGCTGGCGTCGCCGCTTTGTCGACACCGACGAGCTCGTCGAGAAGCTCGCCGGGGCTTCGATTGCCGATATCTTCGCCCAGCAGGGGGAAGACCATTTCCGCGCCTTGGAGCGCAAGGTCGTGGAGGAACTCCTGCCCGATTCGGATACCATCATCGCCTGTGGTGGCGGACTCGTCGTTCAGCCTGGGATGATCGAGCTCGTGCGCGTGAAGGGTATCGTCGTCACACTCTTCGCCTCGGTGGACACCATCTTACGCCGGACGGCAGGTAATTCCCGCCGGCCGCTGCTTGCGGGCGAAGATCCGGAAGCCAAGATTCGCGAACTCATGAAGAAGCGCGAGCAGGCCTACATGAAAGCGGGTATCGCGGTCTACACCGATGGCCGGTCGCTCCAGCAACTCTGTGTGATCGTTGAGCGCGTCTATGAGCGGGAAGCCCGAGCGGTGCTTAAGGATCGCTCGAAGAAAGCGGACTAATCCACGCTTCGGCCGCGGGAGTTTGGTCGCGTTCCATCGCCAGCACCTTCAGGAAGTCAGACCGGCGAACCCCGCCGGCCCCCAAGGAGGCCAGATGGGGCGTGGGCATTTGGCAGTCGATGAGCACGTAGCCCGCGGCTTTGAGACGCTCGACCAAGCAGACAAAGCCGACTTTCGAGGCGTCGCTGCGGATGTGGAACATGGACTCGCCGTGGAAGATACGGCCGATGCTGACCCCGTAAAGGCCGCCGACGAGTTCGCCTTGCCAGAAGACTTCGACGCTATGGGCGTACCCTTTTTGGTGCAGCTCCACATAGGCGGTAATCATGTCCTCCGTAATCCAGGTGCCGAACTGCCCTTGGCGGGGGACGGCGGCGCAGCGTCGCATGACCCCTTCGAAGTCTTGGTCGAGCGTGACCAGCCAGCCCTTCTTCCGCATCGTCTTACGGAGGCTATCCGTCACGCGGAGTTCGGCAGGCAGGAGCACAAACCGAGGACTCGGGCAGAACCACTTCACTGGCTCATCCTCCGAGTACCAAGGAAAAACCCCGTGTCGGTAGGCCGACAGCAGGGTGGAAAAGTCTAATTTACCGCCGACATGGAGCGGGCCGCGGGCTGGAGCCTTCGCGGGATCGCCATAGGGCCACTCGTACATCGCCGATAATCAACGATGCCGAGCGACCTATCGCAAGGTTAGTCCTTGGTGATGTTGTAGACCGACGGAATCGACACGCTGAGCTCAGCGGCGATTTCGCGCACGGGGGAGCCCTTCTTGCGCATGGCCTTGGCCTTGGAGCGCATGGCGTCGCTAATCTGGGCACGGGCACGGTTCGGGCGCGAAAGGAGTTTCAGGAGGCGACGGGACAGTTCGTTCTTGGACAGGGCGGCGACTTCTTTCTCGAGGGCCGCGTGGCGGTCGGAATGTTCTATGTCCCACGCTTGGACGGCGAGGTCGCGGGCACGCGACAAGGTAGCCCGGACGAAGGCGTCTTTGGTCGTGAAATTGCTAGGATTGTGGTCGATTTTCATTAGGAAGGAGGAATGACAGGTTTTGACAATGGAAGATACCAGTCGTTTAACCAGTACTGCTTACCAAAATTAATAATAATTCTGGCAAGTCAAATCTGACTATTAAGTTTTGACGAATTATTTACCTTATCGAAAATGCTAGTAAATCCCTTAAGAACTACTAACGGCTCCACTCCAGCATGCGGCGGAGAGGGACCTCGGCCGCAGCCCGGATCGCTTCGGGCAAGGTGATCTCGGGGGTGCCGTTTTTTAAGCAGTCCCGGACCTTCTGGAGGGTATTCATCTTCATAAACTTGCATTCATTACAGGCGCAACGGTCCGTCGGGGCGGCGACAAAGGTCTTATTGGGCACTTCCCGGCGGAGGCGATGGATCATACCGGACTCAGTCGTGACGATGAGGGTATCGGCCTTTTGCTGCCGGCTCCATTCCACCATGAGCTCGGTCGAGCAGACCATATCTGCCATATCCCGGACGGCTTCGGTGCATTCTGGATGAGCAACGACGGGGGCTCCCGGGTGAGCGGCTTTGGCGCGGAGGAGAGCCCCGGGCGTGAACTGCACGTGGGCGTAGCAATTGCCCGGCCAGAGCTGCATCGCCCGGCCGGTCTTCTTCGAGACCCACTGCCCCAGGTTCTGGTCGGGGACGAAGAGGATGGGGCGGTCAGCGGGGACCTTATTGACAATTTTTGAGGCATTACCGCTGGTGACGATGACGTCACAGAGGGCTTTCACGGCAGCGCTGCAGTTGATGTATGCTACGACGTATAGGTCAGGCTGCGCGGCCTTGATGGCTGCCAGCTTTTCGGCGGGGCAGGAGTCGGCCAGTGAACAGCCGGCTGCAATATCGGGCAGGAGCACGCGCCGAGTGGGGTTCACAATCTTGGCCGTCTCGGCCATGAAGTGCACCCCGCAGAAGACGATAGTGGCATGCTTTGCTTCCGCGGCCTTGTACGCCAGGCCGAGCGAATCACCGACGTAGTCGGCGACGCCTTGGATGTCTTCGCACTGGTAGTTATGGGCGAGGATCAGCGCATCCTTTTCTTTCTTGAGGGCGAGGACTTCGCGTTGCAGGTCGGTCAGCGGGAGGCCGCCGGCGGGCAGGGGAGGGAAGACCATGGCGGTCGGGTAAGGGGTCATGGACGAAGGGCTTTACGTTTTTGGCAACGTTCGCAAAGGGCGGTGACTTGGAGTTTCTGGGAGATCGGCTTCATCCCGTGCTTGGCAGCGACCGCTTTACCGTACCACTCCATGAAGGGTGCATCTACCTCGACGATGGTATCGCAACTCTCGCAGACGAGTTGGGCGCG
This sequence comes from uncultured Opitutia bacterium, assembly GCA_903919185.1. GTDB lineage: Bacteria > Verrucomicrobiota > Verrucomicrobiia > Opitutales > UBA953 > UBA953. The sequence continues at coordinate 892 of CAIXHF010000002.1, read as the reverse complement.
GAAAGTAGACGAGCCAACCTCGGCGAGGTAATACTTATGGTCACGGCCGACATCGATCTCGCGGATGATGTGTCCGCCGATGAGCAAGGGTAGCGCGCGATAGATGGTGGCCCGCGAAACGGTGCGGTCCAATGACCGTGACTTCTTCAGCAGGTCCTCAGCGGTGTAGTGACCTGGGATGCTCCGGGCTGCCTCAAACACGGCCATCCGCTGGCGTGTAGCCCGCAGGCCCTGTTCGGCGATGTAGGCCCGGAAGGCGTCCGATTGCTCGGGGGAATCTGGGGCAGGGGCCTTAGGCATGTCGAGTTGAGACACTTTTGATACAGTGAGGTCCGTCAGTCAATACGGGACGAGACATTGACACGGGCCAGCGTCTGCCCTTCATTTGACGCCCTTTTGCCAACAGGAAAGGCCCTTCCCGATGTACCACAATACGGACGACTTACGCATTCGCAGCCGGCTCCCCCTGCTGCCTCCCGCGCTCTTGCTATCGGAGCTGCGCCCGACGGAGCGTGCCACCGAGGTCGTCTCGTCCGCCCGTAAGGACGCCGCCGCCATCCTCGCGGGTAAGGATGACCGTCTGCTTGTCGTCGTCGGGCCTTGCTCCGTCCATGACCCCAAGGCGGCCATGGAGTATGCCCATTTACTTCTTAAGGAAGCCCGTAAGCACACCGAAGACCTGCTCATCGTGATGCGCGTGTACTTCGAAAAGCCCCGGACGACCGTCGGCTGGAAGGGCCTGATCAACGATCCGCAAATCGACGGCTCTTTTCGTATCAATGATGGCCTCCGTCTAGGTCGCCGCCTGTTGGCTGACATTGCTGACCTAGGGTTACCATCCGCGAGCGAGTTCCTTGACCCAATCACGCCGCAGTATCTGGCCGACCTCGTC
>CAIXHF010000001.1 GCA_903919185.1 uncultured Opitutia bacterium | reverse complement strand
GGTTCGCTGGCCTTGTTGGCCGTGACCGGCGAGACGCCTGAGAATTTACGTAATCAAGTCACCTCGCCTGGTGGAACGACCAAGGCCGGTCTCGACGCCATGGCCGCCGCCAACTTCCGTCAGATCGTCGCTTCCGCCCTCATCGCCGCCCAAGCGCGCGGTGAAGAGCTGGGGAAAGCGAAGTAGGTCGGGGCAGAGTACAGAGTACAGAGTGCAGAGTACAGAGTGCAGGGGACGGATATTGGTGGAGAGTAGTTTCTTCTTCTGCATCTCCTCTAGCCAACCAAACTCCAGCCAACCAGTCCCCTTAAGTTCCTACTTATTCCAAGGAGCGCGGGCGAGGAGGAGTCCCATGCCGCACCAGTCGGTGACGCCCGCAAAGACTAGGCCGATACCGATGAAGCCGCTGAGGCCATAAAAACTAGGGTGAACCCAAGTACCGAGGACGACGCCGGTCGCAACCAGTGAGCCTGCGGCGATGCGGACCTGACGTTCCACCGAGATCATGCCTCCGGCGTCCTTATCCATGGGGAGTCCGGCCTGTGCGCAGGAATTCGTGCCGCCTTGGACGACGAAGGTCTTAAGGCCGCTGGCGGCCAGACGCTGCGCCGCGGTCCGCGCGCGACCACCGGAGGCGCAAAGCAGCAAGACGGTGGCTTGTTCACGGCCTTGGAGGAGGGCGTGCACGGTCGTCGCGTTGACGCTTTCCAAGGGCAGGTTCACGGCCCCTTGGACCCGTCCCGAGCGGAATTCCGCCGGCGAACGGACATCGAGTAGCAAGGCTCCTGTGCTGGCTTCGGCCATCACGTTGAGCGGGTGCAACTCGTCATGGCGATCGGTCGCGATGGCGGGCGCCCCGCATGGCTTGGTCGCACCGCAAGTGGCCGCGGCGGCGGCCGTGAAGTTTCGATTCAAGGCAAGGTCCCGGACGTAGGTTGCTCCCGAGATGTTGTGGGCATCGAACCCATGTTGACGCAGGATACGCGTCCCGATGTGCGCGCGGAGTCCGCTGTGGCAAGCGACGGCGGTGGGCTTGGACTTATCGAGTTCTCCGAGGCGCTCGCGGAGATTGTTTAGTGGGATGTTAAGTGCCTGCTCGGCACCGATTAGCTTGAGTTCGGCGCATTCTTCGGCGTCGCGCAGGTCGACGACTTGATAGCCAGATAGGTCGACGTCGGGTGCGAGTAACGGGGCGGAGCCTTCGAGGTCGTTGATCGCGGCGAAGGCCGCCATGTGGAGCGCATCCTTGGCGGAGCCGAAGGGCGGGGCGTAGGCGAGGTCGACCTGGGCGAGATCGCGGACGGTGCCGCCGAAGTGCAGGAATGACGCCACCACATCGAGTCGCTTGTCGATGCCCGCGGCCCCGACGGCTTGCGCCCCGAGAATCCGGCCCGTGCCCGCTTCGTAGACGAGTTTGAGTGTGAAGGACTTAGCGCCTGGGTAGTAGCCGGCGTGGTGATTGGCGGTGATGTGCACCGCGCGCGCTTCGACCCCACGCTTGAGTGCGGACTTCAGCGAATCGCCCGCAATACCTGCGCCGAGTCCGAAGACCTTGATGATCGCGGTGCCCCAAGCGGCCGGAGCCGTCGCCGACTGGCCCGTGGCGGCGTGCTCGCCCACCAAGCGCCCCGTGCGATTGGCGATACCAGCGAGCGGCACTCGACCACGAAGGCCCGTCGTTCCGAGCCGGTATTCCGCTGCATCACCGACGGCATAGATATCCAAGTCAGCCGTCCGTTGGTATTCATCGGTAAGGATGCCGCCGGTCGGGCCTACCACGAGGCCGGCGTTGACCGCCAATTGGTTGTAGGGACGCACGCCGAGTCCCAAGATGACGAGGTCCGCCTCGACCACGCGGCCATCCTCGAGGACGACTCCGCTGGCCTTGCTGTTGGTTTCACGGATTGCGGTGAAACCGGTCCCCGAGATGAGTTCCACACCGTGGCGGAGCAGTTCACGGCGAAGCGGCTCGGCCATCTCCCCGTCGAGCGGCGGAAGGACTTGCCCGCCGCGTTCAATGAGGGTCACCGCTAGGCCGCGTTCCTTGAGTTGTTCGGCGACTTCCAGTCCGATGAAGCCAGCCCCGACCACCGCGACCTTCTGGACAGACGGTAGCTGAGAGAGGATTCGGTCCATATCTTCGATATTGCGCAGCGTATGGACGCCAGTGGCGCGCACGCCGGGGACATCGGGGAGGAGAGGGGCTGCGCCCGGCGCAAGAATTAGCTTATCGTACGACTCGGTGTATTCGGTGCCGGCCTGATGGTCGCGAATTCGGACCGTCTTGCTCGCACGGTCGATGGCGAGGGCTTCATGGCGGACCCGTACCTCGATGTTGAAGCGTTTCTTGAACATCTCCGGCTTGGCCACCAGGAGCTTGGCCCGATCTTGGATGACGCCCCCGAGGTGGTAGGGGAGTCCGCAGTTCGCGAATGACACATAGGCGTCCTTCTCAAGCATGATGATACGGGCCTGCTCGTTCATGCGGCGGGCGCGGGTGGCGGCGGAGGCGCCTCCGGCGACGCCACCAACGATGAGAATCTTGGGAGAGTGGGTCATAAAGTTTAGCGTGAGAAATGGGTGCGGATACAGCCAAGGATCGTGAGGCAACCGGTATGAGCGATGCGGTAGCGGGCAATGCGGCCGGTACGATCGGCGGCGACCAGTCCATGCGCACGGAGGCGCATCAGGTGCTGGCTGACGGTCGCCTGCGGGCGCTTCAGTTTGGAGGTGAGCTCAGAGACCTCGAGCGGTCCAGCCTCCAGGGCCTCGACGATGCGGAGTCGATCGGGATGCGAGAGCGTGCGCAGAGCAGCCGCGCAGTGGCGGAGGAGTTTTGGATCAAGCGTGGTCGCCTTAGACATATTCAATAGTTTGAATGTTTTTATTCGGTCGTCAAGTCGCAAAAGGGTCATGGCTTTAAACCGACTCCGTCCTCGATACAGCCATCTACTCTGGCTGGGCTTCAGACTAGGCGATTTGCCGCGCTGACGAGGGCCTTGAGGCCTGCGAGTTCGATGTTTGCATCGACGCCGCAACCCCAGACGGTACGGCCGTCCTTGGACTGCAACGAGACGTAGGCGGCGGCGGAAGACTCCGAGCCAGCGGTCAAGGCATGCGAGCGGTAGTCCTTTAGGGAGAAGTTCGCCCAGCCCATGGATTCGAGGGCATGCACGAGGGCACTGATCGGGCCGTTACCTTCGCCGGTGAGCGTGAGGACTTTGCCGTCGCGACGAATCTCGGCTTTGCAGCACACGGTCTGCTTATTGACGGGGGCGGAGCTGAATGCGAGGAGTTCGAGCGGCGTGGCGACGTTCACGAAGTTCGTACGGAAGCATTCGTGGATTTCAGTCGGCGAGAGTTCCTTGCCGAGTTTGTCCGCATGCTTGCCAATGAGGTTGCCGACTTCGGGGTGCATGAGCTTCGGCAGGTCAAAGCCAAACTCGCGGTCGAGGATGTAGGCGACGCCGCCCTTGCCGCTCTGCGAATTGATGCGGATGATGGCCTCGTAAGAACGGCCAATGTCCATCGGGTCGATGGTGAGGTAGGGAACGTCCCAAGGGGCGTCGGCGCCAATCTTGCCGCGACGGTCCATGCCTTTCTTGATGGCGTCTTGGTGGGAGCCGGAGAAGGCCGTAAAGACGAGGTCGCCGCCGTAGGGGTGACGGTCATGCACGCTCATGCGCGTGACGCGCTCATAGACCTCGCGGATACGGCCGAGGTTACGGAAGTCGAGCTGAGGGTCGACGCCATGCGAGAACATGTTCAACGCGACGGTGACGATGTCGACATTGCCTGTGCGTTCGCCGTTACCGAAGAGGGTGCCTTCCACGCGGTCGGCGCCCGCCATGAGGCCGAGCTCCGTGGCCGCGACGCCGGTGCCGCGGTCATTGTGCGTGTGCAGGGAAACGATGGCGCTAGCGCGGTTCTTGAGGTGGCGGCAGAACCATTCAATCTGGTCAGCATGCGTATTCGGCGTGCCGGCTTCGACGGTCAACGGGAGGTTCAAGATGATGCGACGCTGCGCGGTGGCGCCCCAAGCGGCGGAAACGGCTTCACAGACCTCGAGGGCGTAGTCAGCCTCCGTCAGGACGAACGTCTCCGGGCTGAACTCCAGCTGCCACTGCGTTGCGGGCAGGGCATCGGTGAGCTCACGGATAAGCTTGGTGCCGGCGACGGCCATCTCGAGGACCTTCTCCTTGGATAACCCGAAGACGATTTCGCGCTGGGCCGGATTAGTAGGCGTGTAGAGGTGGACAATCGCCCGGCGGGCACCTTTGAGGGATTCGACGGTGCGACGGATGAGGTGCTCGCGGGCCTGTACCAAGACCTGCACCGAAACGTCGGCCGGGATGAGATCCTTCTCGATGAGCTCGCGGGTGAAGGCGAACTCCGTGTCAGAGGCGGAGGGGAAGCCAATTTCGATTTCTTTAAAGCCGATGCGGCAGAGCTCCTGAAAGAGTTCGTGCTTCTCCGCGACGTTCATGGGAATAGCCAAGGCCTGATTGCCGTCACGAAGGTCCACCGAGCACCAGCGGGGGGCGGACGAAATCGTCGCGTCCGGCCAGCGGCGGTCCGGGAGGGCGACGACCTTGAAGGGGCGGTATTTCTGGCCGGTGGGTTGCATACGCGGAAAAGGGGCGGAAAGGTGAGAGGTTAAGGGGCGGCGGGAATGAGGCGAGCGTGGTTTGGGGCGCTTCTAAAGCAAAAAGCCCGCCCGGAAGGTCCGGGCGGGCTTTCGCAAAAGGGCGAGACCCGGACTTAGGCGTCTGGCTTGGTCTTCGGAAGCTTGGTCACGCGCTTGATGTCCTTGAGGGCACCACGCTTCTTGAGCAGCTCCACACGCTCGAAGCGCTTGAGGACGTTACGCTTGGCGCCGGAAGAGGAGGCGCTGGACTTGAAACTGTTGTGCTGGGTCATGACCGTGAAGGGGAGGAAAGGTGGAGAAAAGGGCAGGGAGGGCGGGGGGCAAGGGGAAAAAGCCGAAAAGTTCGGATAAGGCCTTTTTTCCTAGGGAATCACTGCCTGCCTGGGCGGGTTGGCTTAGGCTAAGATACCCTTGGCGACCTTGCCGTGCACGTCCGTGAGGCGGAATTGACGCCCTTGGTAGCGGTAGGTGAGGGCTTCGTGGTTAATCCCAAAGAGGTGCATGAGCGTGGCCTGCATGTCGTGGACGTGCATGGAGTCCTTGGTGATGTTCCAGCCAAATTCGTCGGTCTCGCCGTAGACGTGGCCTTTCTTGATGCCCCCACCGGCGAGCCACCAACTGTAGGCTTTGCCGAAGTGGTCGCGGCCCTTGAAGCCTTGACCTTGTTGGTTCTGGCCAAATGGCGTGCGACCGAATTCCCCGCCCCAGACGACGAGCGTGTCGTCGAGCATGCCGCGTTGCTTGAGGTCCTTGACGAGCGCTGCGCTGGGTTGGTCGGTGTCTTGGCACTGCGCCGCTAGCTGACCAGTGGTAAGGTTATTGTGCTGATCCCAGCCCGCATGCATGAGCTGCGTGAAGCGCACGCCACGCTCAGCGAGGCGGCGGGCGATGAGGCAGTTGTTCGCGAACGTGCCCGGCGTGAGGACGTCGGGTCCATACATCTCGAGGACGGCCTTGGGTTCGTTGCGGAAATCCAGCAGGTCAGGCACGGAGGCCTGCATGCGAAACGCCATCTCGTATTGCGATATACGGGTGTCGATCTCGGGATCGCCGACGGTGCCGAGGTGCTCGCGGTTGAAGGCTTGGACGTCGTCGAGCATCGCGCGGCGGGCGTCGCGGCTGACGCCCGCGGGGTTACCGACATAGGGCACGGGGTCGCCGGTGCCACGGAAACGCACGCCCTGGTGCTTGCCTGGGAGGAAGCCATTGCTCCAGTAATGTTCGAAGAAGAGCTGCCCGCAGGTCTTGGTCTTGTCCGACGAGGTCATGACGACAAAGGCCGGGAGGTCCTCGTTCATCGTGCCGAGGCCGTAGGCGAGCCACGCACCCATCGCCGGGCGGCCAGGGATCTGCGAGCCGGTCATGAAGAACGTGACGCCGGGGGCGTGGTTCACGGCCTCGGTGTTCATCGAGCGGACGACGCAGAGTTCGTCAGCGATGGAGCCGATGTGCGGCAACATCGTGCTCATTTCAATCTCACTAGAGCCGTATTTCTTAAAAGGCTTAATCGCCGGCACGCACGGCCACTTGGAGTAGCCGCTCGACATCGTGGAGAGGCGGGTATCGCCGCGGACGCTCGCCGGGATATCCTTCCCTGCGAAATCGACCATCTTGGGTTTGTGGTCGTAGAGGTCGATGTGCGACGGGCCGCCGCCTTGCCAGAGGCAAATCATGCGCTTGGCCTTGGGGGCGAAGTGCGGGAGGGCCGGAAGCCCACCCTTCGCGGCGGGGCTGGCGGCCGCAAGGAGGTCGCGTGAGAGGAGCGAGGAGAGGGCGACTGCGCCGATGCCTTGGACGGAAGCGTTCAGGAAACTGCGGCGCGTGAGTCGCGTGCGCCATTCGGTCGGGGAGAGATGATCGTGGTCCATAGGTCAGTCGCGGGTCTGCGCGGCGTCGAGGTTAAGGAGGGCGAGGCAAGCAGCGGTCAAGGCCGCCTGCTCGGTATTCTTGAGCGCGGCGTCGCGCTTACTTTCGCCAATGGCCAGCAAGGCGTCGGCGGACTTTGGGTCGTTCGCGTAGACGGTGCGTTGGCGGGCGAGTAAGTTGCGCAGGAGGGCCTGTTCACGCTCGGTGGGCGGGCGGCTCAGAATCAGCGCGTAGGCACGGGCGAGGCGGGCCTCATCGGTGGACTGCTCCTTGCTCACGCGTTCGGCCAAAACGCGGGCGGCTTCGACCCAGGTCGGGTCGTTCAGCATCGTGAGCGCATGCAGCGGCGAGGTCGTCTGCGTCGTCCGCACGCGGCACGTCTGGCGCGAAGAGACGTCAAACATATTTACCGGTGCGATGGTACGTCTCCAGAAAGTGTAGACGCTCCGGCGATAAAGGTCTGCGCCCTTGGAGGTCGGGTAGGTGAAGTCACGTTCCTTGGTGATCGCGAGGCTTTCCCACGGGGCGGGTGGGAGGTAAGGGTAGACGGGCGTGCCGCCGACTTTTTCGTTCAGCAGGCCACTGCTCGCGAGGGCGACGTCGCGCAGGACCAAGGACGGCAGGCGGAAGCGCGGGGCGTGGGCGAGCAGTTTGTTCTCGGGGTCCTTGGCAAGGTGCTCGGGCGTGACGTGGCTGGACTGACGGTAGGTGCGGCTCGTGACGATGAGCTTTTGCAGGGCCTTGGTCTTCCAGCCACTTTCGCGGTATTCGACCGACAGCCAATCGAGTAGCGCGCGGTGAGTAGGGGTGTCGCTTTGCACGCCGAGGTCTTCGGAGGTACGCACGAGGCCTTGGCCAAAGAAGTGCTGCCATTGGCGATTCACCTGCACCCGCGCGGTCAACGGGTGGTTTGGCGTAAAGAGCCACTGCGCCAGTCCGAGTCGGTTCGCGGGAGCATTCGCGGGTAGCTTCGGCAGGAAGGCGGGCGTGTTGAATGTGACTTTCTCCTTCTTCGAGAGGTACGCACCGCGGTCGAGGATATTGGTCTCACGGGCCGTCGCGTCGCTCATGATCATCACGCGGGCGTAGCCCTCGGATGACTTGAACTTGGTGGCGGCGGTCTTGGCGTCGTCGATGGCTTTGAACGCAGGGGACTTCTTTCGGTCGTCGGGGAAGACGTTCTTGTTGTAGTGGGCAAGGAGCGTCTTCTGTTGGGCGGCTGTGAGCTTAGCACCCGGAGCGAGTAGGGCCTTCAGCTTGTCGTCGAGCATGCCTTTCTTCTCTAAGGGTAAGGCAAGCCAAGTCTCGAAGGCCTTGGCTTGGAGTGCCGCACTTTCCTTATTCTTGGTTTCGTAGTCGGCCTCGAGCTTGGCGAGTTGGACCACCTGTTCTGGCGTGGGGACTTCGAGGAGCGGCTGATCGAGGCGGAAGCGCGAGGGCCCGCCACCGGGGACGCCCCGTTCGGGGGCGTGATTAAAGGCGTCGAGCAGGCTATAATAATCTTTCTGCGTCAGTGGGTCATACTTGTGGTCGTGGCACTGGGCACAAGCCAAGGTCAGTCCGAGCCAAGTCGTCGATACCGTATCGACGCGGTCAAAGAGGCTGACGTAGCGTTGTTCTTCCGCGATGTTGCCGCCTTCGCCGTTCAGGATGTGGTTGCGGTTGAAAGCGGTCGCGAGTTTTTGCTCTGGAGTCGCGTTGGGCAGGAGATCGCCGGCTAAGAGTTCGGTGCTGAGCTGGTCAAAGGGCTTGTCGGCGTTTAGCTGTCGCACCATCCAGTCGCGCCAGACCCATTGGTAGGTATCGCCATCCTGCTGGAAGCCGTTGCTGTCGGCGTAGCGGGAGGCGTCGAGCCAGGGTAGCGCCATCCGTTCGCCGTAGTGGACGGACGCTTGTAGGCGATCGACCTGCTTCTCGTAGGCGTCGGGGCTACGGTCGGCGACGAACGCCGCGGTCTCTTCCGGCGTTGGCGGCAGGCCAGTCAGGTCGAGGGCTAAGCGGCGGAGGAGGACCTCACGGGGGGCTTCGGGTGAGAGGGCGAGGCCTGACTGCTTGAGACGTTCGGTAACGAAGGTGTCAATGGGGTGACGTTCACCCACGGCGGGGAGGGTCGCACGACGAGGGGCGATGAAGGCCCAATGTTCTTCATAGGGTGCGCCCTCGGCGATCCAGCGCTTGAGGGTTTCCTTTTGCGCAGCCGTGACTGTACGATGTGCCTCGGGTGGCGGCATGACTTCGTCCTCGTCCTTGGAGAAGAGTCGTTTCACGAGCTCACTGCCGGTGGCGTCCCCAGGAATGAAGGCCTTCTTCTTTAACGCTTCTTCCCGGATGTCTAAGCGCAGTTTAGCCTCGCGCTTATTGGCATCGGGCCCGTGGCAGTAGAAGCAGTTCTCGGATAAGATCGGGCGAATGTCGCGATTGTACTCAAGGGGTGCGGTCTCGGCGGCGGCCACGGCAACGGCCCCTAAAATCCCGAGGGAGAGGGCGAGGCGACGAAGTGGGGTGGGGCGGACGAACATGACTGCTGGGGGATGGCACCCGACGTGGTGTCGGCGGGGGTAGGGATATGCAGTTTCCTAGACCATGGATGACAAGGATTTGTTTCCTGTTTCTGCCTAGTTTCCACCGCCTTTGGGGTTGCTGAAGAGGCGGGGCCTGTTGTCATTCAGTTAGGTGCGCATCCTCGATCGATACATCCTCCGCGAATGGGCCAAGGTCTTCGCCCTGTGCATGGCCAGCTTTTGCGGGCTCTTGCTCGTTTCCGAGGGGTATAATTGGATTCCGGACTTCCTCGGTTGGGGCTCCTCGACCTGGACCATCGTCACTTACCTCGCCTGTAGCCTGGTCGCCAAGGTTTCGGTCCTCATTCCCGTTTCTTTACTGGTTTCGACAGTTTTTGTGCTGAGCGCCATGAACCGCAATCAGGAGCTGGCCGCCGCCCGTGCCGCGGGCATTGGAATGTGGCGTCTCACGGCTCCGCTTTGGTGGGTGGGCGTGGTCTTAGCCGCGGCGACGGCTTTACTGAACGCGGTCTGGGTGCCCGATGCCTTGGAGACCCAGCGTAACCTGGTGGAACGTGAACGTTTTAATTATATTAAGGCCAAGGGCGATGTCGTGGTCCCGATTAGTCAGGGCGAATTCGTCTCCTTCCAGAATCCGAAGTCCGGGCGTTTCTGGCTAATCTCACGTCTCGGAATCAACTCCGGCCAAGCCTACGAGGTTTTCGTTTATACTTTTGATGACCGTAACCGCCTGCTGCGCTGCATCGCCGCTCGCACCGCCGAATTCAAGAAAGTCGACGGGGTCTGGAAGTGGACCTTTCGCGATGGCCGCGACCAACGTTATGACCCAGTCGCGGGCATGGTCGCCCAGCCGCATTTCGATAAGCTGTCGCCGGTAGGCTATGACGACGATCCGGAGGTGATGCTGTTCGCACGCCGGGACCCGAGTGACCTTTCCCTGCGGGAGGTGGCGCGTTATGTTGATCAAGCGGGGGGGGCGACTTCTGGACGTGGGGCCGCCTATGCCATGCGCTACCATTCAATTCTGTCTAGCCCCGCCATTTGCTTCGTGGTCATCGCCGTGGCCATCCCGTTCGCAGTGGTCGGTGGTCGGGTTAACCCCATGGTCGGCGTCGCCAAGACGTTCGGTCTATTCTTAGGTTTCTTTTTCCTGAGTTCGATTTGTTCCGCCTTCGGTGTCAGCGGTGCCTTGCATCCTGTGGTGGCCGCGTGGCTGCCGACGGTGCTGACGGCCGTCTGGGCGATTCCCAAGTTACGCTCGGTCAACTGACATGCTTCGCGCTATTCGTATCCGTCCGGGTCCTCCGGCACGTTCTCTTCGTGGTCACCCATGGGCCTTCCTCGGTGAGGTCGATGTCTCGGGGCCGCCGCCCGTCGATGGCGATTGCGTCGAGCTGACCGACCCGAAGGGCCGTTGCCTCGGTGCCGGCCTTTGGAATGGCAAGTCGCAGATCGCCTGGCGTCGCTATTCGCGCCGCCCGATCTCACTCGATGGTGCATTGCTCGAGGAGCTCGTGACGGCTGCCGTGCAGCGCCGCGG